>NZ_JBICKP010000010.1:0-65680 GCF_043104335.1 Pseudomonas sp. WSY_20
AGCCCTGTGAAGCTCCTGACTCAGGCGTTATGCGGTCAGTGTAGGGGCGGCCTCGCCGGGGCGCCAGACCGGCCGCGATGAGCTGCGCAGCAGCCCCAGTACCCTCGCGTCGCCGCAAACATCACCAGGCCCTAGGGGAATCCCCTCAGCCGCTCCCCCACCCTGTTTCAGATCTCAACCTGAGTCCCCAACTCGATCACCCGGTTGAGTGGCAGGTTGAAGAACCTCAAATTGCCGTTGGCATTCTTCAGCAAAAACGCGAACAGGTTGCCTCGCCAGCGCGACATGCCTTCAAGCCTGGACGCGATCACGGTTTCGCGGCTCAGGAAGTAGGTGGTGCGCATGGGCGTGAAGTCCAGCTCGTCCAAGTGGCAGAGTTTCAGCGCCGCCGGCACGTCCGGCTCATCCATGAAGCCGAAATGCAGCACCACCCTGAAGAAGCCATCGCCATAGGCCTCGACCTCGAATCGCTCCTGCTCAGGCACGCGGGGTCGATCTTCGCTGAGCACCGTCAGCAACACGACCTGGCTATGCAGCACCTGGTTGTGCAGCATGTTGTGCAGCAATGCATGGGGCACGGCATCCGAGCGCGCGGTGAGAAACACTGCCGTGCCCTCCACCCGATGCGGCGGCTGGATGCGGATACTGCTGATGAACAGCGGCAGTGGCAGCGCCCCTTCGTCTATACGTTCGACGAGAATTTGCTTGCCACGTTTCCAGGTGCTCATCAGCAGGAACAGCACACCGCCCGCCAGCACAGGGAAGGCCCCACCCTGGACGATCTTCGGAACGTTGGCGGCAAAGAACAGCCCATCGACGAACAAGAAGCCGAGCAGGAGCGGCACGGCCAGGACCGGTGGCCACTTCCACAGCAACAACATCACCGCCGCCACCAGAATGGTCGTCATCAACATGGTCCCGGTGACAGCCACGCCATAGGCTGCCGCCAGGGCGCCCGAGGACTCGAAGCCGATCACCAGCAGCACCACGCCCACCATCAACGTCCAGTTGACCGCCGCCACGTAGATTTGCCCTTGCTCGTCACTGGAGGTGTGCTGGATGTGCATACGCGGGATGTAGCCCAGCTGGATGGCCTGTCGGGTGAGCGAGAAGGCGCCGGAGATCACCGCCTGCGACGCAATGACGGTGGCCAGCGTGGCAAGGCCGACCAGCGGCAGCAAGGCCCAGCTAGGGGCCAACAGGTAGAACGGGTTGCGCGCGGCCTCGGGGTTTTGCAGCAGCATGGCGCCCTGGCCGAAGTAGTTGAGCACCAGTGCCGGCAGCACCAGGGCGAACCAGGCCCGTGCGATCGGCTTGCGGCCAAAATGCCCCATGTCGGCGTATAGGGCTTCGGCACCGGTCAGCGCCAGCACCACCGCGCCGAGGATGGCCACCCCCATGCCGGGGTGGACGATGAAGAAATTGACTGCCCAACCGGGGTTGAAGGCGCGCAGCACTTCAGGCGTCTGTGCGATGCCATGAACCCCCAGCGCGGCCAGCACCATGAACCAGATGACCATGACCGGGCCGAACAGCTTGCCGATTTTCTCGGTGCCATGGCGCTGCACCAGAAACAGCGCCACCAGCACCACCAGCGACACCGGCACCACCCAATGATCGATGCCATCGAAGGCCAGGCCCAGGCCCTCGACGGCCGAGAGCACCGAAACGGCCGGGGTGATCATGCTGTCGCCATAGAACAGCGAGGCACCGATCAAGCCGCAGATCACCATGAGGGTCCGCAGGCGCGGATGCGCCGCCGTGGCGCGCCGCGCCAGCGCGGTCAGGGCCATGGTGCCGCCCTCCCCCTGGTTGTCGGCACGCAGGATGAACACTACGTACTTGAACGACACCACCCACAGCAGCGACCAGAGGATCAACGACAGGATCCCCAGCACACCGTCGTGATTGACCTGCACCCCGTAACCGCCCGTGAACACTTCCTTCAAGGTATACAGCGGGCTGGTGCCGATATCGCCATAAACCACCCCGACCGCCGCCACCAGCAGGCCCAGCGACCGGGTCGCCCCCTGCTTCGCTGCGTGCCCGCCCTCGGCGTGACTGCTTGCCTGAACCATCGACCACTCCCGCAAAAGGCCCTCACGGCCACTGTTGTCAGCGTGCA
Organism: Pseudomonas sp. WSY_20; assembly: GCF_043104335.1. Taxonomy (NCBI): domain Bacteria; kingdom Pseudomonadati; phylum Pseudomonadota; class Gammaproteobacteria; order Pseudomonadales; family Pseudomonadaceae; genus Pseudomonas; species Pseudomonas sp. WSY_20. The sequence goes on from NZ_JBICKP010000010.1 coordinate 2,126, forward strand.
TGCCAGGTCGCCCATCCGGGCCTGGCGTAACGGCGCGAAGCATAGCGCAGCGTTCGTCGTATTTGTGCTGGTCAATCGACCCATCGCTCGCTAGAATTGCGCACTTTTTGATCAGAGGCGCCAAAAGCGCCCGTCAAGATCGCCCCCGATCACCGCTGGGCGACCTGTATTCAATGCCGAGGTTAGTCATGTCCACCACGCCCGCCACCCCCAAGGTCGGTTTCGTCAGCCTGGGTTGCCCCAAAGCCCTGGTCGATTCCGAGCGCATCCTGACCCAGTTGCGCATGGAAGGCTATGAAGTCGTGCCAACGTACGAGGATGCCGACGTGGTGGTGGTCAACACCTGCGGTTTCATCGACAGCGCCAAGGCCGAATCGCTCGAAGTGATCGGTGAAGCCATCAAGGAAAACGGCAAGGTGATCGTCACCGGCTGCATGGGTGTCGAGGAAGGCAGCATTCGCGATGTGCACCCAAGCGTGCTTTCGGTGACCGGTCCGCAGCAGTACGAGCAGGTGGTCAACGCCGTGCACGAAGTGGTGCCGCCGCGTCAGGACCACAACCCGCTGATCGACCTGGTGCCGCCGCAAGGGGTCAAGCTCACGCCGCGCCACTATGCCTACCTGAAGATTTCCGAAGGCTGCAACCACAGCTGCAGCTTCTGCATCATCCCGTCGATGCGTGGCAAACTGGTCAGCCGCCCGGTGGGCGAGGTGCTGAGCGAGGCCGAGCGCTTGGTCAAGGCCGGGGTCAAGGAAATTCTGGTGATTTCCCAGGACACCAGCGCCTACGGCGTAGACGTCAAGTACAAGACCGACTTCTGGAACGGCCGCCCGGTCAAGACCCGCATGCTCGAGTTGTGCGAGGCCCTGAGCAGCCTGGGTGCGTGGGTGCGCCTGCACTATGTGTATCCGTACCCCAATGTCGACGACGTGATCCCGTTGATGGCTGCCGGCAAGATCCTGCCGTACCTGGACATTCCGTTCCAGCACGCCAGCCCCAAGGTGCTCAAGTCGATGAAGCGCCCGGCCTTCGAAGACCGGACCCTGGCCCGCATCAAGCAGTGGCGTGAGCAGTGCCCAGAGCTGGTCATTCGTTCGACCTTCATCGTTGGCTTCCCAGGGGAAACCGAGGAAGACTTCCAGTACCTGCTGGACTGGCTGAGCGAAGCCCAGCTCGACCGCGTGGGCTGCTTCCAGTATTCGCCCGTCGAAGGTGCACCGGCCAATGACCTGGGCCTGGCCGACGTCCCGGACGACATCAAACAGGATCGCTGGGACCGCTTCATGGCCCACCAGCAGGCCATCAGCGCCGCCCGCCTGCAGATGCGCATCGGCAAGGAAATCGACGTGCTCATCGATGAGGTCGAAGAGCAAGGCTCGGTGGGCCGCAGCTTCTTCGACGCGCCAGAAATCGACGGCAGTGTCTTCATCGATGGCAACCATGGCTTCAAGCCTGGCGACAAGGTGCGTTGCCGCGTGGTAGACGCCGACGAATACGACATGTGGGCAGAGCCCATCTGACAGGGCGCCACGCCGGCCTCCTGTCGCAGTGGCGCGGCCCGCCCCGGGTCGCGCCCTCCCCCAGCATCTATCCTTGGTTTGACGGCCACTGGAGCAGGGACCCGATGCGCACCTTCTCGACCCTGGAAACGCCCCATCTCAGCGACTACCCCAAGCTGGTCAGCGTGTGGGAAAACGCGGTACGTGCAACGCACGCTTTCCTGCCCGAATACTACATCGTGCTGCTGCGCGACAAGGTACTGCGGCGCTACCTGGACGCGGTGATGCTGGTCTGTGCCCGTGGGCCTGATCGCAGCATCCAGGGTTTTGTCGGCGTGGCGGGCGGGCGCATCGACATGTTGTTCGTGGACCCGCAATGGCATGGCCGGGGTATCGGCAAACAGCTGCTGCAGCATGCTGTGCAGGCGTTGGACGCCCTGACCCTCGACGTCAACGAGCAGAACACCCAGGCGCTGGGCTTTTATCTGCACCAGGGCTTCGAAATCGTGGGCCGTTCGCCCAAGGACGGCCTGGGCCAGCCGTATCCATTGCTGCACATGCGCCGACGCGGCACGGCCTGATTGACACAGATTCCCGCCCCTCGCCCGGCGGGAAGGGTACAATGCAGCCTTTCATTGCCTTTGCGAATCGTCGTCATGTCCGAACCCGTCCGTCTGTCCAAACGCCTTGTCGAGCAGCTTGGCTGTTCCCGCCGCGAGGCTGAGTTGTATATCGAAGGAGGCTGGGTGACGGTCGATGGCGTGGTGGTCGAGCAGCCGCAGTTCAAGGTCGAGCAGCAGCATGTGGAGCTGCTGCCCGGCGCGCGCGCCGAGAGCCTGGAGCCGGTTACGCTGCTGCTGCACCAAGCCGCGGGCATGGACAATGAAACCGCCCGGCTTGGCATGAACATGACCAGCCTCAGCGAGGCCCATCGCGAAGGCGTGCGCCCCTTGCACGGGCATTTCACCCGCCAGGCTTGTATAGCACCGCTGGAACCGGGTGCCAGCGGCTTGCAGGTGTTTACCCAGGACTGGCGGGTTACCCGCAAGATCAACGCCGACCTGCGCAAGCTCGAACAGGAATTCGTCGTCCAGGTGCGCGGTGAGGCCAGTGCGCAGATGCTCGAGCGTCTGGCCCGCGGTGTGACCCGCAATGACCGCGAGTTGCCCAAGGCCAAGGCCAGCTGGCAGAACGAAACCCATTTGCGCCTGGTGCTGAAGAACCCGCAACCCGGCCAGATTTCCGAACTGTGCGCCTATCTGCGCCTGGAGTTGCTGGGCATGCGCCGCATACGCCTGGGTGGAGTTTCGATGGGCAAGCTGGCGCTGGGCCAATGGCGCTACCTGACGGGCACCGAACGTTTCTAAGTGAGATGCCGCGCGATGACGTGCGGCACAAGAACAGGATTTTGCAGCAATGAACCACAATGACGTCCTGCGCAGCCTGCGCTACATGTTGAAAGTCAATGACGCCAAGATGGCCGAGATCATCGGTTTGACCGGCCTGGACGTGAACCCTGTCGTCCTGGCGACCTATGTGAAGAAAGAAGAAGAGCCAGGCTTTGTGCGCTGCCCGGACCGGGTCATGGCGCACTTTCTCGACGGCCTGGTCATCTACCGTCGCGGCAAGGACGAAAGCCGTCCGGCACAACCTGTCGAGCTGCCGGTTACCAACAACCAGATCCTGAAGAAGCTGCGCGTGGCCTTCGAACTGAAGGAAGACGACCTGCACGCGATCTTGAAATCGGTCGATTTCCCCGTCAGCAAACCTGAGCTCAGCGCACTGTTTCGCAAGGCCGGCCATGACAACTACCGCCCGTGCGGCGACCAGTTGCTGCGCAATTTCCTCAAGGGCCTGACCCAGCGCGTGCACGCCTGAATGGTCATGCAGCATACGGTGGCGCCGGTGGGGATCGTGCGCTCCTGCTTCATGGAGAAGTTCGCCATTCCACGCCAGCCGCAGCTGGCACCGGCCGCACGCGGTGTGCTGGAACTGCTGCCCCCCTTCGACCAACCCGAGGCGGTCGAGGGGCTGGAACAGGTCAGCCACGTCTGGCTGCTGTTTCTGTTCCACCAGGCCCTGGAAGAAAAACCCAGGCTCAAGGTGCGCCCACCGCGCCTGGGGGGCAACAAGAGCATGGGCGTGTTCGCCACCCGCGCCACCCACCGGCCCAACGGCATCGGCCAGTCGGTGGTGCGGCTAGAGGGTGTTGAACCTGGCCGCTTGCTGCTGTCAGGCATCGACCTGCTTGACGGCACGCCGGTGCTGGACATCAAGCCTTACGTACCCTATGCCGACAGTGTCGAGGGTGCCCATAACCACATGGCCAGCGCTGCGCCAGTCGCCATTCCCGTGCAGTGGGCCAACAGCGCCCTGCCCCAGGCCCGCGAGCATGCGTTGCGGCTGGGCGAGCCCCTGGTGGCCCTGATCGAGCAATGCCTGGCGCAAGACCCACGGCCGGCCTATCAGGTGCCTGTGGCCGAGCGGGTATATGGGGTGAAGTTCTGGGATGTGCAGGTCAGGTGGCACTACCCGCAGACGGATGTGATCTGCGTGCTTGAGGTGGTGCTGGCTTGAAGGTGCAATAGGGCCGCACCTGGAGGTTGTGCTGCCGCCATCGGCCGCAGGCACGAACTGCCGCCCATGAAAAAGGCGACCCGTCGGGTCGCCTTTTTTTGTGCCGTTACGTTGCGATCAACGCGCAGGACCTTCGGCAACGCCCAGGTCATCGGTTGGACGGGTGTCGATCAGCGGACCGCCACCGGAAGCCAACTCCGACGCCAGCGTGTCGTTGTCCATCTCCTTGACCCACTTGGCCACGACCACGGTGGCAACGGCGTTGCCCACCAGGTTGGTCAAGGCACGTGCTTCGGACATGAAGCGGTCGATACCCAGGATCAGGGCCAGGCCGGCAACCGGCAAGTGGCCAACAGCCGACAGCGTGGCCGCCAGTACGATGAAGCCCGAACCGGTAACACCGGCGGCGCCTTTGGAAGCGACCAGCAGCACCAGCAGCAGGGTGATCTGGTGGGTGATGTCCATCGGGGTGTCGGTGGCCTGGGCAATGAACACCGCAGCCATGGTCAGGTAAATCGAGGTGCCGTCCAGGTTGAACGAATAACCGGTCGGGATGACCAGGCCTACCACGGACTTCTTGGCACCCAGGCGCTCCATCTTGGCCAGCATGCGCGGCAGTGCGGACTCGGACGAGGACGTGCCCAGCACGATCAGCAGTTCTTCACGGATGTAGCGGATCAGCTTGAGTACGCTGAAACCGTGGGCACGGCAGATGCCACCGAGCACCACCAGCACGAACAGCAGGCAGGTGATGTAGAAGCACGCCATCAGGTAGCCGAGCTGCACCAGCGAGCCCACGCCGTACTGGCCGATGGTGAAGGCCATGGCGCCGAAGGCACCGATCGGGGCCAGCTTCATGATCATGTTGATGATGTTGAACATGACATGGGCGAAGCGATCGATCATGTCCAGGAACGGCTTGCCGTAGCTGCCCAGGCGATGCAGGGCGAAGCCGAACAGCACCGAGAACATCAGTACTTGCAGGATGTCGCCGTTGGCGAAGGCACCGACCACGGTATTGGGGATGACGTTGAGCAGGAAGCCTACGGTGGTCTGCTGCGCGCCGGCGGCAGCATAGGCGGCCACGCTGCTGGCATTGAGGGTGCTGACGTCGATGTGCATGCCCGCGCCGGGCTTGACCACGTTGACCACCACCAGGCCGATGATCAGCGCGATGGTGGAGACGATTTCGAAATACAGCAACGCATAGCCGCCCGTCTTGCCGACGGATTTCATGCTCTGCATGCCGGCGATACCGCTGACCACGGTGCAGAAGATGATCGGGGCGATGACCATCTTGATCAGTTTGACGAAGCCATCACCCAAGGGTTTGAGGGCAACACCCGTTTCCGGGTAGTAATGGCCGAGCAGAATACCGATGGTGATGGCAACCAACACCTGGACATACAGGGATTTGTAAAGCGGCTGACGTGTCGTCATGGCTGTTTTTCCTCAAGTGTGCCGCGCCACCCTGTTCCAGGGGTGCAGCACCTGAATCGCTAACCCTCCTGCAATTGGAGGGATTTGTCGTTGTGGTAGAGCTGCCTGTTGAGGCCTCTGCCAATAGCGATAGCAAGGGTGATGCCAAAATGCCCAAACCGGGTGCAGGCTGGGCTATTGCTGGCTTTCCATGCCCAACGGCGGGGCGAAACCTGAGCAAGGGTGGCGGGTTTCCGCCCGCTGGCGGAACTGGAGCGGCCCAGATGGCGGAAAACCGCCTGGGCTCATTCCAGATTGAAGGTGATACGGAAGGCGGCGCCACCAAGCGTCGAGTCATCGAGGCTCAGTTCGGCATCGTAGCTGTCGATGATGTCCTTCACCACAGCCAGGCCAATGCCTTGCCCCGGGTGCTGGCTGTCCAGCCGCTCGCCGCGCTCCAGAATGCGCTGGCGCTGATCGGCGGGCACGCCTGGGCCGTCATCTTCGATACACAGGGTCAGCCGTCCGGCTTCTCTGAACAGGCTTACCCTTATCTGGCCCAGGCTCAGGCGGTAGGCGTTTTCCAGAAGGTTACCCAGCAGTTCGAGCAATGCGCCCTGCTCCACGGGCACCCGTGCCTGGTCTGGCACCTGCAAGGTCACCTCCACGTGCTTGTCGCGATAGACCTTGGCAAGCGTGCTGCACAGGCTGTCGAGCAAGGGGCGTAGCACCACGCTATGGCGCACCAGGCCGCTCTTGCGCAGGCTGGCGCGTTGCAGTTGATAGTCGATCTGCTGGCTCATGCGTTCGATCTGGCTCTGCAGGACCCTGGCCTGCTCGCGCTCGCCGTTGTGCTGCTGCAGGCTTTCGCCCACCCCCTGCAACACGGCCAAGGGCGTCTTCAGGCTGTGCGCCAGGTCGTCCAGCGAGTCCCGGTAACGCTGGCGTTGCTCGCGCTCGCTTTGCAGCAGGCGGTTCAGCGAACCGGTCAGGCGCAGCAGTTCGCGGGGGTGCTGGGTACTCAGGCCGTCCCGCGCGCCGGATTCCAGATCGTCGAGCTCGCGGCTGAGCCGGCGCAGCGAGCGCAACCCCCAGGTCAACCCTGCCCAGAGCAGCGCCAGCAGTGCCAGCAAGGCAGCGCCGAAGCCCAGGTAGAGTTTTTCACGCAGGCCGTCGAGGGTGCGCTGGTAGTCGCGTACTGGCTGCAGGGCCACGATGCTGAAGGCAGCACTCTTGCCGCCCAGCAGCTTTATCTCGACGTCATAGACGAAGAATTCCTCACCGTTGGCCTGGTGGATGCGGGCGAACTCGTTTCCGCGGCCATCGTAGCGAGGCTGGTAGTTGATGTTCTGCGCTGCCGTGGCCCGGGACTGCCAGACCAGGTGGCCACTGCGGTCGAAGATGTACCCCAGCAGGCCGGTATAGGGCAGGTTGAAGCGCTCGTCAGGCAACAGCGCCGGCATCTGCAGCTGCCCGTTTTCGATACGCGCCGCCGAGATCAGTGTAGTCACGTCCGAGGCTAGGCGTTGCTCGATCGATTCCTGCAAGGCAAGGCTGAAGGCTTTCTGCAAGGCTGGCAGCAGCGCCAGCATGAACAGCACCGCCAACACGGCAGCGGCCAGCATCAGGCGCACGCGCAGGGATCGAATCATCGGCAGCGCTCGGTGAACAGGTAGCCAAGCCCGCGCACGGTATCGATGGGCTTGAAGCCGCATTCGCCTTCGAGCTTGCGCCGCAAGCGCCCGATGAGCACTTCGATGACGTTCGGATCACGCTCTTCATCGCCAGGGTAGAGCTGCTCCATCAGGCGATCCTTGGCCACCACCTGCTGGTGATGACGCATCAGGTACTCAAGGATGCGGTATTCATAGGCGGTCAGGCCCAGTGGCTGCTCGTCGAGCGTGGCCTGCTTGCGATTGAGGTCCAGGACCAACGGGCCGGCGGCGATGGTTGACTGGGTAAAGCCGCTGGAGCGGCGCAGCAGCGCATTGAGGCGCGCCTCCAGTTCTTCGAACTGGAACGGCTTGACCAGGTAGTCGTCGGCGCCAGCGGCCAGCCCTTCGACCTTGTCCTGCCAGTTGCCGCGGGCAGTGAGGATGAGGATGGGGAAGGTCTTGGCCTGGTTGCGCAGGCGCGTGATCAGCTCCAGACCACTGATGCCCGGCAGCCCCAGGTCGACCACTGCCAGGTCGAAGTGGTACTGCTCGGCCTGGTACAACGCCTCCTCGGCATTGGCGACCGCCTCGACCACGTGGCCACTTTCCCCCAGGCGGGTATAGAGGTGATGGCGAAGCAAGGCTTCGTCCTCGACCACTAGCAGTTTCATGTGCAGCTCCTTGATGGATGTGCCTGTACGGTGCCCAATGCTGACAAGCCAGCCCCACCGCGTGCGCCTACCGGCCCGATGGCCCAGCATGGCACTGGTTGGAGCTGGCTTGCCAGACCTGGGTCGCTACAGGATAACGCGACGGGCAGGTCAGAACTTGTAGGAAGCCGCCAAATAGGTCTGCGCGCTGCTGCTCAGCCGCAATGTACCGGCCTTCGGCGCGCCGTGGGGGCTGACTTCGGTGGCGGCATTGGTGCGCAGGTAACGGTAGCCCAGTTCGACCGAGGCCTTGTCGGTAATGTCCTGGATGACGCCTGCCTGCAGGCCGTAGGCGTAACCGTAGTCGGTGTCGCGGCTCAGGCCTGGCGATTCCTGGGACAGCTTGGTCATGCCCAGGGTACCGCCGCCGAACAGCTTGGTGGTATCGCCTACGGGCAGGAACAGGTCATAGCTGCCCAGCAGGTTTTCCTGGCGAAGTTTCAAGCCGCTGTGGTCACCGGAGACGTTGTCGTAGGTCATGTAGTAGCGACCTTGGTCATTGATACGTCCCAGGCGCACGCCCCAGGTACCGTCCTTGGCGATCACGCCGTCGGTGTTGAGGTGGTCGGTGTTGCGCTGCAGCAGGCCTGACTTGCGAACCTTGTCGCTGGTCTGGCCGTAGGTCAGGCTGGCGAAGTTTTCGTCGGCCGCCTGGGCGCTGGTCATGCCAGCGGCGCAGACGGCTACGGCGGCAAGCAGGGTGTTGAATGTTTTCATGGTGAGGTTACTCCAGTCGAGTGCGCTGTTGAGGTCTGGAAGCTAGAGTAAGCAGGGCACACTGAACCTCGACTGAACCCCTGCTGAACATTGACTGAACGAACCGATCGCAATCCAGGAGTAGTCACCATGCGCGCCTTGCTGGCCTTGACCTTGATGTGTACCGCCGCCTTCGCCCAGGCGGCGGTACAGACCCGCGAGATTCCCTATCAGGATGCCGACGGCAACCGGCTGGTGGGCTATTACGCCTATGACGACGCCGTCACCGGCAAGCGGCCTGGCATCGTGGTGGTGCATGAGTGGTGGGGGCTCAATGACTATGCCAAACGGCGCGCCCGGGACTTGGCAGCGCTGGGTTACAACGCCCTGGCTATCGATATGTACGGTGACGGCAAGCACACCGAGCACCCTCAAGACGCCCAGGCGTTCATGGCGGCAGCACTCAAGGACCCCAAGGCTGCTGCCAGGCGTTTCGACGCCGGGCTGGCGTTGCTCAAGCTGCAGCCCAACACCAACAAGCATGACCTGGGCGCTGTGGGGTACTGCTTTGGCGGCAAGGTGGTACTCGATGCCGCCAGGCGCGGCGAGAAGCTTGACGGGGTGGTGAGTTTCCATGGCGCCCTGGCTACCGCTACTCCAGCAAAGCCTGGGGTGGTGAGGGCGGCGATTCTGGTGGAGCACGGCGCGGCAGATAGCATGGTGACGGCCGAACAAGTGCAGGCCTTCAAGGCAGAGATGGACGCGGCGAAGGTGAATTACCGCTTCGTCAGCCTCGACGGGGCCAAGCACGGGTTCACCAACCCTGATGCCGACCGACTGAGCCATGGGAATCACGGCGGCCCGGACATCGGTTATGACAAGGCAGCCGACGACCGCTCCTGGGCAGACATGCAGGCGTTCTTCAAGCAAGTGTTCGATGAGTGATCACACGGGGCAGCCATGATGGGATGCCAGCGCTCACCGTGACAGGTAGGCAACACTGGGCGCGTTTTCATGCTTGCGTTGAAAACTGCGCCCATGTGCCGGGCAGCGTCGCCCTGCACCTCCCGCAACCTGTGCTCAGCTGGCACAATACCGCGCATGACTACCCTTCCTGCCTGCTGTACCTCGCTTCGGCACCACTGGCCCTTGCCCCGCCCCCTGCCTGGCGCGGTGCTGGTCAGTTGCGCCTTCGACCCCACACGCATGACCCCGGACGATTTCGCGCGTGCTGGCATCGTGCCCAGTGCGGGCCTGCTACGTTCAGTCGCCAAGCGCCAGGCTGAATATGTCGCCGGACGGGTATGCGCGCGTGCTGCATTGCAGCAGTTGGATGGCCGGGACTACGTGCCCACCACCCACGAAGACCGCTCCCCCATCTGGCCTGCCGGTATCCGGGGCTCGATTACCCACGGTAAAGGCTGGGCGGCGGCGGTGGTTGCCGCCCAAAGCAGCTGTCGCGGGCTGGGGCTGGATCAGGAAGCGCTGCTCGATGACGAGCGCGCCGAGCGCCTGATGGGCGAGATCCTCACGCCGATGGAGCTGGAGCGCCTGGACCACCGGCAGTTGGGCCTGGCCGTGACCCTGACCTTCTCGCTGAAGGAAAGCCTGTTCAAGACGCTCTACCCCCTCACTGGCCAGCGCTTTTACTTCGAACATGCCGAGCTGCTCGAATGGTCCGCTGAAGGGCTGGCCACGCTGCGCCTGCTCACCGACCTGTCCGCCCAATGGCGCAAGGGCGATCAATTGCAGGGGCAATTCTGCCTGCAGGACGGCCATTTGCTGAGCCTGGTCAGCGCCTGAGGCCTACAACGGCGCCTGTTGCCGCGGCCAGGCGAGGCTGAAACAGGCGCCTCCCAGGGCCTTGCCATGGCCTACCGTGGCACGGCCTGCGTGCCAATAGATGATACGGCGCACGATCGACAAACCCAGGCCATGGCCACCGGAGGCCCGGGTCCGGCTGTCGTCCAGGCGCATGAACGGCGTGAAGATGCGGTCCCACACCCCTTCCGGGATGCCTGGGCCGTCATCTTCCACATCGATACGGCAGACCTGCGGGCCTAGCTGGTAGCGCACGCGCACCTCATGCTCGGCATGGCGCAGGGCATTGCTCACCAGGTTCTGCACGGCGCGGTGCAGGTAGCGGGGTTCTGCCTCGACCCAGGAGGTCTCGCCTTCGACGCCCTGGCAATCGCCTCGCAGCAGGCGTATCTCACGGCGCAGTGGAGCCAATTCGGCAATGACCTGATCGAGTAAGGCATCCAGGTCGATACGCTGGAATGTCAGCGCCGGAGCGCCCTGCTCGAGGCGCGCGTAGGTGAGCATTTCGTCGACCAGCTTGTCCAGGTCCTGGATGTCGCCGTCCATGCCGGCAAGGTGCTTGGCGCGGGCCTGCTCGGTGGCGGCGCTTTCGACCATTTCCAGACCGAAGCGCAAGCGGGCCACGGGGGTGCGCAGCTCGTGCGACACGGCACGCACCAGCTCGCGCTGCATGGACAGCGAGCGCTGCAAGTGCTCGGCCATGCCATTGAATGCAGCGGCCAGGCGCCCGACCGAGTCGGCATCGCCTGCGGGGACGCGTGTGTCCAGGCTGCCCTGGGCGATGCCCGCCGCGGCCAGCGCCAGGCCGGACACGCGCCGCTCCAGTTGGCGCACCAGCAGGTAGACCACCAGGCCAATCAGGCTCAGCCCAACCAGGGTGATCAATACCAGCAACTGGGGTGGGTAAGGGTTGAGCTGGTGCAAGGGCCCGATCTCCAGTACCCACGGCGAGCCGGAGAGCCCGGCGAACACGCGTATGGAATCGCCATCCATGCCCAGCGCCATCACCGTGTCACCCTCCTCCACCCGGCGCCGCTGATCGTCATCCAGGCTGGCCCGCTCGATGCGCTGCAGGGCAACCCCGAACCCGAAGCCCTTGTCGCGCTTGATCTGCTCCAGGCGCTGCTGCTGTTCGGTCACCGGGTAACGCACCAACTCGTCGGCCAGCAAGTAGAGGGTCGCGCGGGCCAGTTGCTCGCTGATCTGCCTGACCTGGGCGACCAGCAGCAGGTCCTGCTGCCCTACCCTGCGCAACACCCGAGCCGCATGCGGGCCGGTCTTCTCGACCACCACGAGGCTGCGGTACAGGCGCGCGCGTTGTGTGCCATCGAGGGCGAAGGCCGACATGGGCTGCAATTGCAGCGGCACCCCCAGCAGCCGCCCCCACAGCAGCAGGGAACGCTTGCGCTCGGTGTCGCTCTGCAAGGCCAGGTTGTCTGCCATGAGGCTGAACGTGCCTTGGGCCAGGCCCTCGCGATGCTGGGCGGCACGTACTTCGTTGACCAGGTGCAGGCTGAGCACCCCCAGCAGCGCCACCAGCACCAGCACCGCCAGCATGCCGCCGTAAATGCGCAGGAAAATGGAGTTCACGGGCATTGGCCCACAAACAGATAGCCTTTGCTGCGCAGGGTCTTGATCAACCGGGGTTGGATGGGGTCGTCGCCGATGCGAGGGCGGATGCGGGAAATGCGTATGTCGATGGAGCGGTCCTGGCCGTCATAGCCGACACCGCGCAGCGCCGTGGATATCTGTTCGCGGGTCAGTACCTTGCCAGCGTTGCTGGCCAGCAGCCACAGCAGGTCGAATTCGGCGCCCGTAAGCTCGATCTGCCGCTCGCCGAGCCACGCCTCACGCACCCGGCTGTCGATGCGCAGCGCGCCGAAGGTCAGGTCCTGGCGCTTGCCCGCAGGCGCCTCGCTGCGACGCAGCAGGGCCTGGATGCGCGCCAGCAACAGCCGGGGGCGTACGGGCTTGCACACGTAGTCGTCTGCGCCGATGTCCAGCCCTTGCACCTGATCCAGCTCGTCGGTGCGTGCCGTGAGCATCAGGATGGGCCCAGGGTATCGGCTGCGCACGCGGCGACAGATGCTCATGCCATCTTCCCCCGGCAACATCACATCCAGCATGACCAGGTCCGGCTGGGTATCGATGATGCGTCGCGCTGCACGCGCACCATCGCCCTCGACACTGACCGCGTACCCTTGGGCGCTCAGGTATTCGGCGGTCAGCTCGGCCAGACGCTGATCGTCTTCGACAATGAGGATGCGCGGTGGCGTTGGATCCATGGCGTAGGGCCTGTTGGTGCTGTTTTTCCTTGGATAGTACGACCAGCGCCCTGCCGAGCCAACCCACTGGATGGTTCTGCGGACAAAGATCCGAGTGCGTTGGCAGCCCCTGAAAAAAACTGCCCAGCGGCAAGCAGACGCAGAAAAATACTTCAAACCAGTGGGCACAAGGCCTACAGCGAATACTTACGTTTCACTCACAAAGTACCCACAAGATATCCACAGCCGCTCGCCTTGCAAACACCCCCATACCGCATTATCTTGTATCGCGATCGCGACGAACCACTAGATATAGGGGTTCGTGCAAAATCACTTACAAAAGTCAACCCGCAAAATCATCGGATTTTTCGGCTGAACTTACGGTGGTTTCAGCAGCCAAACCGCTCCTGCGGAGGCGACCGAGGCAAGCCCTGCCAGGGCCTTGTTCGGGCATGGGTGCACCAGGCGAGCCTGGCACTCATCAGCAACAGATTCCGGCAACCCGGAACTTTTGACTTCGGCCAGGGAGCGGCAAGCCATTGCCCTTATTCCTGAGTCTGTCCCGAAGTCGGTACGCCCGCGCGGACGGATGCGCTTGCGTTGCGCATCCCCGCCAGGCAATCGAGCAAGTGGACGGAACGGTGGGCGCCCAATTGGGCGCCTGATCAATATAGAAACTGTGGAGACACCCACCCATGCAAACCGACACGACTCGCGAGAACCCGCAGGCCAAGGCCCCGCAGGTTGCCGAATCCAATCAGGATCTGGCCGCCACTGCCCCTGGCCAACTGCGCGTGATCAAGCGTAACGGTACTGTCGTCCCTTACACCGACGACAAGATCACCGTGGCCATCACCAAGGCGTTTCTCGCAGTTGAAGGCGGTACCGCCGCCGCTTCGTCGCGCATTCACGACACCGTCGCGCGCCTGACCGAGCAGGTCTCGGCCACGTTCAAGCGTCGCATGCCATCGGGTGGCACCATCCACATCGAAGAAATCCAGGACCAGGTCGAACTGGCCCTGATGCGCGCCGGCGAGCAGAAAGTCGCCCGTGACTACGTCATCTACCGTGAGCAGCGCGCCAAGGAGCGCGCCACCCGCGTCAGCACCGACGCCGTGGTCGAGCCGCACCCAAGCATTCGCATCACCCTGGCCGACGGCAGCCTGGCGCCGCTGGACATGGCGCGCCTGAACACCATCATCAGCGAAGCCTGCGAAGGCCTGGCCGAAGTCGATGGCGACCTGATCCAGCGCGAAACCCTGAAGAACCTGTACGACGGCGTGGCCATCAAGGACGTCAACACCGCCCTGGTGATGACTGCGCGCACCCTGGTCGAGCGTGAGCCGAACTACTCGTTTGTCACCGCTCGCCTGCTGATGGACACCCTGCGCGCCGAAGGCCTGGCCTTCCTGAACGTTGCCGACAGCGCCACGCACCACGAAATGGCCGACTTGTATGCCAAGGCCCTGCCGGCCTACGTCGCCAAGGGTGTGGAGTTCGAGCTGCTCAACCCGGCACTGGCAGCCTATGACCTGGAGCGCCTGGGCAAGGCCATCGATCACGAGCGTGACCAGCAGTTCACCTACCTGGGCCTGCAAACCCTGTACGACCGCTACTTCATCCACAAGGATGGCGTGCGCTTCGAGCTGCCACAGGTGTTCTTCATGCGTGTGGCCATGGGCCTGGCACTGGAAGAAAAGGACAAGGAAGCGCGCGCGATCGAGTTCTACAACCTGTTGTCGTCCTTCGACTACATGGCCTCGACCCCGACCCTGTTCAACGCCGGCACCCTGCGCCCGCAGCTGTCGAGCTGCTACCTGACCACCGTCCCGGACGACCTGTCGGGCATCTACCACGCGATCCATGACAACGCCATGCTGTCCAAATTCGCAGGTGGCCTGGGCAACGACTGGACGCCGGTGCGTGCACTGGGCTCCTACATCAAGGGCACCAATGGCAAGTCCCAGGGCGTCGTGCCGTTCCTCAAAGTCGTGAACGACACCGCTGTTGCGGTCAACCAGGGCGGCAAGCGCAAGGGCGCTGTGTGTGCCTACCTGGAAACCTGGCACCTGGACATCGAAGAATTCATCGAGCTGCGCAAGAACACCGGTGATGATCGCCGTCGTACCCACGACATGAACACTGCCAACTGGATCCCTGACCTGTTCATGAAGCGTGTCTTCGACGACGGCAAGTGGACCCTGTTCTCGCCCTCGGAAGTGCCAGACCTGCACGACCTGACCGGCAAGGCCTTCGAAGAGCGTTACGAGTACTACGAAGCCCTGACCGAGTACAACAAGATCAAGGTGTTCAAGACCATCCAGGCCAAGGACCTGTGGCGCAAGATGCTCTCGATGCTGTTCGAGACCGGCCACCCGTGGCTGACCTTCAAGGACCCGTGCAACCTGCGCTCGCCTCAGCAGCACGTGGGCGTGGTGCACAGCTCGAACCTGTGCACCGAGATCACCTTGAACACCAACAAGGACGAGATCGCGGTCTGCAACCTGGGCTCGATCAACCTGCCGAACCACATTGTCGATGGCAAGCTGGACACCGCCAAACTGCAACGCACCGTCAACACGGCCGTGCGCATGCTCGACAACGTGATCGACATCAACTATTACTCGGTGCCGCAAGCGCGTAACTCGAACCTCAAGCACCGTCCGGTGGGCCTGGGCATCATGGGCTTCCAGGATGCGCTGTACCTGCAGCACATCGCCTACGGCTCCGACGCTGCCGTCGAATTCGCCGACAAGTCGATGGAAGCGGTCAGCTACTTCGCCATCCAGGCCTCCTGCGACCTGGCCGATGAGCGCGGTGCCTACGAGACGTTCCAGGGCTCGCTGTGGTCCAAAGGCATCCTGCCGCTGGACTCGCAACAGATCCTGATCGAGGCCCGTGGCCAGAAGTACATCGACGTCGACCTGAACGAAACCCTGGACTGGGCGCCGGTCCGTGCCCGTGTACAGAAAGGTATTCGTAACTCGAACATCATGGCCATCGCGCCAACCGCGACCATCGCCAACATCACTGGCGTGTCGCAGTCGATCGAGCCGACCTACCAGAACCTGTACGTGAAATCGAACCTGTCGGGCGAGTTCACCGTGATCAACCCGTACCTGGTTCGCGACCTCAAGGCCCGTGGCCTGTGGGACTCGGTCATGATCAACGACCTGAAGTACTACGACGGTTCGGTACAGCAGATCGAGCGTATTCCACAAGAGCTCAAGGACCTGTACGCCACGGCCTTCGAAGTGGAAACCAAGTGGATCGTCGACGCCGCTTCCCGTCGTCAGAAGTGGATCGACCAGGCTCAATCGCTGAACCTGTACATCGCCGGCGCCTCGGGCAAGAAGCTGGACGTGACCTACCGCATGGCCTGGTACCGTGGTCTGAAAACCACCTACTACCTCCGTGCCCTGGCCGCTACCAGCACCGAGAAGTCGACCATCAACACCGGCAAGCTTAACGCCGTGTCCAGCGGTGGCGACAGCGCCCCGGTCCAGGCAGCCGGCCCTGCGCCAGTGCCCAAGGCCTGCGCGATCGACGAGCCGGACTGCGAAGCCTGCCAGTAAGGCCAGGCCGAGGCTTCCTGCGGGAAGCCTCTTTTTTGTAGAGCTGTATGCAAGCCTGCGGGTATGGCGCTGCCGCCCCGCTACTCGATACAAAAGCCGCAGCCGCGCCGCTGGGGCCAGCCCGCCACGGGCACCGCTGATTTGCGTGCACCGCACCGCAACCAAGATCTACCGGCCATACTCCACAGATGGCCCTCGAGCAGGAGACTCTCACCATGCTGAGCTGGGACGAATTCGATAAAGAAGATGACGGCGAAATCGCCGCCAAAGGCAATACCCCTGCGCAGGCACACGCCGCCGCCACCCTCGACAAGCTCGACAGCGCCGGCGGTGCCGCGGCCCTGGAAGCTCGCGCCGCCACGGCCTCGGACTCCGAGGCCGTCAAGCGCGCCAAGGCGGCCCTGGACGCCCTGGACGTTGCCGAAGGCCTGGCTGAGCTGGAAGGCTCCTCCGCCCGTGTGGCGGTGGATGAGAAGCGCATGATCAACTGCCGCGCCGACCTCAACCAGCTGGTCCCGTTCAAGTACGACTGGGCCTGGCAGAAGTACCTCGACGGCTGCGCCAACCACTGGATGCCGCAGGAGGTCAACATGACCGCCGACATCGCCCTGTGGAAGAGCCAGGACGGCCTGACCGAGGACGAGCGCCGCATCGTCATGCGCAACCTGGGCTTCTTCTCCACGGCCGACTCGCTGGTTGCCAACAACCTGGCCCTGGCCGTGTACCGCCTGATCACCAACCCCGAGTGCCGCCAGTACATCCTGCGCCAGGCCTTCGAGGAGGCGATCCACACCCACGCCTACCAGTACTGCATCGAGTCGCTGGGCATGGATGAAGGCGAGATCTTCAACATGTACCACGAGATCCCGTCGGTCGCGAAAAAAGCGGCTTGGGGCCTTAAGTACACCCGCGCCATCTCCGATCCGGAATTCAACACCGGCACCGTCGAGACCGACAAGGAACTGCTGCGCAACCTGATCGCCTACTACTGCGTGCTGGAAGGCATCTTCTTCTACTGCGGCTTCACCCAGATCCTGTCCATGGGCCGCCGCAACAAGATGACTGGCGTGGCCGAGCAGTTCCAGTACATCCTGCGTGACGAGTCGATGCACTTGAACTTCGGTATCGACGTGATCAACCAGATCAAGATCGAAAACCCGCACCTGTGGGATGCGGCGATGAAGGAAGAAGCCACCCAGATGATCCTGCAAGGGACCCAGCTGGAGATCGAATACGCCCGTGACACCATGCCACGCGGAGTATTGGGCATGAACGCAGCGATGATGGAGGACTACCTCAAGTTCATCGCCAACCGTCGCCTGACGCAGATCGGCCTGAAGGAAGAGTACCCAGGCACGACCAACCCGTTCCCGTGGATGAGCGAGATCATGGACTTGAAGAAGGAGAAGAACTTCTTTGAGACGCGGGTGATCGAGTATCAGACCGGTGGGGCGTTGAGCTGGGATTGATCCTCAAGCGCGTAGGTTTTCACTTCCGGCTGAAGTTTTTTCACCAACACTAAACTGAACCCTCCTGCTACAAGCGATGTTGATTGAGTGCACAAGGCCCGGATGAGCTCATTGTGCACTCAATCCCTCTGAAATTTTCTTATTCAGCTTTTGTACTGAAATCCAGTCAACGCTGAACCCTTCACTGCACCTCCGACACGTGCTACAGCAGGCGGAAAGTCTACGGCCGATGTAGCGGAGGTCGCTCACCTGTTGCCTGGCGACAAAAACGTTATCTGGTGCCAACGCGGGTTGTACCGGCGTGGAGAAGCAGCCGGAGCCTGGAAAAAGACCAGTGATCTGACAAATCTGCGGCTGAAAATCGGTTCTTTCGTCAAACGATGACCTTTGCGAATGGGTACAAGCGCTTGTGTCGCGTGAGTGCGCCCTGCGCTGCAGTGATCAGAATGTTTCATTAAGCATTTCAGGATGTGTCCAGCATAATCGAGGCGATTGATCGCTCAAAAACGAACAGATTTATGCTGGAGAACCGTCTATGCCCGCTTCGCCTCCCGCCCGGTCCAAGGCCGCGGCGGTTCTACGTGTCACATCTGGTAACTTCCTCGAACAATTTGACTTCTTCCTGTTCGGTTTCTACGCCACCCAAATCGCTTCAGCTTTCTTCCCAGCCTCCAGCGAATTCGCCTCGCTGATGATGACCTTCGCGGTGTTCGGCGCCGGTTTCCTCATGCGGCCATTGGGGGCGGTGATTCTGGGCGCTTACATCGACGATGTGGGCCGCCGCAAAGGCCTTATCGTCACGCTGTCAATCATGGCGAGTGGCACGCTGCTCATCGTCCTGGTCCCTGGCTTTGCCACGATCGGCTATTGGGCACCCGCGCTCGTACTACTTGGCCGCTTGCTGCAAGGCTTCTCCGCCGGTGCTGAACTGGGTGGGGTATCGGTCTATCTAGCCGAAATGGCTACACCAGGTCGCAAAGGGTTCTATACCAGCTGGCAATCCGGCAGCCAACAGGTCGCCATCGTGGTCGCCGCTGCGTTGGGTTACGGGCTGAACCAAAGCCTGGCGCCGGCCGAGATCAGCGAGTGGGGCTGGCGAATTCCGTTCGCCGCTGCCTGCCTGATCATCCCGTTCATCTTCTTCCTGCGCCGTAACCTGCAAGAAACCGAAGCGTTCGAGAAGCGTCAGCATCGCCCGACCATGAAGCAAGTGATCGCCACCCTCGGCCGCAACTCATCGGTAGTCATCGCGGGCATGTTGATGGTCGCCATGACCACCAGCGCTTTCTACCTGATCACCGTGTACGCGCCGACCTTTGGTAAGACTGTGCTCAACCTGAGCGCAAACGACGCGCTGCTGGTGACGCTTCTGGTAGGCGTGTCCAACTTTATCTGGCTACCCATCGGCGGCACGCTCAGCGACCGTTTCGGTCGTAAACCAATCCTGATCGCCATGACCGTACTCACCTTGTTCACCGCTTACCCGGCACTGTCTTACCTGGCCCATGCGGCAAGCTTCGCGCACATGCTTGAGGTACTGCTGTGGTTCTCCTTCCTCTATGCGATGTACAACGGTGCGATGATCCCGGCGCTCACGGAAATCATGCCAGTCGAAGTGAAGGTAGCGGGCTTTTCCCTAGCCTACAGTTTGGCTACGGCTCTGTTCGGCGGTTTCACACCGGTCATGTCGACTTGGTTGATCCATGAAACCGGTGACAAAGCAGCGCCTGCTTACTGGGTCGCATTTGCTGCACTGTGTGCGCTGTGCTCGACGGTTGTGTTGTATCGTCGAATGGCAAGGAAGGATCGGGTTCCAATTTGAACCATCGTGAGCCATGAGTTGCCAGGGACCCGTGTCCCTGGCAGTGCCGTTATCCGCCCAGAGTGGGTCGAGCGCTCAGGCCACGCAAGTGGAAAGCAGATGGAAGCGCTAATGGCACCAGAGAGACCGGTGTCACTCCCCCTCAGTCCGCTGTTCACCTTATGGTTGCAGCGCAAGCCGTCACCCACGTCAGTGATCACCACCCGGCTCCACCCGCTGCACGGCAACCTGCTGGCGGGTGGTCATGTCGGCCAGTATCACCTCCCCTTCCTGGTGCGTCGGGGTGATCATCAGCGAGCGGACAAAGTGCTCGTTGCCGCCCTTGCGCTCCTGCACGTTCTCGAACGCCACAACGACCGTATCGTTGCGCCAGTTGCTGATATCGAAGCCGCCGGCGGCAATGAACTCGCGGATGTCGCGCACGTCGTTGAAGGTGTTAGCGGGCAGGATCAGCAAGCGGTCTTTGAGAAATACCTCGTAGTACTGGCGAGACCCAGCAGGCCAGTTGTGCGCTACCACGTGCTCGATGCGCCAGTGATGGACGTCGTTTTCATACACCACGACGCGTTCGACCTTGTGCCCGTTGCAGGCGGCGAGCAAGGGCAACAGCAAACCGCCAAGCCAGGTACGCTTTTGGCGCAGATTCATTCAGATAGCCTCGTTACATCAACACAAAGGTGTCATTTACCGGCTTTCGCTACCCGGCGGTTGAATTTACGGATGTCCCGATACTCCATCAGGCGAACACGCATGTCCCGGTAGCGCTGGCTGTTGATGATCAGCAGAGCCAGCAAACCGAACACCAGGACGGAAATATACCCCCCCATGTGCGGGCGATAACCGTAGCTGGGCAATGCGGCGAGCAAGGCAACCACGAGGATGCCGACCACACCGCGCACGCCCCAGGCAAAGCCACGCACCATGGCGATATGCGAGGCGGCGCTCACTACACCGGCTGCCGCCAGCACCATCACCGAGAGTTCAGGGTCTGAACCGCGCATATAGGTGGAGAACACCAGCGAGACGGTACCGCCCAGCGCCATGCAGGAAAAGAAAAACTCGGCAATGAACACGCCGAAATAACGGGAAAGGAATGCTTGCAGTTCCTGGCCATGGGTCATTCGTCAATTTCCTCATAAAGCCCCACGGCAACCGACTGCACGAAGCTACTGCTGGCAAAACCCGACAAGCCGCCAATCGAGTCCTTGATCAAGGTATGCGTGGCGTGCTGGATTTGGGTGGGGGTGAAACGCTTGATCGCGGTACCCGCCGCCTGCTTCAGCTTCAGCTGCTTGGCGGTGAGCGACGGGTGCTTGATCTGCAGAAGTTCCTCGGCCAGGGCCTTGCGCTGCTGCCGCGACAGGCTCTGGAACAGCTCTCTCCAGCCCTTACCGGTCGCCGCTTTGCGTGCCTGCAGGAAACGCACGGTGGTCAGGCTCGATGCGCCCACACCGGCCAGCGCTACGCCGTCGAGTATGCTCATTACCGTCTGGACCGTGTCATTACTGTCGAGCCAGTCGTTCTGCCCAGGGTCGAACACTTCGTTGAACACCCGATACCCGCCCATCATGCACTGCCCGGTCCCTGCCGCTGCGGCGGCATAACCGACCGCCGTCAACACCATGCTGGCGCCGCCAGTGAAAGGTACGGCAATGGTGCCGCTGAACATGACGACCCAACCCAGGTAGGCCGACAGGCAACTCAAACTGGCGTTCACGGCCTCTGCCATCACCTTGCGCTCACGAGCGCCGGTCTGCAGCTGGGTCATGAACTGTTCAGGTGACTTGTAAGGTGGCGCCTCCTGCAAAATCACGCGCTTGGGCGCGATGCTGCAGATCGGCTTGAATTCGCGCAGGACGATCACGTTGTACTGGGCATCGATGTAGACAACACCCGCGCCAACGATACCCGGGTCGGAATCAATGGCCCTGAATAGCTTCTGCTGGTCGAGGGTCAGCAACAACCGCTGGCGTGCCATTTGCTGCCGGTAGCCGCCGAGCACGTCGGTCATCAGGTCTGTCACAACAACTCTCCTAGTTTCAAAAAACCGCTGCGCCGGCGCAACCGCGGCCCAGGCAGGTCAGGCGACCTGCACACGGGCTGCGGGTGCAGCGGCGCGAGCGCAACGCAGCGTGGGATTACACGTTCGGGCACGGTACCGGCGCCCAGTCACCCATGTCGGGGCTGCGGCACATCTTGTTGACCTGGTCCACGCCAGCGTTGGCCACCTGTTGGGCCTCGGCCTTCTTGGTGGCGGCCTTCTGCAGGGTCTTCTCGGTGGCTACGGCCTCTTGCGGCACGGCCTTGTTGACCTTCTTGGCCTGGGTCTTCTTGCCGGTGGTCTTGGCCGGTGCGGCCACGGTGGCGACTTCGGTACGCGCCACGCCGACCTGCTTGAGGTCCTGCTCGTAGGCCTGGGTGTAGCTGTCGAGGTTTTCCGCGACGCGGCCATTGACGGTGGCCAGCAGCTTGTTCGACTCCTGCAGGCCCGAGACGATCTCGGCCAGGCGCTTGCGCCCTTCGGTGTCGTTGATGCGGTTGGCCTTGCGGCCTGCGATCAGGCTGGTGAACTCACGCTGGTAGCAGCTTTGCGAAGCCTTGGCATAGGCCGTAGTGCGGTCCAGGTCGGCGGCGCTCTTGTCAATGTCGGTGGCGTACGAGGCGATGCGCTGCTTGTCGTCGCTGATCTGCTTCTGGCGCTCGGTGTAGTAGCCGGCGGCGCCACCCACCAGGGCACCACCTGCTGCACCGATGGCGGCATTGCGACCGCGGTTGTCGCCGTCGATCAGGGCGCCGGTCAAGGCACCGCCGAGGGCGCCGATGACCGCACCGCTGGCCACCGAGCGGGTCATGTCACCGTCGGTGGAACGCAGGTGCTGCACCGGCTCGTAGCAGCTCGGGTAGTACTCGACCTTGGTCGTGGCACCCACCTTGGACACCGGCGAGCTGGAGCAGCCGGCGACCAGGACAGTGCTGAAACCTGCGGCGAGCAGCAGGGCGGAACGGGCATGGGAAGCCGTGAAGAGGGTCTTGAGCATGTCACTTTCTCACGTGGTTGGTTAAAACGGCGGGCCTCATGCCCACCGCGGGTACGTCAGGCAGAAGCCACTACTACGAGGGCCGCGCCGCGGCCGATGCCAGGAGCTCCTTGAGGATCGTCGCCGGGTCGGCCCGCCGGTTCTGGCGGTACTCCCCAACGTGGCGGACGAACAGGGTCGCACGGCTCACCAGGCTGTTGCCCAGGACCGGCTTGCGGTTGAGTTCTTCCTTGACCCGCTGGAACTGCGCCTGGATCACCGCCTCGGTGTAGCGCGTGCCACTGGCCAGGTTGTCGATGTAGATCGCCACCGCGCCATCGAGGGCGGCGCGGCCGTTGCTGATGGCGGCGGCGTACATACGCACGCTGGTCTGGTCACCGCGCGCCTGAGCCTCGGCCTGGGTGTTGCGCAGGTTGGTCAGGCGGATGTTGTAGTTGTTGATGGTTTCGGCCACCAGCGCGGCGGACTGGATCAGGTTGCCGGCAGCTTCCTCGCGCTGGCGGCCGATCAGCGACACGCTGCGCTTGAGCTCTTCGTTGACCAGGCCCAGCTCGGCTTGTTGGCGTGGGTCGGTGGTGGCGGCGATGAGGCTGTCCAGGCGCTTGGTCGGGTCCTGGGCGGCGTCGATGTCATCGGTCAGGCTGATCAGGCGGCCTTGTTTCTGCCACTGCTCGAACAGTTCCTGGTAGCGCGAACGGGGTGCCGACAGAGCGCCGATGGCCACCCGGAAGCCGGTGGTCTCGTTGCGCTGTTCGGTACCGTCGGCGCCGAACAGCGGGTACTCGCGGCGCATGCCGGTGAACAAGGTCCCTTCGCCTTCCAGGTAATTGCCGCCCTTGACCACGAAGCCGCCATAGGCGCCTTGCAGGCGGCCGCCATGCACCAGCTGGAACGACTCCTGGACCATTTCCGCAGCATTGCCGATCATATCGAACAGCCCCAGCGGGTTTGGCAGGCGGGTGCCGATCGGCATCAGCCGGGCAGCCTGCCCGGTGCCACCGGCCACTTGGTTGAACACTGCCCAATCGGCCAGCGGCCCGTCGCTGTCACTGCCCGGCACCTTGCGCGGGAACAGGCGCCCTTCCAGCTCCTGGCGGCTCACCGCCGAGCCACCCCGGGCAGCGAACTCCCACTCCACTTCGGTGGGCAGGCGCACGAAGCCGACCCCGCCGTCCTCGGCCTTGCTGCCACGGCCACTGACCGGCAGCAGCTCGCGGTGATGCTTGAGCAGCCAGGCGCTGTACACCGCAGCGAAGCGCTCGGCCTCGAAACGCGACAGCTTGACCTTGGGCAGGCGCCCGGCCGCCGTGGTGTCGGGCTGGCAGGCCGGCGCCGGCTCGCCGCTGGCCAGCGATTGCGCCTGGGCCATCACCTGCGCGTATTGACGGGCGCTGACCTCGTACTTACCGATGAAATACATCATCGGCTTGAGCGGGCCGGTCTGGTCGAGCCTGGGTAGGCTCGGGGCGACGGCTTTCTGCCAGTCGGCGGAAAGGTCGTGCAGGCTGAACTGGCCGTTGATGAAGTCACGCCGGTAGCCGGAAATGAACGACTGCTGGTAGCCGGCCTCACCCTCGCTGAACGGGTAGCCGAGGTTGACCTCGCGGTCGTCCAGGCTGCCCTGGGCCAGCACATAGACACTGCGCAGCACCAACTCGCCGCCGCACGGCAGCGGCAGGCTGACGTCACCCGGCAACGGCTTGGGGTTGTCCAGCTTGCTGGTGTCGACTGCCGGTGCCGGTGCCGGTGCCTGTGCCTGTGTCGGGGCGCTGGCAGCGGTGGCCTGCGGCTTGGCAGGCTGCTCTTCGGCGCCTGGTGAGCAGGCGGCCAGGCCCAGCGTGGTCAACAGCAGGGCCGCAGCCCCAGCGCGAAGTTCAGACATCACGGATTCCTTGACTGGCATCGATGCGCGTCACCCGCCAGCCGCCCAAGGCAGCGGCGGCGGTGCTGGCCAGCAGCACCGTAGACAACGCAACGAGGTAATGCATCGGCAACAGGTGGCTGGCGTGTTCGCCGGGCACCTGCGTGAATATTCGGTTCAAGCCCTGCTCGGCCAGCAGGTACAGGCCGCCGGCTGCGGCCGCCGCCAGCACGCTGCTGTACAGCGCCTGCAGCACCACGAACAGCAGCAGCGCCGCCGTGCCGAACCCCAGCAGGCGCAGCACCGCCAGTTCGCGCTGCTTGCGCTGTACCGCCGCCAGGGCGCCAGCGGCGACGGCAGCCAGGGCACCGGCCACGGCCAGGCTGGTGATGATCCAGAACACCAGGTCGAGGTTGCGGCTGAGCGCCTGCACCTGGGCGATCTGCGCCGCCTGGGTCGATACCAGCCACTTGCGTTCGGCGAAATACGCGCGCAGCGGCTCGACATCGGCCAACCCCCGGGCATACAGGCGAAACGCCGGGTACACCCGCCGGGTATCGCTGCCTGCGGCCTCGCCCGGCCAGCCCAGCGCCGGCACGCCGCGCCCGTCGCGGTAGTCCTCGACCGCCTCGAGCAGGGCCAGAGAGGCGAACAGGCCATCGCGCTCGAACGCCGCCAGCGGCAGCACCGCCGCCACCTGCAGGCGGGTCTGGCGCCATTGCAGCTGGCCGGCCTGCTGCCGGCTGAAGCTGGCCTGCAGCTCGTCACCGGCCGTGGCACCGAGCTTTTCAGCGGCGGTAAAGCTCAATACCACCTGCTGCAGCCCCTGCGGCGGCGTCACCTGCTGCAACAACGGATCGCCGGCAGCGGTCGGCAGCATCTCCACGGTCACCGCACGCCCGCGTGCCGGCAGCAACAGCTCGGCGGTAGCGGCGATCTGCCGGGTACGGGCGATGGCAAAGGCAACGTCCGGTCGCTGCGCCAGTTCGTGGATGAAATCGGCGCCGAAACGCCCCCCGCCCAGCGGCACGATCTCGCGCACCGTCGGGTCGCGTTGCAGGCGCTCGGTCAGGCTGCCGACCAGGCCAAACTTGAGCCCGAACAGCACCAGCAACGGTGCGATCACTGCGACCAGTGCCAGCACGCTGCACGCCGACAGCCGCGCATCGTTGCGGTAGTCCTGCCAGGCCAGGCCGGCGATCAGCCACGCGCGCATCAGCAGGCCTGCCCCAGTGTGGCGGTGACGCCGCCGTCGGCATCGCGGCGGCAGGCCATGCGCAGCACGCTCAACCCGGCCCGGCGTGCCAATGCTTCGTCATGGGTGGCCAGCACACAGGTCACCTGGCGTGCCTGGGCCTCGCGCAGCAGCAGCTGCATGACCCGCTCGGCGTTCACCGGGTCCAGCGCTGCGGTAGGTTCATCGGCCAACAACAACGCGGGCGCATGCGCCAGGGCACGGGCACAGCTGACTCGCTGGCGTTGCCCTAGCGACAACGCGGCAGGCTTCTTGGCCAGCTGATCGTGCACATCCAGCGCTTCGGCCAGGCGCTCGACGCTGCCGTCCTCGGCTAGGCCCAGCAGTTGCCGGGGCAGGCGGATATTGCCGCGCACATCCAGAAAGCCGAGCAACCCGCCAGCCTGCAGCACGTAGCCCAGCTGGCGGCTGCGCAGCGCTGCCAACCGGTCCAGGCGGCCCTGCTGCCACAGGCCGGCCACGTCGCTGCCGGCGACGACGAAAGCGTCGGCGGCATCCGGCGCCAGCACCAGCGCCAGCAGGTCGAGCAAGGTGCTCTTGCCGCAGCCGCTTGGGCCGACCAGCGCCACCCGCGCGCCCGCCGCCAGCTGCAGCTGGTCAATTTGCAGGCTATAGCGCTGGGCGCCCTGCCCGCGCGTCTTGCGCACCCCGTGCAGGCTGATCATCACGGCAGCGTCGACAACGGCACACGGTACAGGGCATCGCCGGGCTCGGCGTTGCCGAAACGCACCCAGTTGGCCATGTCGTTGTGGAAGGTTTCGTACAGGCGGATCTTCGAGTCCAGCTCGTCGATGAAGTCCTCCTGTTCGGCCACCGACAGCGACAGCCACAGGTCTTCGGTCATGCTCAGCGACTTGCTGCGGTACGGCAGGCCTTCGAGGTATTCGCCGAGTACCCCGCCCTGGGCCAGGTTGGCGCCCTTGGGCAGCGCGCCCGGGTCGCGGCTCATGTAAGCACTGGCGCTGGCGATTTCGTTGAAGAAATCGCCTGGCGAGCTGCGGGTCTTGCGCGCGGCATCGACGATCAGCTTCAGCGACTGCTGCAGGTCGTTGAGCTGCAGCTTGGTCAGCATCACGCACACTTGCAGGCTCGGCAATGCCGGGTTGATCAGGTCGCGGTCGGCGACCCAGGCGCTGACCAGCTGCGGCGCCTGGCTGGCGCCGGCACGGCCAAGGAAGTCCATGTGCATGGCATAGCCGATGGCCTGGGTCTTGGCCGCCAGGGTTGCCCCGGCGTTCAGTTGCGGCAGCGGCTGCGCCTGCTGCTGGCGCACCTGGTGCACCAGCTCGGCGAACGTTGAGCCGATCTCGCGCACGCGCTCGCCAAAGGCCCCGACATCGCCGCCCGGCACGCCCACGTAGAGGTCGCCGATCTGCGGGTTGCTGTCGGCGGTCAGCACGCGGTACTGGCTTTCGGCTGCGCCATGGTTGTTCGCCCCGGCTGGCGTGCGCAGGTGCAGGGCATAGATCTTGATCTGCTTGCTCAGCGCAGCCTGGCGGACCTCGGCCTCGTTCATCTGTGTGCTGCTGTAGGGGTCGTTCTTGCGCAGCGCGCCGGCATCGCTGACCAGCAGCACGATACGCCCGCCGTAGCCGGACCAGTCCATGCCCTCGACGGCCTGCATCACCCCGGCGAAGGCATCTTCATTGAACGAATGGCTGGAAACGCTGGTGGCCTTGACCTGCGCGGCGGCCTTGAGGAAGCGCGCCGGGTCGCGGCCCTGCTCCAGGCTGACCAGGGTCTTGCTCAGGTAATCCAGGCCGGGGGTGCGCTTGACGCTGTTGCGAAAGCCCACCAGGCCGAAGCTGACATTGTCCAGCTCGCCACGCGCGGCCAGTTGCGCCTGCAGTTCGCTGACCACCTGACGCACCCGGTCGATGTACGGCTGCATGGACACCGACGTATCGACCACCAGGACGATGCCGGTGCGGAAGCGGTTGTCCGCCATAAGCGCCGCGCCGGCAGCCGTAGCCGGCTGGCTGCGCGCGCGGCTGCCGGGGTCGATGGAGGCGACGTTGAGCAACTGCACCGGCTGACCGTCGGCACCGAAGCTTTCGCGATAGTCGAAGATCGGCATCAGGTAGAACTGGTTCTGCGGCACCGCGCTGGCGGCCGGCTCCAGCGCCAGCACCTGCGGCGCCTGCTCCGGCTGCTGCTGCGCCTTGAGCAGCTCGGCGCGGGCCTTGCCGCTGTCGTCGAGCATCTGCTGCAGGTCATCGGCCTGACGCATGAACATCACCGGTGAACGGCCGGAACGCTCGGTGAACTTGAGCACCAGGCTCTGCTTCCAGTCACTGGCCTGGGTCGCCGGCAACCAGCCATCGCGCTGGCCGGCACTGGAGGTGCCAACTTCCAGCCACTGCTGGCCGTCGATGTCCTTGCGCTGGTACACGTACAACACCGAAAAAGCCGGCAGGGGTTCACCCGCGCTGTCGCCGGGCCGCGCCAGCAGTTGCGCCTCGGGCTTGCTCAGCACGCGCTGGAACAGGGTTTTCTTGCCGGGCATCAGTAATGGCCGGCCATCCTCGCTGGCGGCGAGTGGCGGCGTGGCCGGTGTCTGCACCTGGCTGGCGGCTTGCGTCACGGGCGGCGGCGCAGCCGGCTGGTCGCTATCGGCCGGCCACCACAACCAGGTCACCCCCAGGCCCAGCGCCGCGGCGATGGCCACGGCCAGCAGCGCTTTGGCCGGTTTGCCCGGGCCGGCTTGCGCTGGCGCGCTCGGTTGCGGCCGGGTCGGCTCGGGTGCAGGCGCGGGGCTGGCGACTGGCGCAGCTACGGCCTGCGGGATATCGATGGATACCGGCGTCAGTCCGCCCAGCTCAGCCTTGCCCGGCATCGCCACCGGCAATGGCCGGATCACTGTGCTGTCCTGGTCATCGACAGGCAAGCGGTCGAGTGCTGCCAGCAACGCGGCAGCATCGGCAAAGCGCTGCTCGGGGTCCTTGGCCAGCAAGCCGCGCAGGATGCTCTGAAAGCGCCCGTGCTCGATCGGCAGTTCCGGCAGCGGCTCGGTCAGGTGCGCCAGTGCGGTCGACAAGGCATCGGTACCACGGTAGGGCAGCTCGCCGACAAGGATCTCGTACAGCACCACGCCAAGCGCATACAGGTCGGCGCGGCCGTCGATGTCCATGCCGCGCGCCTGCTCCGGGCTCATGTAGCTCGGGGTGCCGACGGCGAACCCGGCCTGGGTGAACTGGGTGCGGTCATCCAGCGACTTGGCGATACCGAAGTCCGAGAGCACCGCCGTGCCGTCGGCGCGGAACAGGATGTTGGCCGGTTTCACATCGCGGTGCACCAAGCCCTGGGCGTGTGCATAGCCCAGCGCCTGGGTGATCTGCCGCACGTAGAGCAGGCCCTGCTCAGGCGAAAGCCCGGCGGCTATGCGCTCCTTCAGGGTGCCGCTGGGCAGGTACTCCATGGCCATGTAGTACAGCTCGCCGATATTGCCGATGTCATGGATCGTGGCGATGTGCGGGTGCGACAGACGCGCCAGGGTGCGCCCTTCGCGCAGGAAGCGTTCGCAGAAGATGGGGTCGGCGGCAAGGCTTGCGGCCATTACCTTCAGCGCCACCTTGCGCTGCAGCGAGCGCTGGGTGGCCAGGTAGACACTGGCCATGGCGCCCTGGCCAATCTCGCTGTCGATGTCGAATCCGGGAATCTGCATGTTCAGGGTGCTCTTCAATTCGCCTTCACCACCACGGCGGTGATGTTGTCGGGCGCGCCACGGGTCAGCCCCAGGTGCACCAGGCTGCGGACCACCTGGTAGGGGTCGGCATGGCCGAGCACATCGGCGATCTCGTGGTCTTCGGCGGTCTTGTTCAAGCCATCGCTGCACAACAGGTAGGTGTCGCCGGGCTGCACCTGCACGCTCACCGCCTGCAGGTCGAGCTGGTCCTCGACGCCGATGGCGCGGGTGACGATGTTGCCGCGTGGGTGTATGCGGGCCTCGGCCTCGTTGAGCAGGCCGCTGTCCTGCAGTTCCTGGACATAGCTGTGGTCATGCGACAGGCGCTCGATGCGGCCATCGCGCAGGCGGTACAGGCGGCTGTCACCGGCCCACAGGCCCACGGCGCGGTCGCCGCGTGCGGCCAGTACCACCACCGTGCTGCCCATCATCGCCACGCCCTGGCGAAGGGTTTGCTCGCGCACCGCACGGTTGACCCGGGCCAGGGTGTCGCGCAAGGCCTGGGTAAATTCCTCCAGCCCATCGATCAGCGGCAGCTGGCGCAGGCTGTCCACCGCCAGGCTGCTGACATAATCGCCGGCGGCATGCCCGCCCATGCCGTCGGCAACGGCCCACAGGCCATCCCAGGTCAGCTCCAGGCAAGCGTCTTCGTTGATCTTGCGGACCATGCCGACATGGCTGTAGCTGGCCGCGCTGTAGCGCACGCTGCTCATGCCGGCCTCGCCTCGCTGCCCAGTAAAAATGCGGCGAACTGCTCGCTGCGTGGCAGGCCCTGGCTGCGCAACAGGCCTGGCGCGATCCGCTCGCTGCCCTTCCCCCACCACAGGCTCATGCCGTCACAGGCGCATTCGGCCAGGGCCAATGCCCGGCCTTGCGAGGTGGTGCCGTTCAGCCGCTGCAAGCCGCCCACGGTCAGCCGTGGCCCCTGCAGCAGTGGGGGGGCGTCGCGATAAGGCTGCAGGGCTGCCGTGAAATGCTCGAACGTTGCCTCTGCTGCAAGCGTGCCCAGTAACGCCGCCTCGACCCCTTCGAACCATTCATCGGCGCCGCCAACGATACCCGCAAGTGCCACGCCGGGCTCCAGCAACTGCGCCACGCTCAGCGGAAAGTAGCGCCCGACCCGATCGATGCTCGGCATCAGCACGCCGACCACCGCTTCCGGGCCACACACCCCGGGCGCCAGGGCAAAGCGCCACAGCGGGCTGACCAGATAGGCCTGCAGCCAGCCCTCGCCAAGCGCCTGCTGGCTGGCCTGGATACCGGCAGCCAGCCACTGGTCCCAGGGTTGGATGAAACTCTGTGGCAGGCCACGGCTGACGAAGTCGCCGCGACAGGCCATTTTTCCGTAGAAACCCACGTCGTTCACAGGCGCTCCGGCAGGCTGAAACCGCTGACCACTCGGCTGCGGAACGGGTTGAAGGCGCTGCCGGCACGCAGCTCGTACGACGCACTGGCGCCGTCCACGCGCAAGCGCAGGTTGAAGCGCTCCGGCGAGCTACCGGCCACCAGGTCGGACTGGTCGAGCAGGCGGAACCACGCCCACGGCCCTTCCATGGTCAACCCAGAACGGCCGCTGGCCGCCGGCGGCGCGATCGCCAGGCGCACCACGCCGATGCTGTTGGGGTTGGGCCACTGCAACGCCACCGGGCGGCTCGGGCCGTGGTCGTAGCTGACCTGCTGACCGTCGAGGTCGAGCAGAAACTGGGTGATGCTGGCGTCCATCGCCACTGGCTTGAGCTCGAAGCGCACGCCTGGCTGCAGGCCATTGCCGCTGCGGAAGAAGGCATCGCGAATGGTCGCCGCGCGCTGGAAGGTGTACAGCACGTTGCTGTTAATCCCAAGCTTCTGCGCCGCGCCCGGCTGCCAGCTCCAGGGTGTGCTGGAGGTGTTGACGTAGGGCTGCAGGTACTTGCGGAAGTAGCTGTCCATCACCCCGCCAACGCCGAAGAACTGGCCGAAGTCTTCCAGGGTGGCGTCGCGCGAGCTGCCGGCCACCATCGGGTAGCGGCCGCTGAGCGACTGGCGGTAGACGTTCAGCACTTCGCTGGCCCAGGCGGCGTTGAGCTGGTTGCGCACCCCGCCCATGACCACGCCGTGAGTCGAGCCGAGTACCGAGCTGACCAGGTTCTGCACCACCTTGGGCTGGCGCGCCGCGCCCAAGGCAACCCGTTGCGCCGCCGCCTGGGCTTGGTTCTTGGCCTCGCCCAGCAGCGCGTCGCCGCTGGCACCGACCATGGCGCTGACTTGCACGTAAAGCGCGTTGAGGTCGGTGAGCAGGCCGTCGATGGCGGCCGGCTGGCCTTCGCCGCTGTCAACCAGCGCAGCCAGTTGGGCAAAGTGCGTGGTCACCGGGTCCTGGGTGCGGGCAGCAGGGCTGTCGGCCGGCAGCGGGGCGTCGCCGAGCAGGCCGCCGAGACGCTGGCGTAACTGGTCGACACCGGCCTGTTGGGCCTTGTCCTGAACCTTGTCGAGGGTGGTCGGCTGCGCCAGGTTGGTTTCCCGCGCCACCGCCTGCAGCAGCTGCTTCATCGGCGAGCTGGGCCCGGACAGCACCCGCAGCACATCGGCGGCCTGGCCGACGCTGGTGATCGGCACGAAGTCCAGGTCGTCGAGCAGGGCATCCCACTGGCGGATGTAATCCTGGTAGTAAAGCTGCTGCACATCGTCGGCCAGGCGCCTGGCATCGTCCGCCTCGCCCGGCGCGCGGCCGAGTACCCAGCGCTCTTCTGCGAGCGTGGTACTCTGCGCCAGGCTGGCAGCCAGAAACGCCTGGCGGTAACCCAGCACGGTAAACAGCCCCGGCAGCGGCTCGCTCAGCGGCTTGGCGCTCTTGAAGCGAAACACCAGGGCCGCATCGCGGCCGGCCGCGTCGCTGACGCGGAAGTCTTCGACCCCAGCCGGCAGCTTCTGGCGCTTGACCCGGTCGTAGACGCGCTGGGCCACCGGCAGCTGTTGCAGCTGGCGCCGGGTGTCGTCGATCAGACGCTGGTCCAGGCGGGCATTTGGCGGGCGCTTGTCGAACAGCGCTGCCAGGTGCTGTTCCAAGGCCCGGCGCAGATCAGGGGCAAGGTCGCGAGGCAGCTGGCGCTCCCAGTCCAGGGTGATCCAGGCCTTGATGAAGTCCGCGTCGTAGTGTTCGCCGTCGGCCAGCATCAGGTAGGCCTTGAGCCCTTCGTAGAGGTAGTCCGACGGGCCGCCGGCGTACAGCTGCTCCTCGATGCGGGTCACCAGGCGCGGAGCGAAAATGGCGATCAGCAGCTTGCGATACAGGCTTTGCGATTCGCTTTCGAGCATGTCGCCCTGGTACAGGCCCAGGCCCTCGGCCCAGCTGGGTGGGTCGTCGGCCAGATGGCGCACGGTGTTGAGCAACGGCAGCACCTCGACGACGTTGCGCTGCGCCGGGCTCAGGCTTTGCACGCTCTTGCCCAGCGGCTGTAGGCGGCTGTCGACCTCGGCGATGTATTGCTGGTTGGCACGGTAGCTGACTGCCCACAAGGTGCCGACCAGCAGCACCAGCGCCACGCTCAGGGCCAGCGCGCCACGGGCGATCCACCTGCGCCGCCGTTCCACCTTGGGGTTGCTGCCGACCAGGCCGCGCTCGGCGAAGGCCACAGCCGTGAACAGTCGCTCGATGAAATAGCTGCGCCCACTACCGCTCTGGCGCGCCAGCTGCGCGCGGTCCAGGCCCATGCTCTGGGCCATGCTGCCGATCAGCCGGTCGATGGGGCTGCCTTCCTGGGTGCCGCTGGTGAAATACACACCGCGCAGCAAAGCCCGCGCCTCGAAGGCGTTGGGCTTGAAGATGCCATCGAGCAAGCCCTTGAGGTCGCCGCGCAGGGCGGCGAACTGTTGCACAAAGCCGTAGATCAGGTCGCGCCGGGTCGGGTCGCGTTCCTGTTGCAGGCGCTCGACCAGGCGCTCGCCAAGGCGCTGTTCGAGCAGGCCGAACTCGTTGTCGAACTGTGCCAACGGGCTATCAGCACCCTGCTCGAGGGTATCCAGCGGGAAGGTCATGCCCCACACCTGGGCGCGCTCGTCCTTGCCCAGGTTGTCGAAGAACTCCATGAAGCCCGGCACCAGGTCCAGCTTGGTCAGCATCAGGTACACCGGGAAGCGCACGCCCAGCTGGCTGTACAGCTCCTGGATGCGCGCACGGATCGCTACGGCATGGGCGGCACGCTCGGCGTCGCTGCCCAGCAGCAGGTCGGCCAGGCTGATGGCAATGAACGCACCGTCGATCGGGCGGCGCGAGCGCTGGGTCTTGAGCAGGTCGAGGAAGCCCAGCCAGGCCGCCTTGTCGACTTGGGCGTGGCTGTCCTGGGTGGTGTAGCGGCCGGCGGTATCGAGCAGCACCGCCTGGTCGGTGAACCACCAGTCGCAGTTGCGCGTGCCGCCCACCCCGCGGATGGCGCCCTTGCCCAATTGCGCGGCCAGCGGGAAATGCAGCCCGGAATTGACCAACGCGGTAGTCTTGCCGGAACCGGGCGGGCCGATGATCACGTACCACGGCAGCTCGTAGAGGTTGCGCCGCTCGTCACCGCCCAGGCGTGCCTTTTTCAGTAGGGCCAGGGCCTCGTCCATGCGCTGGCGCAGGGCGGCCAGCTCTTCGGCGGTGGCCACGCTGGCCGGGTCCGGGGCGGTCTCGGCGGCCAGGCTCTGCATGACCTTGGCCGCCTGCCGACGCGCCTGCACGATGCGCCAGGCGCGGTAGGCGCCCCACACGGCGAACAGCAGGACAATCAGCAGCCAGCGCGGTGCGGGCGGCGCCAGCACTTCCAGCAACGGCCCGACAAACCAGATGATCAGGCTCAGGGCGATCAGGCCCAGCAGCGGGATCACCCAGCGAATGACAAAACTGAACAACGCCTTCACTCAACACCCTCCGCCAGCACGGTGATTTCAACCCGGCGATTCTTCGCCCGACCTTGCGCGGTGTCGTTCGACGCCAGCGGTTCGGTGTCGCTTAATCCTTCGGCGCTGAAGCGCTCGGGCTGCCCTGTGCGCGCAGCGAGCAGGCCCTTGACCTCTTCGGCGCGCGCCTGCGACAAGGCCCAGTTGGACGGGAAGCGCAGTGTCGCGATGCGCTGATTGTCGCTATGCCCGGTCACCCGCACATTGCCCTTGACCTTGGCCACGGCGTCGGCAATGCGCAGCACCAACGGCTGGAAATCGCCCTTGATGCTGGCGCTGGCACTGGCGAATAGCTCATCGCCGCGAATGGTCACCACCGAACGGTCCACCGCATCTTCGACGGCGACCCGGCCAGCCTTGATGTCGTCAGCGAGGAACCCGGCCAGGCGCGGGCGCTGCACCGGCTTGGGCTGCACCACCGGGCGGTCCATGGCCTGCACCGGGATCTCGCCCAGCGCGTGGATACCACGGAACACCGGCTCGGCATCGGCAGCCAGCTTCAGGCGCAGACCGAACAGCAGCAGCAACAGCAACGCCACGGCCACCGCCAGGCCTACCCATGGCGGCACGAACTGGGCCAGGCGATCGCGGCTCACGGTCGCCCCGCGCCAGTGCGGCGACAGTTCGCGCTCGCGCTCGCCACGGGCGCTGCGAATCGCCGCAGCGGCGCGCTCGCGCAGTGCTTCGAGCTGGGCGCGGCCATCGTTCATGACCCGGTAGCGGCCTTCGAAGCCGAGGCTGGTGCACAGGTACAGCAGCTCCAGCAGGTTGAGGCGTTCGCGCGGGCTTTGCAGGCAATGCTCCATCAACTGGAATACTTTCTCGCCGCCCCAGGCCTCGTTGTGCACGGTGATCAGCAAGCTCTGCCGGCTCCAGTCGCTGGCACTGCCCCACGGCGTGCTGAGCACCGCCTCGTCCAGCGCGGTGCACAGTGCGTAGCGCGCCAGCAGCACCTCGTTACGCACGACCCCAGCAGCTTCGGCACGAGTTTCGAACTCGCGCAGGTAGGCCAGCAACTGCGCGCGCAGGCTGGCCGGCGCTGAGTGGGCGATGGTGTTGCGCAGACGGGTAAGCAAGGCCAGCAGCGGCCCGGCGGCCTGCTCCAGTGGGTTGAGGCCCATGCCCTGGCCGGGCGCCAGCGGCTCGGCCGGCACCTGCAACGGCGCGAGAGCCGGGGCCGGGGCCGGGGCCGGTTGCGCGGCGCGGCCCCCGGGGCGCGGCATGAACTGGGTACGGTCGTTGGCCAGCGGATCGTCCGGGTGCATCGCGAGTTATCCTCGAATGGCCCAGAAGGCCAGGCTCAGGCCGGGGAATTCGCCGGCGACGTAGAAGGCAAAGCCACCGGAATGCTGCAGCTGCTTCCAGTGTTCGCTGCCACGGTCGAGCTCGAAGTAGGTGGAACCGGCGTGGAACGGAATCTGCCGTGGCGCCACCGGCAACGGCAGCAGGCCGATGCCCGGCAGTTGCAGGTTGACCAGGTCGCGAATGTGTTCCACCGAGCCGATCTTGCTCTGTTGGCCGAAGCGGCTGCGTAGGGTTTCGCTGGGCACGTCGGCGCGCACCACGAGGATGAAGCTGGCGCTGTCGAGCAGGCTGCGGTCGGCGAGCATGCCGACATGGATGCCGTAGGCCTTCTCGACGATCGGAATCGCCACCGCCTTGCTGTCGATCAGCGTCGAGAGGGCCTCGCGCAATGCGCTCATCACCGGCGCGAAGGTCGCTGCCAGGTCGTCGTGCTGGTACACCGGGAAGCTGAGCGGGCGCCGGCCATCACGGGTGAAGGTAGCGAACTCGCCGGCCAGCGCCACCAACTCGCTGTACAGGCGCTCGGGGTGCAACGGGCTCAGCTGATTGAGGTGCTCGATCAGCGGCTGGGCGCGGTTGACCAGTTGCAGCAGCATGAAGTCGGCAATTTCCGACGCCCCGCCATTGGCCGAGGCGACCACTCGCCCGGCCAGCGCTTCGCCACGCTGGTGCAGCAGCCCCAGCAACTCGCCGCAGAAGCCGGACAACTGCTGGCTGGCCGCCACGTCAAGCAGCGGCGGGATGTAACTGTCATCCACCATCAGGGCACGGTCGGCGCGCTTTTCGCGGATGCGCAGCATGCCGAGGGCGGCGTAGTCGCTCAGGCCATCCTCGC
Organism: Pseudomonas sp. WSY_20; assembly: GCF_043104335.1. NCBI lineage: Bacteria > Pseudomonadati > Pseudomonadota > Gammaproteobacteria > Pseudomonadales > Pseudomonadaceae > Pseudomonas > Pseudomonas sp. WSY_20. Next base: position 38,523 of record NZ_JBICKP010000010.1, read on the forward strand.
TGAGCAGCAGGCGCAAGGCGCGGCTGCCGAGGGCCAGCGCGGCACGGTTCTCAAACGGCGCATTGTCGTCACGCACTTCACTGACCCGGCTGATGTAGCGGGCGCCAGCGCTGGCCTCGCCTTCGTCGACGGTGTCGCGGGCCCCGGCGCGCTTGAGCGGCAGGCCCAGGTGGACCACGCCATCGCGCAGCGCGTCGGGCACCTCCAGCGGCGCTGGCGGCAGGTCGTCGCGGGGTATGTCGAACGGTGTACCGTCGGGCAGCAGGCCGCGGGCACTGATGATTGCCACCTTGCCCTGGGCGAGCAGGCCCTGGTCGAACAGCAGTTCGGAGAACCCCCAGGCAGCAGCGCTCAATGGCCGGCTGCGGGCGTCTACCAGGTGTTCGAGGTAGCGGTCGTGCTGTTGGAAATGCTGGGTCGTGATGAACATGCCTTCCGACCAGACCACGCGATTGTTCCAGGACATGGGGGCTCCGATTGCCTAGCGGGCAGGTTCAGGTTGGGGGGTGGCCTCGGCGCTGCGCACGTCACGCACATCGAGGCTGATCTGGTAGTCGCGCGGCGGCACAGGCATTACGCTGCGCCACTGGGCCTGGTCGATCTCGCGATAACCGACCACCAGGCCGATATGGCGCGTGGCGGGGTCCAGCGGGCGCTCGAGACGCAATTGCCCGCCGGGCTGCAATAGCACTTCGTCCTGGTCGATCAGGTCGGCGCCGAGGGTGGCCTGGGCGCGTTCGGCCAGGGCAAAGTAGTCGGCGCGGGCGAAGGCGGCGCTGTTCTTCAGCTCGAAAAGGCGCACCCGGACCGGCGCCGGGGCGCCACCAGGGCCCGGGTTCAGCCCGGCGGCAGCGCTGAAATACAGGGTCACGGCGGCGCGCTCCGGCACCTCGTTGGCAACCGCGGCAGCAGGCGTGTCCTTGCTGCAGGCCGCGAGCAGCACCAGGCTCATGGCGGCTACCAGTGGTATTGCTTTCATCCTTGTCCTCATGACGTACCTTGGGCTTCCCGGATGCACTCAGCGACGTTGCGCACGGCTGCTGTGGACCTGGTAGGCGCGGCTGAATTCGCGGCCTAGCAGCTCTTGAAAATCGTCTTCGGCCTCGCGGGAAATCTGCCCGTAAAGCTCGGTAAACTGCTGCCAGCAATGCGCCTGGCGCGAGCCGCCGAACAGCTTGGCCAGCCCGGCAGCCGGTGCCAGGCGCTGCTCCAGGCGGGCCGGCTGGAAACACGCCAGCAAGTGCTGGATGGCAGCTTGCACACCGGCCATCACCGCCAGCTGGTGAGCGCGCAGATCATCGAAGCTCTCGCGCACCGCCTGGTCTGCCGGCATAAACGCCTGGTTGCCGTGGCGCAGCAGCAACAGCAACGCCTCGTCGGCATTGGGGGCGAATTTCAGCGGGTTGTTCTGCACCGGGGCAATGGTGGTCTGCTGCATGCGGAACTCGCCCTTCAGGCTACTGCGCGCACGCAAAACATCGATCAGGCCCTCTACCATCAGGCGGTAGCTACGGCCGATGGCCTCCATCTGCGCGGCGGCATCGGCGGCGTCGATGCGCAGGTGCTCGATGCCAGCGCCGCGCAGGAACGCCTGCAACAGGGCGTCGCTGGCCATGGCCGGTGCGGGCGCAGCGGCAGGCGGCGCGACCGCTGCCGCTGCCGCTGCCGCTTTCACCGGCGGCGCTGACGGTGGCGATATCTTATCCGCAGCCGCAGCCGCAGCCGGGGCCGGGGCCACTGCCGCCGGCGCTGCAGCCGGCGTGGAGCCGAGCAGGTCCCAGTCTTCCGGGATCATCCCCGGGGTGGCCGGGGCGGCAGTCGGTGCCGGCGGAGCCAACGGGGTTGGTGGGCGAAAGTCATGCTGCTGGGCAGGGACGTGGTCGGGCTGGCTGACCGGCGGCACGCTGGCCGGGCCGAGGAAATCGAACAGGTCAGGCAGGGTGTCATGGCTCGAAGCCCCCTGCAGGAGCGCAGCCGGCGCCCCGGAAATCGCCGGGGCAGGCATGGCCGGGGCGGCCATCTGGTTGGCCATCAGCGCTTCGAAACTGTGCGCCTGGGGCTCGCTTTCAAGGCTGCCAGGCAGGCTCGCGTCGATCCGCGCCTGTATCTCGTATTCACCAATACGGATAACTTCGCCATCCATCAACGGCTCACTGTTACCACGACGCAAACGAATACCGGCACAAACTAACTCGACACCATTGGTGCTGTCGTCGGTCAAGTAATACTGGCCATTCTTGGACTGGATCACACAATGCCGAGACGATACCAACCGTTCCGGGTCGGGAAGTACCCAGTCATTGTTAGCCGCGCGACCAATAGTGATGGCACCGCTCTCCAGCCGCATTTCCGGACATTGTCCAGGGGTAATCTTGTGATAGCTGGTGATAGTTAGGCAAAGTGCCATCATGCCTCCTTGCATCCGTTTAGAACGTCGATCCATCCATTCGAGTTAGTGCGCCAAGCCACTCGAACACCGCTGCAACGCTTGATTCACATAGCCCAGGCAAAAACCAAAAATATATGAAGGGTATGTAACGCCAATGCCGTAGCCAAACCAGAATCCATGACGAGCGGTGCCTGGCTACTGCCAACAGCGTCACAGCAGGCACTCGGCGGCGCGTAGCTTACCTTGACACCTGCAAATAAATAAACCATAAATGCGCAACTTCGAAGTGCCAAAATAATATCATCGTGATACCACTTCGACACGCGTTAAAAAGTTTGTGCGCCAGTTCACATTTGCAAATTCGCACAAGAACACGCCCTCACCAAGGGCCGATAGGGAGATCGAATTCTGGTGTACGCATCGCCGTTGCTCGCCGCTGTTTCTGCTGACTTCCCCTGCGGCGAAGACCTCGAATATGACGCTGAGTTTCTGCAACTGGAGCGTGATGCCCAGGGCCGCCCCGAGCGCGTCATGGGCGATGCCGTTCAGCCCGCCGAGCCGCCGCAGTGGCGCGACATCGAGCAGGCATGCAGCCGCTTGCTGCAACGCAGCAAGGACCTGCGCATCACCCATTTTCTGTTGCAGGCCAACCTCGCCCTGCATGGCCTGCCGGGCCTGGCCACCAGCCTGGAACTGATCCGCGACCTGCTTGCCGAGTATTGGCTCTACCTGCACCCGCAGCTGGACGCCGCCGACGACAACGACCCCACGGTACGGGTCAACGCCCTGGCCGGCCTGACCTGCGACACCAATATCGGCCTGCTGCGCGACGCCGTGCTGGTGCGCTCGCGCGCCTTCGGCCCGGTCACCCTGCGCGCCGCATTGCATGCCGCCGGCGTGCAGCACTTTGCCAGCGAACAGCTCAGCGCCGAAGAACTGGCCGCCGCCCTGCGTGACGCCGACGAAGACCAGGTGCAGCAGTGCCAGGCAGCCCTGCAGCTGGCCCGCGAGGCGGTGGACATCATCGAACAGCGGGTCAACGACCAGGTCGGCTCGGCCAGTGGCGTCGACCTGTCGGCTCTGCGCCAGCCGCTGCGCCAGGTGCAGCAGGTGCTCACCGATTACGCCCCAGCCGGGGCAGGCCCTGCCCTGGCCGCCACCGAAGCACCGGCGACCCCCAGCGAGCAAGCGCCGCCCGCCGCCGCCAGCCCCAGCGCCCGGCCTGCCGCCCGCCCGGGCGAAGTAAACAGCCGCGAGGACGTGCAGCAGAGCCTCGACCGGCTGTTGCAGTACTACGCCCGCCACGAGCCCTCCAGCCCGCTGCCGGTGCTGTTGCACCGGGCGAAGCGGCTGGTCAATGCCGATTTCGCAACCATTGTCCGCGACCTGATCCCCGATGGCTGGTCGCAATTCGAGAACCTGCGCGGCACCGAGGACAACTGACGCCCTCGGCCCGCATCAACACCGACGCCCGCAACGAACAGCGCCGCCGCACCGGCGACCAGGAGGAACAACGTGGCGAAAGACAGCTCCCAGAAATTCATCGCACGCAACCGTGCGCCGAGGGTGCAGATCGAATATGACGTCGAGCTCTACGGCGCCGAGAAGAAAGTCCAGCTGCCATTCGTCATGGGCGTGCTGTCGGACCTCGCCGGCAAGCCGGCCGAACCGCTGCCTGCGGTAGCCGAACGCAAGTTCCTGGAGATCGATGTCGACAACTTCGATTCGCGCCTGAAGGCCATGAAGCCACGCGTGGCCTTCAACGTGCCCAACGAGCTGACCGGCGAAGGCAACCTGAGCCTGGACATTACCTTCGAGAGCATGGACGACTTCAGCCCGGCCGCCGTGGCACGCAAGGTCGATGCCCTCAACCAGCTGCTCGAGGCGCGCACCCAGCTGGCCAACCTGCTGACCTACATGGACGGCAAGACCGGTGCCGAGGACATCATCCTCAAGGCCATCAAGGACCCGGCCCTGCTACAGGCACTGGCCAGCGCGCCGAAACCCGTCGACAACGAGCCCAAGGCCTGAGGAGACAGCCCATGAACGATCCATTGCGCGAAGCCCAGGCCCAGTCGGCCGGCGCCACCCAGGACCCGAGCGAATTCGCCAGCCTGCTGCTGCAGGAGTTCAAACCCAAGACCGAGCGCGCCAAGGAAGCGGTGGAAAGCGCCGTGCGTACCTTGGCCGAGCAGGCCCTGGCGCAGACCAGCCTGGTGTCCAACGACGCCATCGGTTCGATCGAGCAGATCATTGCCGCCATCGACGCCAAGCTCACCGCCCAGGTCAACCAGATCATCCACCACGATGATTTCCAGCAGCTGGAAAGCGCCTGGCGCGGCCTGCACTACCTGGTCAACAACACCGAAAGCGACGAGCAGCTGAAGATTCGTGTGCTCAACGTGTCGAAGACCGACCTGCACAAGACCTTGAAGAAGTTCAAGGGCACCGCCTGGGACCAGAGTCCGATCTTCAAGAAGCTGTACGAAGAAGAGTACGGCCAGTTCGGCGGCGAACCTTACGGCTGCCTGGTCGGCGACTACTACTTCGACCAGTCGCCACCCGACGTCGAGCTGCTGGGAGAGATGTCGAAAGTCTGCGCCTCAATGCACGCGCCGTTCATCGCCGCCGCCTCGCCGACCGTGATGGGCATGGGCTCGTGGCAGGAACTGAGCAACCCGCGCGACCTGACCAAGATCTTCACCACCCCGGAGTATGCTGGCTGGCGCTCGCTGCGTGAGTCGGAAGATTCGCGCTACATCGGCCTGACCATGCCGCGCTTCCTGGCGCGCCTGCCATACGGCGCCAAGACAGACCCGGTCGAGGCCTTCGCCTTCGAAGAAGACACTGATGGCGCCGACAGCAGCAAGTACACATGGGCCAACGCCGCCTATGCCATGGCTGTGAACATCAACCGCTCGTTCAAGCACTACGGCTGGTGCTCGCGCATCCGTGGCGTGGAATCGGGTGGCGAAGTGCAGGGCCTGCCGGCGCACACCTTCCCCACCGACGACGGTGGTGTGGACATGAAGTGCCCGACCGAAATCGCCATTTCCGACCGCCGCGAAGCAGAGCTGGCGAAGAACGGTTTCATGCCGCTGCTGCACAAGAAGAACACCGACTTCGCGGCCTTCATCGGCGCCCAGTCGCTGCAGAAGCCAGCCGAGTACGACGACCCGGACGCCACCGCCAACGCCAACCTGGCCGCGCGCCTGCCGTATCTGTTCGCCACCTGCCGCTTCGCGCACTACCTCAAGTGCATCGTTCGCGACAAGATCGGCTCGTTCAAGGAAAAGGACGAGATGCAGCGCTGGCTGCAGGACTGGATCCTCAACTACGTCGACGGCGACCCGGCGCACTCCACCGAGACCACCAAGGCCCAGCACCCGCTGGCAGCGGCCGAGGTCGTGGTCGAGGACGTCGAAGGCAACCCGGGTTACTACAACTCGCGCTTCTACTTGCGCCCCCACTACCAGCTCGAAGGGCTGACCGTGTCGCTGCGCCTGGTATCGAAGCTGCCTTCGGCCAAAGGGGCCTGACCGCCCCCGGGCTGTCTGACAGCCCCAACTGCACCCAACCGCCAACCTGACGCGTAATACCGAGGACATCATGGCTGTAGATATTTTCATCAAGATCGGCGACATCAAGGGCGAGTCCCACGACAAGGCCCACAAGGACGAAATCGACGTGCTCAACTGGAGCTGGGGCATGTCCCAGTCCGGCAACATGCACACGGGCAGCGGCGGCGGCTCGGGCAAGGTCAACATCCAGGACCTGTCGATCACCAAGTACATCGACAAGTCCAGCCCCAACCTGATGGCCCACTGCTCCAGCGGCAAGCACATCGACAAGGTCAAGCTGACCGTGCGCAAGGCCGGGGGCGAGAGTCAGGTCGAGTACCTGATCATCAACCTTGAAGAAGTCATCATCAGCTCGCTCAGCACCGGTGGCTCGGGCAGCGACGACCGCCTGACCGAGAACGTGACCCTGAACTTCGCCAAGGTCACCGTCGATTATCAGCCGCAGAAAGCCGACGGCAGCAAGGAAGGCGGCCCGATCAAGTACGGCTGGAACATCCGCTCCAACGTCAAGATCTGACCGACCGCGTCCGCGCTGCCTTGGCTGGCGTGGACGCCTTTCCCTCACCTCACCCGCTTACGGTGAACCCATGGCCAAGCCTTCTTTCATCAACCTGTGGAATGCCTACCCGACTGACTCGTCGCCTTGCGACGGCGGCTGGGACAACCAGTGCGCCATTCGCATGAGCATTGCGCTCAATGGCGAACACACCATCAAGGTGAATGCCGGCAGCTACAGCGAACCGCGCTGTGCTCATGGCCATGCCCGGGGCGCCGAGTCGCTGGCCAACTGGTTGTGGAAGTACCATCTCGGCGCCCCCCTGCAACTGAGCGGCAGCGCCGACGACCGCCTCAAGCTCAGCGAGAAGCGCGGCATCATCTTCTTCAAGGATTGCTTCGCCCGTGCCGGGCAGGCATTCGACAACCGTACCGGCGACCACATCGATCTGTGGGACCGAGGCCGGGTCACGGGCTATTTCGCCGACCAGGCGCACCGATCCAAGGCTGTCTGGTTCTGGGAGCTCAAATGAGACCTGCATGCACAACCCTGCTGCCGGCGCTGCTGCTCGCATTCGCCTTGAACGCGTGTGCCCAGGCGCCCGCTGCACCGTCGGGCGCGGCGCCTGAGGTGAACTTGGGCGGCCACACCCTTGCGCTGGTTAACCACCAAGGCCGCTGCGCGCTGCGCAAAGCCGATGCCTCGCTGCTGCAACTGGACATGCCCTGGCCCTGCCAGCTCAGCCCAGGGCGCGACAGCGGCAAGCCACGCGTCGAACAATTCAAGGGGGCGCAGATCATCATTGTCAGCCATGTGCAGCCAGACCCGGCGCAACCTGGCCGTTGCGACAGCCAGTTCCAGGCCGTGCGTCAGCTCGGCACGCGCCTGGAGCCCTCCATCCTGGCCCGTGGCGGCAGTTGCTCGCGTGGCCCTGTGGACCAGAAGAACTTCGTGGGGCTGTTCGAGTGGTAGCCGAGATCGCCGCCCGCGACCGCCTGCAGCCGTCGCTGCTGGACCGCCTGACCGACGACAACCCGGGCAACCCGCAGGAAGCCCCGGACAAGCGCGTGCTCAGCCTGCACCAGCTCAAGGCCTCTGTGCTGCGCGACCTCGCCTGGTTGCTCAACACCACTTCGCTGCTCGACAGCGTCACCACCCTGGACACCCCGGCCGGGGCCTCGGTGGTCAACTATGGGCTACCGGCGCTGGCCGGCAACAGCGCCTCGAACATTGACCTGACCGCCCTGGAACGCATCATCCACCAGGCCATCGCCACCTACGAGCCACGCATTCTCCCCCACACCCTCAAGGTGCGGGCCCAGGCCGCGCCCGGCGAGATGAACGCCAACGCCTTGAGCTTCGAGATTGAAGGCGACCTGTGGGCCCAGCCAGCGGCGCTGCCGTTGCTGCTGCAGACCGACATCGACCTTGAGTCCGGGCATGTGCGTGTGGCCCCCGCCGAACGCCGGAGGCGTGCATGAACCCGCGCATGCTCGAGCTGTACAACCAGGAGTTGCAGCACATTCGCGAGAGTGCCGCGGAGTTCGCCAGGGAATACCCGAAAATTGCCGGGCGCCTGACGTTGTCCGGCATCGAGTGCGCCGACCCGTATGTCGAGCGCCTGCTCGAAGGCTTCGCCTACCTCACCGCCCGGGTGCAGCTCAAGCTCGACGCCGAGTACCCGACCTTCACCCACAACCTGCTGGAAATCGCCTACCCACACTACCTGGCGCCGACCCCATCGATGACCGTGGTGCAACTGCAGACCGACCCCGACGAGGGTTCGCTGGCCAGCGGTTTCCGCCTGCCGCGTGACAGTGTGCTGCGCGCCAACCTGGGGCGCAACTCGCAGACCCCGTGCGAGTTCCGCAGCACCCAGGACGTTACCTTGTGGCCGTTGCAGGTGGCCGCCGCCGAGTACTTCGGCAACCCCGGTGCGGTGCTCGGGCGCCTAGCCGGCAGCGTGCCGCAGGCCCGCGCCGGCCTGCGCCTGACCTTGCGCACTGGCGCCGAGGTGCCGTTCGCCAGCCTGCCGCTCAGCCATCTACCGCTGTACCTCAACGGCGCCGACGAAACCCCGTTCCGCCTCTACGAGCAACTGCTGGGCAGCGCTTGCGCGGTGTTCGTCCGCCAACCCGGCGCGGACTGGGTGGAGCGTATTCCCGTCGAGCAGGCGCTGCGCCCGTGTGGCTTCGATGACCGCGAGGCAGCATTGCCGGTGGTGCCGCAGGCGTTCCAGGGCTACCGCCTATTGCAGGAATATTTCGCCCTGCCGCAGCGCTTTCTGTTCGTCAATATCGCCGGGCTGGAACGGGCGGTGCAGCGCTGCAGCGGCCAGACGCTGGAAGTGCTGGTGTTGTTCGAGCGTTTCGACCAGAGCCTGGAAAGCAGCGTCGGCGCCAGCCAGTTCGTGCCGTTCTGCACCCCGGCGATCAACCTGTTCCCGCGCCGGGTCGACCGCCTGCACCTGACCGATCGGGTGCATGAGCACCACGTGATCGCCGACCGCACCCGGCCCACCGATTTCGAGATTCACTCGCTGCAGCGGGTCACCGGCTACGGCACCGGCCCGGACCAGGAATTCCTGCCGTTCTACGCCGTGCGCGACCCGTCGCGCTATGGCCGCGACCAGGCCTACTACATCGTGCGCCGCGAGCCACGGGTGTTGTCCAGTGACCAGCGCCGCAACGGTACCCGCTCCAGCTACATGGGGAGCGAGACGTTCATCAGCCTGGTTGACGGCCAGCAGGCGCCGTACCGCCACGACCTGCGCCAGCTGGGTATCAGCGCCCTGTGCAGCAACCGTGACCTGCCGCTGTTCATGAACGTGGGCGATGGCCGCAGCGACTTCAGCCTGGCCGACAGCGCGCCGGTGGCCGGCATCCGCTGCCTGGCCGGCCCGGGCAGGCCCAAAGCCAGCCATGCCCACGACAACCGCGCCTGGCGCCTGATCAGCCAGCTGTCGCTGAACTACCTGTCGCTGGCCGAACACGGCCAGGGCGCCGCTGCCCTGCGCGAACTGCTGCGCCTGTACGGCGACCCGCAGGACAGCGCCCTGAACCTGCAGATCGACGGCCTGCGCGAGGTCAGCAGCAAGCCCTGCACGCGGCGCCTGCCGATGCCGGGGCCAATCGTGTTCGGGCGTGGCCTGGAAATTACCCTGACCTTCGATGAGAACGCCTTCCGCGGCACCGGCGTGTTCCTGCTGGGTGCGGTGTTCGAACGCTTCCTGACCCGCTATGTGTCGATCAACAGCTTCACCGAAACTGTACTGCGCACCAGCGAACGTGGCGAGATCATGCGCTGGGCCGCTAAACCCGGGCGCAGGCCGACGTTATGAATACCTTGCAGGCCATGCAGGCGCAGCCCTGGGCGTACGATTTCTTCCAGGCGCTGCGCCGCCTCGAGGCGCAGCACCCCGAGCTGCCACGCTTCGGCCATTCCCTGCGCCTGGCCGACGAGCCGGTGCGCCTGGGCCAGCGCTTGGACTGCGGGTTCGCCCCGGCGACCCTGGCTGCGGTCAGTGCCGACGGCGACCAGCCGGCGCGCCTGGAGCAGTTCTTCTTCGGCCTGGGTGGCCCCAATGGCCCGCTGCCACTGCACCTCACCGAATACATGCGCGAGCGCCAGCGCAACCACGGCGACGCGACCAGCAAGGCGTTCCTGGACGTCTTCCATCACCGCCTGCTGAGCCTGTTCTACCGAGCCTGGGCCGAAGCGCACCCGACGGTCAGCCACGACCGCCCGGGTGACGACTACTGGGCCGCGCGCCTGGCGGCGCTGAGTGGCCGTGGCCAGCCCGAACTGCAAGGTCAGGGCGCGCTGGCCGACACCGGCAAACTGCACTGGTCGGGCCACCTGAGCGCGCAAACCCGCTACCCGGATGGCCTGCGCAGCATACTTGGCGGCTATTTTGGCGTGCCGGTGACGCTGGAAGAATACGTCGGCCAATGGCTAGAACTGCCCGAACGCAGCCAGCTCGGCGTGCGCGCCAACCGCCTGGGCGTGGACCTGTGTCTGGGCCGCTACGTCTGGGACCGCCAGCACAAGTTCCGCCTGTGCCTGGGCCCACTCAGCCTCGACCAGTACCACGCCCTGCTGCCCGGCGGGCAGGCTTTCGTCGAACTGGCGTCCTGGGTCGCCGAGTACCTGGGCCAGGAGCTGGACTGGGACCTGAACCTGATCCTTGCGCAGGACCAGGTGCCTGCGCTGCAACTCAATGCCGGCCAACGCCTGGGTTTCGACACCTGGCTCGGCCGCCCTCTGCACGATGCACGCGACCTGAAGCTGGCCCGGTACTACGCCGACCAGCCGGCCGCCGCCCACCACACAAGGAACCAGGACCATGGGTGAAATCAGCCGCGCCGCGCTGTTCGGCAAACTCAACAGCGTCGCCTACAAGGCCATCGAGGCCGCCACGGTATTTTGCAAACTGCGGGGCAACCCCTATGTCGAGCTGGTGCACTGGCTGCACCAATTGCTGCAACTGCAGGACAGCGACCTGCACCGCATCGTACGCCAGTGCGATATCGAGCCGGCGCGCCTGGCCCGTGACCTGACCGATGCCCTGGACCGCCTGCCGCGCGGTTCGACGTCGATCACCGACCTCTCTTCGCAGGTGGAAGAAGCCGTCGAACGCGGCTGGGTATACGGCAGCCTGATGTTCGGCGAAAGCCAGGTGCGCACCGGCTACCTGCTGGTCGGCATCCTCAAGACCCCGAGCCTGCGCCATGCCCTGCAGGGGCTGTCCAGCGAATTCGGCAAAGTGAAGGTCGAGGCGCTGAGCGAACGCTTCAGCGAGTACGTGGGCGACTCGCCGGAAAACCACCTGGCTGCCACCGACGGCTTCAGCGCTGCGCTGCCCGGCGAAGCCAGCGGCGCCGTGGCGCCGGCGGCGATGGGCAAGCAGGAGGCGCTCAAGCGCTTTACCGTCGACCTTACCGAACAGGCGCGCAGCGGCAAGCTTGACCCTATCGTCGGGCGCGACGAAGAGATCCGTCAGCTGGTCGATATCCTCATGCGCCGCCGGCAGAACAACCCGATCCTTACCGGCGAGGCCGGTGTCGGCAAAACCGCCGTGGTGGAAGGCTTCGCCTTGCGCATCGTCGCCGGCGATGTGCCGCCGGCGCTCAAGGACGTAGAACTGCGCAGCCTGGATGTCGGCCTGCTGCAGGCCGGCGCCAGCATGAAAGGCGAATTCGAACAGCGCCTGCGCCAGGTGATCGAGGATGTGCAGGCGTCGCCCAAGCCGATCATCCTGTTCATCGATGAAGCACACACCCTGGTCGGTGCAGGGGGCGCAGCCGGCACCGGCGATGCGGCCAACCTGCTCAAGCCGGCCCTGGCCCGTGGCAGCCTGCGCACAGTGGCGGCGACCACCTGGGCCGAATACAAGAAACACATCGAGAAAGACCCGGCCCTGACCCGCCGCTTCCAGGTGGTGCAGGTGGCTGAGCCGAGCGAAGCCAAGGCCCTGCTGATGATGCGTGGAGTGGCATCGACCATGGAACAGCACCATCAGGTGCAGATCCTCGACGAGGCACTCGAGGCCGCGGTCAAGCTGTCCCACCGCTACATCCCCGCGCGCCAACTGCCGGACAAGTCGGTGAGCCTGCTCGATACCGCCTGCGCGCGCGTGGCCATCAGCCTGCACGCGGTGCCGGCCGAGGTCGATGACAGCCGCCGGCGCATCGAGGCGCTGGAGGTCGAACAGGCGATCATCGCCCGCGAAGCCGCCATCGGCGTGGCCACCGGGCAGCGCCAGGCCCAGGCCGACGGCTTGCTGGCCGAGGAGCGCCAACGCCTAGCCACCCTGGAAAGCCGCTGGGCCGAGGAAAAGGCCCTGGTCGATCAGTTGCTGGCCACCCGCGCGCAGCTGCGCGACCAGGCCGGTGTGGTCGACCAGGACGCGGCGTTGCCAGCAAACTCCGAACTGCGCGAAGCACTGGCCGACCTGCAACAGCGCCTGAGCGCGCTGCAAGGCGAGAGCCCGTTGATTCTGCCGACCGTGGACTACCAGGCCGTCGCCTCGGTGGTGGCCGACTGGACCGGGATTCCGGTGGGGCGCATGGCGCGCAACGAGATCGAGACCGTGCTCAACCTCGACAGCCTGCTGGCCAAGCGCATCATCGGCCAGGACCACGCGCTGCAAATGATCGCCAAGCGCATCCAGACCTCCCGCGCCGGCCTCGACAACCCGCACAAGCCGATCGGCGTGTTCATGCTCGCCGGCACCTCCGGCGTGGGCAAGACCGAGACCGCACTGGCCCTGGCCGAGGCGCTGTACGGCGGTGAGCAGAACCTGATCACCATCAACATGAGCGAGTTCCAGGAAGCGCACACCGTGTCCACCCTAAAGGGCGCCCCGCCCGGCTATGTCGGCTATGGCGAGGGCGGCGTGCTGACCGAGGCGGTGCGCCGCCGGCCGTACAGCGTGGTGCTGTTGGACGAGGTAGAAAAGGCCCACCCGGACGTGCACGAGATCTTTTTCCAGGTGTTCGACAAGGGCGTGATGGAAGACGGCGAAGGCCGCCAGATCGACTTCCGCAATACCCTGATCCTGCTTACCACCAACGCTGGAACCGAGCTGATCGCGCGTACCTGCAACGACCCGCAGGCTCTGCCCGACCCGGACACGGTAGCCAGCCAGCTGCGCCAGCCTCTGCTAGAGATCTTCCCGCCGGCGCTGCTCGGCCGACTGGTGACCATCCCCTACTACCCGCTCAGCGACGCCATGCTCAAGGCCATCACCCGTCTGCAGCTGGAGCGCGTTCGTAAGCGCGTGGAAGGCACGCACAAGGTAGGCTTCGCCTACGACGACGGTGTGGTCGAGCTGGTCGTTTCGCGCTGCAGCGAAACCGAAAGCGGTGGCCGCATGATCGACGCCATCCTCACCAACGGCCTGCTGCCGGACATGAGCCGCGAGTTTCTCACCCGCATGCTCGAAGGCAAGCCGCTGGCCAGCGTACGCATCAGCCGTCGCGACAACGACTTGCACTATGACTTCGGCGCAGCCGACTGACAGGACCGACCATGCTGTTCACGCAGTTCACGCGCCTGGCGCAGATCAACAGCCCGTTGGGGCCGGACAAGCTGATCCTGGCAGAAATGGGCGGCAGCGACGAGCTCGGCCGCCTGTTCGACTATGAGCTGCGGCTGACCAGCGACGACCCGGCCATCGACCTCAACGCCCTGCTGGGCAAGCCGATGAGCCTGAGCGTGCAACAGGGCTTGGGCACCTCTCGCTACTTCCATGGCATCGTCGCCCGCTGCAGCCAGGCGGTCGATCAGGGCCAGTTCGCCAGCTACCGGGTCACCCTGCGGCCGTGGTTGTGGCTGCTGACCCGCACCAGCGACTGCCGCATTTTCCAGCACCTGAGCGCACCGCAAATCATCAAGCAGGTGTTCCGCGACCTGGGCTTTTCCGATTTCGAGGATGCCTTGAGCCGCAGCTACTGCGAGCGCGAGTACTGCGTGCAGTACCGCGAGACCAGCTTCGATTTCGTCAGCCGGCTGATGGAAGAGGAAGGCATCTACTACTTCTTCCGCCATGAAGCGCAGCGCCACGTGCTAGTGCTGGCCGATGCCTACGGCGCGCATCCGCAGGTGCCGGGCTACGAAAGCGTGCCCTACTACCCGCCGGACGGGCAGCATCGCGAGCGCGACCACATCAACGACTGGCACCTGGCCCAGGAAGTCCAGCCTGGTTCGCTGGAACTCAACGACTATGACTTCCAGCGCCCCAGCGCACGCATCGATGTGCGCTCGGCCATGCCCCGCCCGCACCAGGCCGGGGATTACCCGCTATACGACTACCCCGGCGCCTACCAGCAAAGCCAGGACGGCGAGCATTACGCGCGTACGCGCCTGGAATCGCTGCAAAGCCTGCACGAGCGGGTCGAGCTGCGCGGCAATGCCCGCGGCCTGGGCAGCGGCCACCTGTTCAGCCTCAGCGGTTTCACCCGCCAGGACCAGAACCGCGAATACCTGATCGTCGGCGCACGCTACTACGTGCACCAGGAGCGCCTGGAAAGCGGCACCGGCAGCGGCGCCGCGCAGTTCGAGAGCAACCTCAGCTGCATCGACGCCCAGCAGAGTTTCCGCCCGCAGGGCAGCACCGTGCGGCCGATCGTCAAGGGCCCGCAGACCGCCGTGGTGGTCGGCCCCGCTGGCGAGGAGATCTGGACCGACCAGTATGGCCGGGTGAAGGTGCACTTCCACTGGGACCGCCACGACCAGTCCAACGAGAACAGCTCGTGCTGGATCCGCGTATCGCAGGCCTGGGCTGGCAAGAACTGGGGCTCGATGCAGATCCCGCGGATTGGCCAGGAGGTGATCGTCAGCTTCCTCGAAGGCGACCCCGACCGGCCGATCATCACTGGCCGCGTGTACAACGCCGAACAGAGCGTGCCCTACGACCTGCCCGCCAATGCCACGCAAAGCGGCATGAAGAGCCGTTCGAGCAAGGGCGGCAGCCCGGCCAACTTCAATGAAATCCGCATGGAGGACAAGAAAGGCGCCGAGCAGTTGTACATCCATGCCGAGCGCAACCTGGACACCGTGGTCGAGCAGTGCGAGACGCTGGCGGTCGGCATCAACCGCACCCAGACGGTGGGCATGCTGGAAACCATCACCATCGGCCAGGACCGCATCCGCGCCGTGCGCCGCGACGACATGTTGCTTGTCGGTGCCAGCAAGACCGACAGCGTCAGCACCAGCTACCTGATCGAGGTCGGGGAAAACCTGCGGCTGGTCTGTGGCAAGAGCGTGATCGAGCTCAACGCCAGCGGCCAGATCAACATCAGCTGCGAGCAGTTCAGCTTCCATGCCAAGCAGAACGGCGAGATCAATACCGACGGCACCCTCGACCTGAACGTCGGCAGCGGTGCGCAGACCGCACCCGACAACCAGGGTGTGAAAAAGACCATCGACGACTCGGTGAAGGCGATCTTCTCCGGCTCCGACCAGTAACGAGACCTGTCATGAGTTATCGCGTCAACGAATTCCGCCTGGCCCTGCCCGATGCCGCCGTGCAGGACAGCAGCATCAACATCCTGCGCTTCGAGGCGCTGGCCACCTCGCTGATCATCAGCCGAAGCCAGCTGGCCGAAGGCGAGACCTTGCAGAGCAATTTCGATGGCCAGCTGCAGCGCCTGCAACAACAGGTCAAGGACTTGCGCATGCAACCGGCCCAGGCCGTGCAGGTGGGTGCCGCCCAGGCGATCGCCGCCATCGAGCTGAGCAGCCAATTTAGCAAGGGCCAGGAAAAGGTCCACCAGTACCAGCTGGCCCTGGTGCTGCCCGGCACGCGCAAGATGTTTGCCCTGAGTTACGTCAAGGCCAGCCCGCTGGGCGCAGCAGACGCGGCGCACTGGGCAACCATCAAGCAGTCGCTCGATTTCGACAACCTGGGCTGATCGCGCACCATGTCCGACGCCCTGTGGGCCGCCCGCGAAGGCGACGCGCTGATGCACACCTCGATGCTGGCAGACATCGTCGGCGGTGTACTGGAAATCGCTGCCACCGTGGCCATCGGTGCCCTGGCCACTGCCGCCGTGGCGGCGGCGTTCGGCCTGACCGTGGCCACCGGTGGCCTGGGCTGCTTCGTGCTGGGTGCGGTGGTCGGCCTGGTGGTCGGTGTGGTCATGGCCAAGACCGGCGCCGATACCGGCCTGAGCCGATTATGCGAGGGTATCGGAAATTTCCTGTTCCCGCCGTCGGTGCAGGCCACCATCATCAGTGGCTCGCCGAACACTCGCACCAACGGCATGCGCGCGGCACGTGCTGCCGGCATCGTCACCGGCCCGCCGGCACCGCTGGAGCCGGCCGGCGCCGAGGCTGGCGAGGCGAAGGAAGAAAGCTTTCTGGACATGGCCAAGGGCTTCTTCTCGCAGATGTGGCGGCCGACCGTGGCCACGCCAGCCGCCAATACTCTGCCAGCCCCGGACGACAAAGTACTGTGCAGCAAGCACCCGCCCATGCCACCGCAATATCTGGCCGAAGGGTCAAGCAAGGTACTGATCAATGGCCACCCGGCCTGCCGCAGCGGTGACCGCAGCACCTGCGAAGCGGTGATCGTCGAAGGTGGCCTGATATCGAGCAACGTGCGCATCGGTGGAGAGCCGATCGTAGTGCGCGAGATACGCAGCGGCAAGACGCCGGGCATCGGCCTGGCGGTGACCGCGCTGATGCTGCTGCGCGGGCGTGGCGGCAAGTTCTACAGCAAGTTCGGCTGCATGCTGGTGGGCGGGGTGAGCAGCGTCGTGACCGGGCAGGTGACCGGTGCCCTCACCCAGGCCATGGCCGGTTCGCCCAACCCGGTACATGCGGCGACCGGCGGCAAGGTCCTGTGTGGCGATGAAGACCTCGACTTCACCGTGCAGGCCACCCTGCCGATCGCCTGGCAACGCTTCTACAACAGCCACGACGAGCGGATCGATGGCTTGTTCGGCGCGGGCTGGAGCCTGCCTTACGAAGTTTCGGTAGAGGTTGGCGAAGACGATCACCTGGTGCTGGTCGACGAGCAGGCCCGCCGGGTGGATATGGGCATCATCACCTTGGGTGATGCGGTGTTCAGCGTCGGTGAAGGGCTGAGCGTACGCCGGGCGCACAACGGCGAGCTGCTGACCGAAAGCCGCGAAGGCGAGTACCGGTTGTTCCAGCCGACCCCGGGGCGGCCTGACCGACTGCGCCTGAGCCAGATCGGTGATCGCAACGACAACCGGATCTACCTGGATTACGACGACCAAGGCCGTCTTTGCCAGTTGCGCGATACCTTCGACCAGGTGCGTGTCCGGCTCGGCTACAGCCAGCAATGGCCACAGCGTGTGAGCCACGTCGACTTCCACGCGGCGAGCGGCGAATCGCAACGCTTGGCCAGCTATGGCTATGACGCCAACGGTGACCTGGCTCAGGTGCTGGATGGCGCAAGCCAGCCGCTGCGCAGCTTTGCTTACGACGCCGCCCGACGCATGATCGAACACCGTACTGGGGGCGGTCTGTGTTGCAATTACGAATGGGCGCAGCATGAGGACGGTTGGCGGGTAGTACGACACTGGACCAACGGCGGCGACAGCTACGCCTTCGAATACGATGTGGCCGCTGGCATCACGCGGGTGACCGACAGTCTTGGCCGCGTCGCCGTGCGCCACTGGAACCCGCAGTATCAGATCACCGCCTACACCGATGCACTCAAGCGGACCTGGCGCTTCGAATGGAACGACGAGCGCCAGTTGCTCGAGGCAAGCGATCCCCTGGATGGACGCTGGCAATTTTTCTACGATGAGTCGGGCAATCTTGCCGAAACGGTCGACCCGCTGGGGCGTAGCGAGTCGAGCGAGTGGCTCGAGCATTGGTCGCTGCCTCGCAGCCAGACCGACCAGGCCGGCCACCGCTGGACATTCGCCTACGACCAACGTGGCAACTGCACGCGCGAAACCGACCCGCTGGGCCAGCACACACGGTATCGCCACGACAGCCAGGGAAACCCTGTCGAAATCATCGATGCCAATGGTTCCAGCCGCCACCTGCGCTGGAACGAGCAAGGACTGCTGGTCGAACAGCGGGACTGCTCCGGCTATCTGACCCGCTTCGCCTACGATACATTGGGCCACCTGCAATCGATCACCGACGCCCAGGGCGAGCGCACCGGCTACCAGCATGACAGCAAGGGTCGCTTGCGCAGCGTGACCTTGCCCGATGGCCGCAGCGAAGCGTTTGTCCTGGATGCCAGCGGCTTGTTGGCACAGCACATCGACACAGCAGGTCACGTTACCCAATACCGGCGTAACCGCCGCGGGCAGCTGGAACTACGCACCGATGCGCTCGGCCGACAGGTGCGCTACCAGTACGATAACCATGGGCGCCTGCTCGCGCTGTACAACGAAAATGGTGAAGCATACGGTTTCGAATGGGATGCAGGCGACCGGCTGATCGCCGAACGCGACCTGGACGGCGGCTTGCGGCGCTACCAGTACGACCTACTGGACAACCTTGTCCAGGTGACCTTCATGCCTGCGCCGGGCAGCGAGGAGGCGCCCATCATTCATCGCATGGCGTATGACGCCGGCGGTCGCCTGCTGACCCGCCATACCGATGAGGGGCGCACCGACTACTGCAATGACCCCCTGGACAACGTGGTTGCGGTCCGCCGTACCGCCGTGGATGGCCAGGTCGAGGAACTTGGCTTCGCCTTCGATGTACTTGGCCAGTTGCTCGAAGAACACAGCGCGCAGGGCCGCGTGCAGTATCAGTACGACCCGCTCGGCAATGTCACCCGCACGCGAGTCCCCGACGGCCGTTGGATCAACCGCCTGTACTACGGTAGCGGGCACCTGCACCAGATCAACCTCGATGGCAAGGTGGTGTGCGATTTCGAGCGAGACCGCGTACACCGGGAGACGCTGCGCCTGCAGGGCAACCTGGCGATTCAACGCCAGTACGACCGTGGCGGGCGCGTGCGCACCCTGCTGCGCCGCCCGGCAACCCAACCCCGCCAGCTGCCGGCGCCAGACCAGCAGCGGTACCAATTCGACGCGGCCGACCAACTGGCCGTACGCGAAGTGCAGCATCCGGGCACCGGCTATTTGCAGGCTTATCAGCATGATGGCTGCGGCTATGTGCTGGGGCGCCAAGACAGCCCTGTCGGCCAGCGCGAAGCATTCCGCTACGACGCGGCCGGCAACCTGCTCGACCCGCGGGCAGCAGGTGCCGGGCTGGTCCGGCACAACCGCGTGCTCACTTTCGAGGACAAGCGCTATCGCTACGATGGCTTCGGTCGCCTGGTGGAAAAGCGCAGCCGTCGCCGCGGTACGCAGCATTTTCGCTACGACGCCGAGCACCGGCTGGTCCAGGTGCGCAACTTGCAACCCGGGCGGGAGCGCATCATCGACATGCGCTACGACCCGATGGGCCGGCGTACCGAGAAGATCGAATCGACGCTCGACGGCCAGGTGGTCGGCCGCACGCGCTTCAGCTGGAGTGGCCTGCGCCTGCTCGGCGAGCAGCACAATGGCCGGCAGGCGTTGTACTTGTACGAGGACGATGGTCATGAACCGCTGGCCCGGGTGGATGGCCTGGGTGCTCACCAGCAGGTACTGCATTACCACAATGACATCAACGGCCTGCCGGAGCAGTTGACCGACGACGCTGGCGAGGAGGTGTGGTCGGCGCGCTACCTGACCTGGGGCGCAAGCTGGGATGAACAGCGGGCTACCCGTCTGCCGGAAAAACAGAACCTGCGCTTCCAAGGCCAGTACCTGGACCGCGAAACCGGCCTGCACTACAACTTGTTCCGCTTCTACGACCCGGAGATAGGCCGCTTTACCCAGCCTGACCCGATTGGTCTGGCCGGTGGTTTGAACCTTTACGAGTATGCGCCCAACCCGTTTACTTGGATCGACCCATGGGGTCTATTGAAGGAAGGCGAGACCGCGGGGTATGGTGCCAAGGCGCACCGAGGCGATGGCCTTGAAGCTCATGAGATTCTGCGTAACAAGTTCTTGCAGGACGCCGGTATTGCACCGAAAAACCGCAGGTTGCGCGGCAACCCTTCGATTGCCCTGACGCCGAAGCACCATGATCAGGTGCATGCTGCAGAGAACCGGTTACGCAAGGCAATGGGCCTCAAGCCTAACCAGATGCTCAAAAGCGGCAAGCTTGAAATCCGCTTGATGTCCAAGGCGATCTACCAATCGTTAGTCAGCCAGGGGGATGTCACAATCCAGCAACTCAGAACGGCACGACGCTACGCCAAATCGTTCGCCAAAAGCAAAGGGTGTTACTAGCCATGAAGAAAATCGTGTTGTCCCAACAAGATCACGGCTACGGCCAGATCGGTGGTGCGCCTTTGCTCAAGGATCTCTCCCTGTGGCCGGCCAACCCGCAAACCGGTGGGCTGATGACTCCCATCATGACCCTTACCGAACAATTCCAACCGGCCCGGTTCGTCCCACCAGGCATGGCTATCACCGTTTTTCTTGCAGTCGCGCAACAGCAGGATGGTAGCTTCAACCGCCCACTTCAACGTCGCTATACGGTCAATCAGCAGTCTGAACTGCAGAGCGTGCTCAGCGGTGGCTTTGCCCGGGTCATTCTGCATGAACTCGCCAGCCATCCACTGGAGCCCAGCACCCCGCCCTTGCTGCTGGAGCGAGCGTTCATCGATTTCGAAGAAATGACCGACGAGGAGCATGACGAGGAGCATGAGGATGAAGACAGCGGGATCGGCCTGAGCAAGCCCAGCGGTCGCCCTTGCTGGCTGCAGGATCCGATCTACGAACCACCGCGCTACATGTTCATGATGCAACTGGTAGACGCCGACGTGGCCCAAGCCAGTCCGCCACATGGTGGGCTGTTTGGCGAAGGTAACGGCTACCTGTTCGTGGACATGCAGGCGCGCCGTGGCAAGGAAGGCGATGACGCCGGGTTCTTCTTCATTCAGTTCACCTGAAGGGCTGCTGACTCAAGGCGATCACCCGAGAGGGGCAAGGGCTGAGGAGATTCACGTGAACATCTGTCACTTGGACAACGCGCCGCCCCTTGGGGAGACTTGGGCGAAGATACCGATGTAGACAGCATCAAGCGCGCCGGCCCACACACCCCAGCCGCCTAGCCCATTACCGACTACCTCGATCTGGAAGGCGGGCCGACCTCTACAATCGATTCACTGCCGCATGACCCTGGCTTGCCGCACGTATGCCCGCGTACCGGCAAGCAGTCGTGGTGGGCAAGCTCAACCTGCACAAGGACCTGCAGCACGAACCACCCAGGTTGCTTTACATTCACCCTGCTCAGTTAAATCAGTCCAGCTGTCGAGCCTTCAGCGCCTGCGCCAGCATGTCAATGAAGGCCCGGACCTTGGCTGAACCGTACTTGCTCTCCCGGTGCAATATATGGATTGGCCAAGGCGCCTCTTCGTAATCGGCCAGAACCACCTGCAGCTGCCCGCTGGCCAGTTCATCCGCGACCTGATACGACAGCAGGCGAGCAATGCCCAACCCGCAGCTGGCCGCAGCGATGGCGCCGTCATTGCTGGTCACAGTCAAGCGGGGTTTCATGCGCACCAAGGTCGGTTCACCGATTACTCCGAAACGCCAGCCGGCTCGCGGCGACAGGTTGGTGGTACCAATCACTGCATGCTCCGCCAAGTCGGACGGGTGCTTTGGCACGCCATGACGCGCCAGATATTCGGGAGAGGCACATAGCATGCGTCGGACCCTGCCCACCCGCAGTGCTTTGAGCCCGGAGTCGGGCAAGGGCCCGATACGAACGGCCACATCCATGCCCTCTTCGACCATGTTCACGATGCGGTCGAGGAAGTAGGCGGAGACGTCAACCTCGGGATACTGCTGCAGGTAGCGGACGATGCACGGCATGACGAACTTCTTGCCAAACAGGATGGGCGCAGTAACGGCCAGGTCGCCCTTGGGTGTGGCGTTGATGCCGGCAGCGGCTTCGTTGGCCTCATGGATGCTGGCGAGAATGTGCCGGGTGTCCTCCAGGTAGCGGCCGCCGGCTTCGGTCAGGCGCACACTGCGCGTGGTACGCAGCGCCAACTTCACCCCGAGTTGTTCTTCCAGGGCGACAACAGCACGGGTGACGGCCGCCGGGGAGATATCCAGGCGCCGGGCAGCGGCGGCGAAGCTTTCCAGTTCGCCAACGGCGACGAACACCTTCATCAGGTGGATCTGGTCCATGCGGGCTCCTGGGGGCGGGAATGCGGGCATTATGGTTGATTCGAGGCGCTGGTGCTGCCTGTTCTGGCCGATCAGATATCAAGCATCAGCGCCTGCCCCGGCTCATCCATGTTCGCTGGCACCGCGCAACAGATCAGCGCGGTCCCGCTCTCCGGCATTTCGGCCGGGAGGTTAGGGTAATGCACCTGGCCACTGAGCAACCGCGTTTTGCAGGTGCCGCAGGTTCCACCCCGGCAACTGAATTCCGGCGACAGGCCATGTGCTTCGGCCAGCTCCAGCAGTGTGCCGCTGGAGGGTGACCACTGTGCCTGCTTAGCTGATGCTGCAAAATGCACCGCCACTGGCTCGCTGGCAGCAGGCGGCTGCTGCAGCGTCGGCTGGCCGGCGTCGAGGTGGCGGCGAAGGCTTGACGGGCCGAACGCTTCGGCATGAATCCGCGCGTCCGGCACATGCAGGCCACGCAGCCCCTGGTAGAAGTCCTGGGTGAAGTTGCCTGGGCCACACAGGTAGAAGTCGTAGTCATCGAGTGTCAGTGTGGCTTTGACGTGCTCGATACCCAGCCGGCCGGCAAACTGATAATCACGGCCTGGCTGGGCGTGGTCTTCGGGTTGGCTCAGGGCGCGGTACACGTGCAGCAGCCCTGCGGCGTAATGTTGCAAGTGGGCCAGTTCCTTGTGGAATGCCAGATCAGCCAAGCTACGGGCACCTTGGAAAAGATGAATGACCCGCGCCTGCCCCTGCTTCAACTGCTCGCGCAACATGGCCAGCAAAGGCGTGATACCCACGCCAGCGCCAATCAGTACCAGCGGCCGGGTGCTGTTCAAATCGAGCGTGAAACTGCCTACGGGCGGGCGCACCTGCAGTACATCGCCTGCCACGACGCGCTCATGCAAATATCGCGAAGCGGGCCCCTGGGCTTTGACGCTGATACGCACATGGCCGTCGGAGGGTGCGCTGGACAGGCTGTAGGTGCGGATCAGAGGCTTATGCGGGTCCAGCGGGATTTGCACGGGCACATGTTGCCCTGGCGCGAACGTCACTGCGGTAGCGCCAGGTGGCTCAAGGTAGAACGAGCGGATATCGCCGCTTTCCTGCTCTACCCGCAGCACACGCCAAGGTTGCCATTGCGCCTGTTGCGAAGGTTGCAGCAGGCGGGGCCAGGTGCCGGTCGCCAACGTGGTTGGCGCGTAGTCCTTGAATGCCCAACGCAGGCCAACTGCGCCCGGACGCCATACCACCTGCTCGACATCCAGCGTCCATAGACGCTCGGCACCCTCGAACAGGGAAGTGTCGGGGCTGTCCAGCACCAGCTCGGCACGCCCATACAGTTGCAGCACGTTGCCGTTGCTGAAGTCGATGAACAATAGCCCAGCCCGGGGGTTTGCCAGCAGGTTGCCCAGGGTATTGAAGTGCAGGTTCCCGGCGTAATCGGGGATGGTCAGGAGGCTGCCTTCAACCCTGACGAAGCCGGGTCGTCCGCCACGGTGGGAGACGTCCACCGCTCGCTGGCCGTCGGCGTGCTCGACATAACTGGCAACGAAGAAGGTATCGGCTGCCTGGATCAGGCTGACGGCATCGGCATCCAGCGCTGTGGAATCGACGCGCCCTTGGAGCAGTTGCGCAACCCGGGTGTAGTCGCGCCGTTGGATGTATTGCGGGCAGTTGCCGAATGACTGAGCCACGGTCACCTGCAACTGCCCCTGGGTGGCCTGTTGGATGTGGCCGTTGAGGCGATTGCGCCGACGGGTGTGCAGTTCGATACCCAGCAGACCGACTGCCTGCCCGTCGGCCAGCCCTGGCGTCGCCGGATCGTCGGCTGGCGGTTGGGTATCGATTATCAGCTCACGTGGATGGGGCGAGCGGATGAAACCTTCCGGCCCCTCCAGTAGGGTCGCCCATGGACGGCCCTGCGAGTCCACGCTGGCGGCAACAATGAACGGCAGCTGGTGGTAGAAGGTGCGGTGCTGATCGGGCATGTAGTCGCGAATGACCTTATGCCCCACCGCCTCCATGCGCGCTGCAACACCCACCTTTTCCTGCAGGGTTTTCTCGCCTGGGTGCCAAGGCGATGGGCGATGGTCGAGTGTGTGCTGCATGGCGACGTCCTCGGGGCGGCAAAGTGTCAGGCGTTGTTCTGCAGCCCGATCTGAGTACGTGGCATGGCCACGAAGCCGGGCAACGCTTCGATTCGCATCAGCCAGTCGCGCACATTGGCGTAGGGCTCCAGCGACACATTGCCTTCAGGTGCGTGGGCGATGTACGAGTAGTTGGCGATGTCGGCGATGGTTGGGGTATGGCCTGCCAGGAACGGTCTTTCGGCCAACTCGGTATCGATCACCTTGAGCAGCGCATGGGCGCGAGCAATGACCTCGTCGGTATTGAATGCCGCGCCGAATACGGTTACCAGGCGCGCGGCGGCCGGACCGAAGGCCAGCGGGCCGGCCGCTACCGATAACCAGCGTTGCACAGCAGCCGCTGCCACTGGATCTTCGGGCAGCCATGCACCGTTGTCGTATTTCTTGGCCAGGTACACCAGGATGGCGTTGGAATCAGCGATCACCGTACCGTTGTCATCGATCACCGGCACCTGACCGAAAGGGTTCAGGGCCAGGAACTCGGGTTGCTTGTGCGCACCTGCTGCCAGGTCCACGAAAACCAGTTCGGTGGGCAACGCAAGCAGGGAAAGCATGAGCTCGATGCGGTGCGCGTGACCGGACTTGGGGAAGTTGTAGAGCTTTATTGGGTTGGACATTGGCATGGCTCCTAGTCAGCGCCGGCATAGCGCTGGTGGAGCCATACTGCATGTATCGACGTAGAAGCAGAATCAGCGCCTGGAGCAAGCCTCAATTTCGCTGATCGAAACAATGGGCCTGCGTGGCGCCCGCGACAGAAGGTGATTGGAGGTAGAGCCTGTGCTGAGCCTATACAACGTGGGGACTGTGGCACCGTATGGCTGTTTGAACCCCAACTTGCTCAGTTCATCAAATTCGCGGTCTTCGATGGCCTTACCGCTGCCTTGAATAGAAGCGATAGAGCTGGCGAACGGCATCGATGACTTGGGGCACGCACTGCTGGATATCCTGTTCGGACATCTGATCCAATAGCTCGACGTTATCTTCCAACCCATGTAGCGAGATAGTCTTGAGCAGCGCATCCTGTTCTGTAGGCAGGGCAGCCCACCCAGCGACTTGAGTGCCGCGCATGTAGCCAAAGCACCACTCCTCCATGACGACTTCGGTACCCTGATCGCCCTCGCCTTGCTCAAAAAGCGGTTCGAAGCCATCAACATCGTCTTCCAGGTCTTCGGCAACCTGACTGGCGTAGCGCAACATTAATGCCGTATAGGCCTCTTCGTCAGCAGGCTTCTTGAACTTGGGAACGTGACCGCCGGCTACCGCTGGCAGCCATTCCATAGGCTGGACGGTATTGGGTGAGCTAGCCAGGGCGGTGAAGAAGCCGTTGAGCTCTGCCAGATTGATGACCGAGTAGTCATTGCCGTAGACGATCAACATGTCTTCAAGGCGATTGAGCTCTTTTTCTGTAAGCGGTAAAAACATGCAGTAGGGTCCTGGCAGTCGGGTATGCGTGCACCCTAACATAAACACCTCCTGCAGAGCGCCTGCGCGCTTCATACGCATCATGTGGGTATGCCTGAATAGCGTGCTCACTTCCTTAGCGGCATGGCCGCATGCAGGCGATAACCGAGCGTCACATCATAAAGATCTGTACGCCGATCACGGGGGGCGTCATTCAAGGTATTGCAGGGGGCCGAGCGAGCACTGCTCAGGTCTATATCGGCATAGACGATGGTCTGCTCTTGTGCACTGGCCACTTCGCCAATAGGCCAGCCGTTGGTTCCGGCAATCAGTGAACATCCCAAAAACCGCCTACCTCGCTCGTCACCGATACGATTGGCAGCGGCAATGAAGATATTGTTGATGTGGGCGGCCGTCATGGTCAGGTAGTTGGCCATGCACCGGTCTGCCTGATCGAATAGCGGTGGTGGTGTCCAGACCCAGTTATTGAGGCTGCAGATCAGATCGGCCCCTTGGGCTGCCAGCAGTCGTGGCACTTCCGGGAACCAGATATCACCGCCAATCAACAGACCTATGCGGCCTATCGATGTGTCAAACACTGGAAAGCCCAGGTTACCTGGGGCACACCACAAGTTTTCCTGGGCCCCTAAGTGAGCCTTGCGGTAATGCCCGAGCAAACCGCTCGGGCCGAACAGCACCGCACTGTCATACAGTTTCAATCCATCCTGTTCGACGAATCCGGCAGCCAAGTAGACTTGGTATTGCTCGGCAAGGTCTGCCCAGGCCTGCACGCTAGAGCCGTGCTCAAGTGTTTCGGCATGAGCAAAGGCCTCTGCCCGCGACACAAAGGTGTAGCCCGTGTTGGTGAGTTCGGGCAGCACGATGAGGTTGGCTCCAGCACGCGCGGCGCTGCGTGCCAATGCCACGCTCTTGGCGAGGTTACCAGCGCAATGTTCAAGCCCCACCTGAGGCGCGAACTGGATGACGGCAATGCGTGCCGGGCTGAATGCGGCCATGATGCCTTCCCTCTTTTGATCGTTTAGAAGGAAGCCAGTAGAGCCGGCTTTCGTTAACCGGATACAGTCGGGCGTTTCTGATAAGTCGGTAGGATTCTACGATTCAGATGGTAGGCATGACCTTACAGATCAAACCATCTATTCAGCTGCAATAATTTTGGGTAGTCCCAAAGACAAAACCCCTACCTGCATACGCAGATAGGGGTTTTGCGAAATGAATCTTGACGATGACCTACTCTCACATGGGGAAACCCCACACTACCATCGGCGATGCATCGTTTCACTACTGAGTTCGGGATGGGATCAGGTGGTTCCAATGCTCTATGGTCGTCAAGAAATTCTGTAGCCAGAATGTCCTGTTGGACAGCCCAGCGAATCCGGATATGTGATGTTTGCGATACGTTGCGAACTTTCGGTTCATGTCATCTTCACCACCGCAATCTGC
>NZ_JBICKP010000011.1:0-5353 GCF_043104335.1 Pseudomonas sp. WSY_20
AGGCCCCATCCTGGGGCCCAGCGCTTGACAGGCATCCATGCCTGTCACCTCCCTCCGCAAGCCCTGCGTTCGGCCTTCTGAAGTCGCGAAGATCAAAAGCAAGATCAAAAGCCACAGCCACAGCCACAGCCACAGCAACAGTGTCTATAGTAGGAGTGATAACTTCTAAACTTGCCGCGATATATATCCCGTGTAGGAGCGGCCTTGTGCCGCGATGGGCCGCGCAGCGGCCCCAGTCATAGCGATATTGCTCAAATTTTGGGGCCGCTGCGCGGCCCATCGCGGCACAAGGCCGCTCCCACACGGTAATTGAGTCGTCTTCAAAGAATGTACAGGCGTAACAAGGATTTTGTATTTACATATGCTGTTGCTGTTACAAGAGTAGTAGCAATGTGAATATAACTACGCCAGTAAATCAGGCACTCGATACTGTAGCAGTCCTGACAACGCTCGCCATTGAACGTATTTCAATGGCGCAAGCTTCTCAGCGCGCTGGACGGCTCCAGAATCTAGGCCTAACCACGCATTACGGTAACAACGCTAGCAGCGTCCGCCTTCACCCACCCAATCGCTTCAACCCTTCCAGACAGGTAGCCAGATGATAAGGCGTAGTCGACGGCATATCATGCCGGCTGACATCGCCCTGCCCATCCCGGCACTCATACCATCCCGCCTGCCGCAAGAACCGCCCCTGCAGGGCCTGCAACAGCTGGGGCAGCTTCACGTCTGCGTCAGGGCGCAATGCCAAGGCCCTGGCGTATTCGGCCTGTGCCCAGATACGCTGGGTCGCATCCAGCACGTGCCCTTGCACATCCAGCATCGCCAGTACCGCCATGTTTTTCACGCCATGGCGCTCGGCAAAGGCGAACCCCCGCTCAATGGAAGCATGCAACGCCGTCCCACGCAGCAGCGGCGAGGTGTGCAGCAAATAGAACCACTCGAACTGATGACCCGGCTCGAACCAGTTATCCACAGTGCCCCTGGGCTTTTCCAGCATCAGGCCGTGGGCAGGCTCGATGAAGTGGGCCTGCATCGCGGTGCATAACTGCAAAAGTGACTGCTGCACAGCCTGGTCATCACGCACGGCCAACACCTGCAGGAAGGCTTCCGCCAAATGCATCTGCGGGTTCTGCAGTGCGCCACTGCCCAGGTTGCCCCAGTCTTCACCCAGGCTGGCCTCGTACAAGCCATCATCCCGGGCAAAGCGATGCTCGATGACGTCCAGCGCAGCAGCCAGGGCGGAGACCACCAGGTTGTCGCGGACCTGGCCCCAATAGTGCGCGCAGGCGAAGACGATGAACGCGTGGGTATAGAGGTCCTTGCGCCGGTCCAGCGGCTTGCCCTGGGCGTCGATACTGTAGAACCAGCCACCGTGCTCGGGGTCATGGAAGTGCTTTTGCAAGGAGCGGAACAATGCCGCGGCGCGTTCGGCCGCACCCGGTTGATCGATGCGGCTGCTGAACAGGTACAACTGGCGTGCGCACGCCATGGCCCGATAGCGCTGCACAGGCAGCGGCTGATGTTCGGCGTCGAGCGCTTCGTAGGGCAGTGCCAGTTCGGTGTTCCAGCCTGGCCCCTGCCATAGGGGCACGATGCACGTGGCAAAGTGCTGATTGAAGCGGGTCAGTTCGGGCAGGGTGGGGCGGGGGTTGGACATCTTGGCGCTCGTCGCTGTCGGGCAGGGCGCCATGGTAGCAGAAGTCGGGTTTGCCGAGCCCGTCAGCCCGGGTTGCCAAGGCCTTGCCAATGCCGCGCACCGACGAAGATGAAGCGCAGTTGCTGGGTGATCTTTTCCTGAGGGGTCAACGCCTGGGGTTCACCCCTTTCTGGCCTGTCGATCAATTCGGGCAAGGTGGCGAACACGGTCTTGACCACCAGGTCCGCCATGACGGTAAGCGCAGCATTGTCCAGGTGCTGCCAACGCTGCATCCGGCCCAGGTCGGTGGCCAGGTCAGCGGTGATGTTTTCACGCAGTTGGGCGATGGCCTGGCGCACGGGCTGCGACCCTCCGTACTGCTCACGCGCCAGGAACAGAAACTGGGCACGGTGGGCAGCGACCACGTCGAGGAATATACGGACCGACGCATCCGTGATACCGCCCAGCTCGAACTCGTTGTGTCGCACCAGCCGGATGGTCTGGCGGAAGGTATCGTCCACCTCGCTGACCAGTGCCAGGCCCAGTGCATCCATGTCCGGGAAATGTCGGTAGAAGCCGGTGGGCACGATGCCGGCCGCCTTGGCCACTTCGCGCAGGCTGATGCTGCCAAAACCGCGACCACTCTCCATGAGCAGGCAGGCGGCGTCGAGCAGGGCCTGGCGGGTCTGTAGCTTCTGTTCGGCACGCGGCAACATGATGCAGGTTTCTATAGAGGGTGGCTGGGCACTCTAGTTAAAAAAACGAAGCCCGGTCAATGGACCGGGCTCGAAGGGGTAGGTCAGGCAGACGACAGCGCGGTGCGTCTTGCATAAGGTCAGCTCACCCGTGCCGTTTGCGACAAGCGATCTGCACCGCCTTCGGCAACACGGCCGCTGCGCTCGATCAGGCGATCGGAGCCACCTTCGGCAACACGGGCGCTACGCTCGATCAGGCGATCGGAGCCGCCTTCGGCAACACGGGCGCTACGCTCGATCAACCGGTCTGAACCGCCTTCGGCAAGTGTTTCAAGCGGTTGGATGTTTTGAACAGCGCTCGAACGTGATTCGGCGGTCAGGTGCTGCTCGGCACCTGGCAGGGCGAACGCATTGGCTGCAAGCAGGGAAAGGGTGAGGGTCAACAGGTGGCGTTTCATGATTCAGTGCTCCTCTGCGGGGCTGGAAAGTGGGTGTGTAGCCAATGCTACGCCGCGCACCGGCACAAAGAAGTTCATCCGGGTAATGGTAAAAATCGACCTCATTGATATCAGCCGCCAAAGGCTCTATTCAGAGCCCTGGCAGGGTCGCAGGTGGCTTGATGGCATGGGTGCGCACGGGATGCACCAAGCGAACCGGACGCGCCAGGCGCACCCAGGCACGGGAAATTCTTGGCTATCCTCCCCCTGAGATAAAACCCTCACGCCTTTCATCAGTCCCAGATACATGACCCCTCACCGCTACGCTTGTTTTCGCCTTGCCGCATGGAGACTCACGCAATGACGCGCCCCGCCAGAATCATCCTCTGGACCCTGACCACACTGCTGACCGTGCTGGCAATCCTGGTCGTGGTGATTGCCACCTTCGACTGGAACCGCGTCAAGCCCCTGCTCAACGAAAAGGTGTCCGAGGCCTTGCATCGGCCCTTCGCCATCAATGGCAACCTTGCAGTGCACTGGCGCACCGAGCCTGAAGAAGGCGGTTGGCGGGCGTGGATACCCTGGCCGCATTTCACGGCTGAAGATCTTACCCTGGGCAACCCGGACTGGCTCAAAGAGCCGCAGATGGTTGCACTGGAGCGCGTGGAGTTTCGCCTGTCGCCGCTGCCGCTGTTGTTCCACCAGGTCAGCATCCCGCGTATCAACCTGACCAAGCCGACTGCCAGCCTGACGCGCCTGGCGGACGGCCGGGCCAACTGGAATTTCGACTTCGGCCCGAAGGACGAGAACGAAGAACCGTCCAAATGGCAGATGGACATCGGCGCGATCGGTTTCGACCAAGGCAATGTCAGCTTTGACGACCAGACGCTCAAGGCTCGCATGAAGGTCCAGATCGATCCTCTGGGCAAGCCCATTGCATTCAGCGAAATCGTGGGCAAGGCCACGGCCGAGAAGTCGGCGCCTGCACAGGACTATGCGTTTGGCCTCAAGGCGCAGGGACGCTACAAGGACCAGCCCGTGTCCGGCACCGGCAAGATCGGCGGCCTGCTGGCACTCAAAGCGTCCGATCAACCCTTCCCGCTGCAAGCGGATGTGCGCATCGCCGATACCCATGTGGTATTGGCTGGTACCCTGACCGACCCGCTCAACCTGGGTGCGCTCGATCTGCGGCTGCGCCTGTCAGGCGCCAGCCTTGGCAATCTGTTCCCGTTGACCGGCGTGACATTGCCTGACACTCCAGCGTATTCCACCGATGGTCACCTCAACGCCAACCTGCACGCCGAGCAAGGCGCTACCTTCGAATACCAAGGGTTCAATGGCAAGATCGGTGACAGCGACATTCACGGTGACCTGGCGTATGTCGCCAGCAAGCCTCGGCCCAAGCTCACGGGCAAGCTCGTTTCCAACCAGCTCCTGTTCAAGGACTTGGCACCACTGATCGGCGCTGACTCCAATGCCGAGCAAAAAGCCCGTGGTGGTGCCAGCAAGCAGCCGTCCGACAAGGTCTTGCCGGTCGAGGAATTCCGTACCGATCGCTGGCGTGCCATGGATGCCGATGTCACCTTCACCGGCAAGCGCATCGTGCACAGCGAGCAGCTTCCTTTCAACGACCTGTCGGCCCACGTGATCCTGGAAGACGGCCTGCTGCGCCTGGAGCCGTTGAGGTTCGGCGTAGCGGGCGGCAACCTGGCATCACGCATTCGTCTGGACGGCCGCAACGTTCCGTTGCAGGGGCGTGCACGGCTTACTGCGAGGGGGTTCAAGCTCAAGCAACTGTTCCCCACCTTCGCACCGATGCAAAGCAGCTTTGGCGAGCTCAATGGGGATGCCGACATCGCCGGTCGCGGCAACTCCGTGGCAGCACTGCTCGGTAGCGCCAATGGCGATCTGCGCATGCTGGTCAACGATGGCGCGATCAGCCGCAGCCTCATGGAAATCGCAGGTTTGAACGTGGGCAACTACATCGTCGACAAACTCTTCGGTGATGAGGACGTGAAGATCAACTGCGCCGCAGCCGATGTCGGTATCAAGAATGGCCTTGCCAGTACGCGCCTGTTCATTTTCGACACCGAGAACGCGATCATCTATATCAACGGCACCGCCAACTTCGCCAACGAGCGCCTGGACCTGAAGATCACGCCGGAATCCAAGGGGTTGAGGCTGTTCTCCCTGCGCTCGCCGCTGTATGTGCGGGGGGCTTTCGCCAAACCTAGCGCCGGGGTACAGGCCGTACCGCTGGCACTGCGCGGCGCCGGTATGGTTGCCCTTGGGGTGGTCGCGGGGCCTGCGGCCGGTCTCTTGGCGCTGATCGCACCCAGCAGTGGGGATGATCCCAACCAGTGCACACCCTTGTTGCAGCAGATGAAGGAAGGTAAGGCGCCGGCGGCCGTCAAAAGCCGCAAGTGATGGCGGGGCATGGGCCTGCGAGCTGAACCTTGGAGCGGCTGCGCAGCCCATCGCGGCACTAGAGCGCTCCTACCTAGAAATCGGTTAGCCTTCGGGGCGGCCTTAGGCATTTGCTTCTGCAAAGTCCAGGCCCCGCTATCTCAGCCAATACAGAACCA
>NZ_JBICKP010000012.1:0-749 GCF_043104335.1 Pseudomonas sp. WSY_20
AGGGCGAGGTGCTGGTGCAGGCACAGCACAACAGCATCAAGGTACAGGCCGACCAGAGCATCGAAGTCAGCGCCAGCCAGCAGCATGTCGTCGTCAGCGCCAAGGAACATGTCACCCTGCTTGCCGGCGGTGCCTACATCCGCCTCTCCGGCGGCAATATCGAGTTCGGCATGCCGGGCACCTTCACGGTCAAGGCCGCCACGCACGACCTCGGCGGCGGCACCCGCCGCGCGGCGACCTTCCAGAGCTGGCCACTGGTCACCTTCGGCCTGCCCACCAGCCTGGATCTGCGCTACACCTACGACGACCTCAAGCCCGTGGCCCTGGCACCGTTCCGCATCGAGTTCGAGGACGGCTCGGTACAGGAAGGCACCCTCGACGAAAACGGCTTCGCCCGCCTCGACAACCCACCCGGTGCAGGCCACGTCTACTTCGGCTTCGACCAACGCCCTGCCTTCCCCGCGCGCAAGCGCCCCGCCAACAGCCTGCTCGGCCTGCAACCCGAAAGCCCCGAACAGGCCCAAGAAGCCCTCGCCCGCTATATCGAACAGGAAGACGAATACCTGCAGGACAACTTCTTCCCCGACGAAATCGCCGGGCTGGACAGCGAAGCCGAAGAACACCTGCTGCTCGGTGACTACCTCTACGACGACGAAGAAGGCGATCACGACCACAACGAGGACGACACGCCCGGCGAACACGAGGAGGTCATGCTCGCCCCGCAAGCCCTTGAGGAGGACGCTCAAGCA
>NZ_JBICKP010000013.1:0-50047 GCF_043104335.1 Pseudomonas sp. WSY_20
ATCAAGAGCAAGAGCAAGAGCAAGAGCAAGAGCAAGAGCAAGAGCAAGAGCAAGAGCAAGAGCAAGAGCAAGAGCAAGAGCAAGAGCAAAGCCCCCCTAAATCCTCCCCCCGGCTAAGCGTCTCTCAAGCGACTACCGCCCATTCGCTTGCTTGCGAGGATCCACCATGTCCACCGCTACCAGCCTTGCTCAGGTCCCACCGGCCACCACCCCGCACCCCCTATACGAATTCACCGATTCGCCGCTGCTGCACCGCCAGCAGCAACAGGAATCCAATGCCCGCAGCTACCCCCGCCGTATCCCGCTGGCCCTCAAGCGCGCCCGTGGCATCTATGTCGAGGATGTCGAAGGCCGCCAGTTCATCGATTGCCTGGCCGGTGCCGGTACGCTGGCGCTGGGCCACAACCACCCCGTGGTAGTCGAAGCCATCCAGCGCGTGCTGGCCGATGAACTCCCCCTGCACACCCTGGACCTGACTACCCCAGTCAAGGACCGCTTCGTCCAGGACTTGTTCGCCGTGCTGCCCGAAGCACTGCGCCGTGAAGCCAAGGTGCAGTTCTGTGGCCCGACCGGTACCGATGCGGTGGAGGCCGCGCTGAAGCTGGTGCGCAGCGCCACCGGCCGCAGCACGGTCCTGACCTTCCAGGGCGCCTACCACGGCATGAGCCAAGGGGCACTGAGCCTGATGGGTAGCCTGGGTCCCAAGCAGCCCCTGGGCGCATTGTTGGGCAGCGGCGTGCAGTTCATGCCATACCCCTACGACTACCGCTGCCCGTTCGGCCTGGGCGGCGAAGCGGGGGTGAAGGCCAACCTGCACTACCTGGAAAACCTGCTGCTCGACCCCGAAAGCGGGGTGCCGCTGCCAGCCGCGGTGATTCTGGAAGTGGTGCAGGGCGAAGGCGGCGTGATACCCGCCGACATCGAGTGGCTCAAGGGTGTACGGCGCATCACCGAGCAGGCGGGTGTTGCGCTGATCGTCGATGAAATCCAGAGTGGTTTCGCCCGGACCGGACGCATGTTCGCCTTCGAACACGCCGGTATCGTGCCAGACGTCGTCACCCTGTCCAAGGCCATCGGTGGCAGCCTGCCCCTGGCCGTGGTGGTCTACCGCAACTGGCTCGACACCTGGAAGCCAGGCGCCCATGCCGGCACCTTCCGCGGCAACCAGATGGCCATGGCCGCAGGGTCTGCCGTGCTCGAATACCTGGTCGAGCACCGCCTGGCCGACCATGCCGAGGCCATGGGTCAGCGCCTGCGCGGGCATTTGCAGCGCCTGCAGGCAGATTATCCGCAGTTGGGGGATATCCGTGGTCGGGGGTTGATGCTGGGCGTGGAATTGGTCGATCCGCAAGGCATGGCAGACGCCCAGGGGCACCCGCCGGCCAACCGCGAACTGGCCCCGCGCGTACAGCGCGAGTGCCTCAAGCGAGGCCTGATCCTGGAACTCGGTGGCCGCCACGGGGCAGTGGTGCGTTTCCTGCCGCCCTTGATCATCAGCGACGAGCAGGTCGACGAGGTCGCTCAGCGCTTCGCCGCTGCCGTGGCCGCGGCGGTCTGAGTCCAGCGGGGGGCCGTGTGCCCCCGGCTACACGCCCCGTCAGTCCAGGGTTCTGCCAGCGCGCCAGTAGCCCATCAGGGTCAGCCATTGACGTGGCAACCCGCGCTCCTTGATCAAATGGCGACGGATGGCCATGACCGTGGCCGACTCGCCCGCCACCCAGGCGTGGAACACGCTGCAGGCGGTACTGGCCTGTTCCCACAGAATGCGCGTGTCAATATCGATATCCTCCAGCCTGGCCTCGGGCACTGCGTGCCCCTGGGGCAGTCGGGCCAGTTCACGCACGGCATGCAGCATGGCCTGGCCCTGCGCGCAGTTCAAAAGATCCCGTGGCAGCCAGTGCAGCTCAACGCCGCTGCCGTGACGCACCTCCAGGCAGTCGGCCTGCAAGGGCACTTCAATGAACGCCTGCACCGCCAGGTCCGGTTGCGTCACGGCCAGAGCTTCGAGGATGCCGGCAATCGCTGGCAGCGCCGTTTCATCCCCGACCAGCAACACGTTGCGTACCCCTTGCGGCGGCTTCCACTCGTACCCACCAGGGTCTCCCGCATGGGCCAGGTTCGGTGCCAGCATCTGCAGGCGATCCCCCGGCCGCGCCTCGGTAGCCCAGGCAGAGGCAGGGCCGTTGACACCGTGCAAGACGAAATCCACGTCCACCTCCAATGCCTCTGGGCGCAGCGCGCGCAAGGTGTAGGTACGCATCGGTGGGCGCTGTTCGGCAGCGAGCGCGCTGTGGGCGGCCTTCCAGTGCTGGTCGGCAGGCAATTGCGCAAGGGAGCCATCGGGCGCGGGGAAGAACAGCTTCACCCGCTGGTCCGGTGCCAGGGTGGTCATCTGCGCCACGTCGGGGCCTGTGAACACCAGCCGGCTGAGCGAAGGTGTGAGGCTCAGGCGGCGGCTGAGCACCAGGTCGAACAGGCGGTAGGGCTGGGGTTGGCGCCTGGCGCCGCCAATCAGACGGCGCAGGCCTTGCTGGAGGGTTTGGGTCATGCGGGCTGGGCTGGGCATGGGGCGTTCTCGTGCAGACGTCTTTGCTGAGAAACGAGCCGACGCCCAGGCAAATTAACCGCGCCTTACCAACCGCGACCGGAGTTCACCCAGAAGTTGACCGACAGCGAGGTGGACACCGACTCCACCTGGTGGAACCAGCCCTCGGGCAAGAACAGCAGGTCGCCGGCTTGCAGCACCACACGCAGGAACGGCACATCGCGGGCGGCTGGGAACCGCCGGTAGTCGGCGGCATCGGGGTTGAAGTCGCAGCCGTCCAGGCCACCCTTGGGGCTGGTCGACCAGGTGCCCAGCGCCGGACGGTAATGCGGGGCGGCAAGGATGAACGACTTCTGCCCCCAGACCTGGGCGAACAGGTTGTCGGTGTCATCCCGGTGCAAGGGGGTGAGCGTGCCCTTGGGCCCAATCCAGATGCGCGGCGCGATGTAGCGCGAACGCTCGAAGTAGTCGGGGAAGCGGATCAGCGCCAGGAGCTTTTCCGGGACGATGTTGTTGCCCATGTAGGCCGGGGTTTCACCCGGTTTGGCCGGCGTGTCCAGCGAGGCAATGAAGTCGGCCATGGAGGTGGCGCGAAAGTCGCGGTCGGTGGAGAAAGTTTTCTTCACGTAGTCGCCGTGGCGGGTGATGCCTTGCAGCTCGGCAAAGTGCGCGATGGACGCCTCACGCCCCATGCTGAACAGCGGCCAGTCGTGCAGGGCGTCGCTCATCACCACCGGCATGCCCAGCGGCAGGTACTCCCGGGCAAAACGCTCGGCTGACAGCTGCGCCCGCGGCAGGCGGGGTACCTCACGCAGCACAGGCTGCGCTGCCGATACACGTTCGCTGATGCGTGCTGGCGTGGGGTAGCGTTGATTCATGGCCACCTTGCTGGCCGAAGTGCCTTGCCGCGCGCTGTTGATGATCTGCGGCAGCAGCGTGGCCAGGCCCATGTTGCCGGTGATCTTCAGCCGCGCACTGGCGAACAGTTCCTCGACATTGGCCGTGCCGCCCATGATCCCGAGAAAGTCGCGTTCGGCTACCTCGATGGTGACGTCCGGCGCGGCGTGGCGGCCAACACCGGTGCGGCTCTGCTCGCGTACCTCCGACCAGAAGGCCCGGTCATGGGCGAAGACGAACTGGTAGACGCCCTCGATGCCCACGCCATGGGCATTGGCGAACAGCCTGCTGAGAATGCTCTGAAGGTCCACGGTCAACCCCTGTCGATCTGTCGTTGTGCAGGGTTAACGAGCGATACGAGCACCGATTTAACCGGCGCCTTACCGGCATGCCTGGCGCCAGCGCCTAAGCT
This sequence comes from Pseudomonas sp. WSY_20, assembly GCF_043104335.1. Classification (NCBI taxonomy): domain Bacteria; kingdom Pseudomonadati; phylum Pseudomonadota; class Gammaproteobacteria; order Pseudomonadales; family Pseudomonadaceae; genus Pseudomonas; species Pseudomonas sp. WSY_20. The sequence goes on from NZ_JBICKP010000013.1 coordinate 3,855, forward strand.
GGGCGGCTAATTTTCTCGCGTCTTCCTACGTCCCGTAGGGATAGCCGAGCCAACGCTCGATACCCAACTGTATGGAAGGTCGCAGATGAATGCCGATAAGTCCCTCAAGCTTGCCCGCCGTTTCATAGAGCTGCCAGTGGACAAGCGTCATCTGTTTCTGGATGGCCTGCGCGCCGAAGGCATCGACTTTTCCCAATTCCCCATCGCCGCCGACGTGCAGGTCCCGGACCGCGATGCACTGTCGTATGCCCAGCAGCGCATGTGGTTCCTCTGGCAGCTGGACCCGCGCAGCGGTGCCTACAACCTGCCCAGCGCCGTGCGCTTGAGCGGGCCTTTGAACGTGGCGGCGCTGGAGCAGGCCTTTGCTTGCCTGGTAGAGCGCCACCAGAGCCTGCGCACGGTGTTTGCCGAAGGCGCAGACGGCCAGGTCCGGCAGGTGGCTGCCAAACACCCGGTGCACGTTGCCAAGCACAGCCTGGTTGAGCTGGACGCCGATGCCCAGGCGCGCCGTGTGCGCGAGCTGGCCGAACAAGAGGCGCTGCAACCCTTCGATCTGGCCGTCGGCCCCTTGATGCGCGTGAGCTTGCTGACGCTTGGGGCGCAGGAGCATGTGCTGCTGTTGACCCTGCACCACATCGTGTCCGATGGCTGGTCGATGAACGTGCTCATCGACGAGTTCGTCCAGGCCTACCAAGCCTTTGCCGCAGGCGTTGAACCCGCGCTGCCGGCTTTGCCTGTCCAGTACATGGACTACGCCCTGTGGCAACGCAAGTGGCTGGAGGCCGGTGAGCAGGCGCGGCAGTTGGACTACTGGCGCGAGCAGTTGGGCGATGAGCAGCCGTTGCTGGAGCTTGCCACCGATTTTCCACGCCCGGCGGTGGCCAGCCAGCGCGGCCAGCGTCACGAGCTGGTCATCGATCCCGCCCTGGCGGAACAACTGCGGGCCCTGGCGCGCCAGCACAACGTGACCTTGTTCATGGTGTTGCTGGCAGCATTCAATGTGCTGTTGTACCGCCACACCGGCCAGACCGATCTGCGCATCGGCGTGCCCGTGGCCAACCGCAATCGGGCCGAGGTCGAAGGCTTGATCGGTCTGTTCGTCAACACCCAGGTGCTGCGCACCACCCTGCAAGGGCAGCAGTCGGTCGCCAGCCTGCTGGGCGCCGTGAAACAGACCGCCGCCGGTGCCCAGGCGCACCAGGACCTGCCCTTCGAACAGTTGGTCGAGGCCCTGGACCTTGACCGCAGCCTGAGCCATAACCCGCTGTTCCAGGTGATGTACAACCACTTGCCGAACGTTGCCGATATCGAGGTGATGACGGTGGGCGAGGGGTTGGAGCTGCGCCCTCTGGAGGCGAGCAGCCGCCCCACGCCCTTCGACCTGACCCTCACCACCTTCGAGCGCGGTGGCCACCTGCATGCCTCGCTGACCTACGCCAGCGAGCTGTTCGAGCCGGCCACCATCGCGCGTATGGCCGGGCACTGGCTGCAGCTGCTGCAAGCGATGAGCGAGGATGCCGACCAGCCACTGGACCAACTGCCTTTGCTCGATGCCCATCAGGCGGCGCTTTTGCACCAGCAGGCCACGGGCCCGCAGGCACCGGCAGCGCCGTCGGCATTGGAGATGTTCGAGGCCCAGGTGCAGCGCGTTCCCGATGCCCTGGCGCTGACGTTCGCTGGGCAACGCCTGAGCTACGCCGAGTTGGATGCCCGCGCCAACGCGCTGGCCCTGCAACTGGTCGAGCTGGGCGTCGGTGCTCAGGTGTGCGTCGGCCTGGCCGCCGGGCGTTCGTTGGAAATGGTGATCGGCCTGCTGGCCGTGTGGAAGGCCGGGGCGGCCTATGTACCGCTGGACCCGGCATTCCCCGCCCAGCGGCTGGCCTACATGATCGAGGACAGCCGGGTCGGCGTGCTACTGACCCAGCAGGCGCTGCAAGCCAGCCTGCCGCAGCTCGCCGGGGTGACGACCCTGTTGCTCGACCCCGCTCGCCCTGAAGTCAGTGCACGGGGCCCACAGCGGCCAATCGACGCGGCCGAGTTGGCCTACGTCATCTACACCTCCGGTTCCACCGGCACCGCCAAGGGCGTGGCCGTCAGCCACGCCGCCCTGGGCAACTACCTGCAAGGCATTTTCCAGACCCTGCCGCTGCAGGACGCCAGCAGCATGGCGGTGGTCTCCACCCTGGCGGCGGACCTGGGGCATACCGTGCTGTTCGGCGCACTGTGCTCCGGACGCTCGCTGCACATCATCGAGCAGGACGTGGCCCTCGACCCGCAGCGCTTCGGCGCCTACATGCAGGACCATGGCATCGACGTGCTGAAAATCGTGCCGTCGCACCTGGAGGCGCTGCTGGGCGCTGACCAACCGCAACAGGTGCTGCCTGCCCGCTGCCTGGTGCTCGGTGGCGAGGCCTGTTCGCCTGCACTGATCGAACGCCTGCGCGCACTGGGCCGCTGCGACATCATCAACCACTACGGCCCGACCGAAACCACCGTCGGCGTACTGACCCAGAGCCTCAGCGCGGCAGACAGCCCCATCGTGCTGGGCCGGCCATTGCCCAACACCAGCACCCAGGTGCTCGATGCCGGCCTGCAACGCCAGGCGCCGGGCAGCCACGGCGAGTTGTACATCGGCGGCGCCGGCCTTGCCCGTGGATACCAGAACCGCCCGGGCATGACCGCCGAACGCTTCGTGCCCGATCCCTTCGGCGCACCGGGTGCGCGCCTGTATCGCACAGGCGACCGGGTGCGTCGTCTGCCCTCGGGCGAGCTGGCGTTCCTTGGCCGTGTCGACCGCCAGGTCAAGCTGCGCGGCTACCGCATCGACCTGGATGAAGTGCTGCTGGCCCTGCGTGCGGCGCCCCAGGTGCGCGACGCGGCCGTGCTGCTGGTGGGCGAAGCGGCCCATGCGCAACTGGTGGCCTATGTGGTCTATGCGGGCACTGACGCGCAGGCGCAACTGGAAGCCTGGCTGCAAGCGCGCCTGCCTGATTACATGCTGCCCAGCACCTACCAGGCCCTGGCCGTCATGCCCCTGACCGCCAACGGCAAGCTCGACACCCGCGCGCTGCCTCAGCCGACCCAGGCGCGTGCCGCCGCTGCCCACGTGCCGCCTGTGACCGAGCGAGAACACGCCCTGGCGGGCATCTGGGAACAGGTGCTCAAGGTGCCGGCAGTGGGGCTTGGCGACAACTTCTTCAGCCTGGGGGGCCACTCGTTGCTGGCCGTGCAGATCGTCTCGCGGGTGCGCCGCCAATTGGGGCTCGACCTGCCGCTGCGGGCCATGTTCGACACGGCCAACCTGGGTGAACTGGCCCAGGCGCTGGAGCACTGCGAGCGCTACCGCGAACAGACGGCCGTTGCGGCACTGCCGCGCAGCGAGCGCCTGCCGGCGTCATTCGCCCAGCAGCGTCAATGGCTGTACTGGACCCTGCAGCCCCAGAGCACCGCCTACCACACCCCGCTGGCCGTGCGGCTGCAGGGCGAGCTTGATCGCCAGGCCTTGCAGCGGGCGATGGACACCTTGCTGGCACGGCACGAAGCCTTGCGCACCACGTTCGTCCAGGAGGATGGCCAGCTTTATCAGCAGGTGCAGCCGGCCGGGGCGGTGGACCTGCAATGGACGGCCTTGCCCGATGCCAGCCAACCCCAGCTGGAGCTTGCGGTGCGCGCCGAAATCACGCGCCTGTTCGACCTGCACCAGGGGCCCCTGATGCGGGTCAAGGTGATCGAGCGCGCAATGGACGAATGGGTGCTGGTGCTGACGCTGCATCACATCACCTCCGACGGCTGGTCCATGAGCCTGTTGGTGCACGAGTTCGTCGAGCTCTACAGCGCCTTCAATGCCGGCCATACGTGCCCCCTGCAACCGCTGGCGGTGCAATACGCCGACTACGCCCACTGGCAGCGCCAGTGGCTGGCCCAAGGCGAGATGCAGCGCCAGCAGGCTTATTGGGTCGAACGCCTTGGGGGTGAACCGGTGGTGCTGTCGCTGCCGACCGATCACCCGCGCACGGCGCAGCTCAGCGACCGTGGCGGGCGCCTTGACCTGCACCTGCCGCAGGACCTGGAGCGTCAGGTACGCGAGCTGGCCCAGGCCCAGGGCGTCACCTTGTTCCAGCTGTTCCTGGGTAGCTTCGCCTTGCTGTTGCAACGCCACAGCGGCCAGCCAGACTTGCGCATCGGGGTGCCGGTGAACAACCGCAACAGCCAGGAGCTGGAGGCGGTGGTGGGCTTTTTCGTCAACACCCTGGTCATGCGTTTGTGTCCGCAACCTGAGCAGTCGTCAGGCCATTGGCTGCAGACGGTCAAGGAAGTGACGTTGTCGGCCCAGGCCAACCAGGACCTGCCGTTCGACCGCCTGGTGGAAGTGCTCAACCCCCAGCGCGCGCTGAATCACAACCCGCTGTTCCAAGTGATGTACAACCACCTGAGCACGGTCGGCGCCACTGCCACTGGCACCAGCCTGCCGGGTTTGCAGGCCCGCGAACTGCAGCTTGACGGCGGCGGCGCGCAGTTCGAGTTGTCCCTTGAGACCCTGGAAACGCCGCAGGGCATCTCCGTGGCCCTGGTGTACGCTGCCGACCTGTTCGAAGCCGCCACCATCGAGCGTATGGCCGCTCACTGGCAGACCCTGCTGCGCGGCATGGTGGCCTGCCCTGCACAGGCCATAGGCGAGCTGCCGATGCTCGCTGCCAGTGAACAGCACGGCCTGCGCACCTGGAACCAGACCGCGCAGCGTTACCCCGACGAATACTGTGTCCACCGCCTGATCGAACAGCAGGCCCAGCGCAGCCCCGAGGCGAGCGCCGTGGTGTTCGGCGCACGTCATCTCACCTATCGCCAGCTCAACAACGCCGCCAATGGCCTGGCCCTGCAGTTGATTGAGCGCGGCGTCGGCCCGGACGTGCTGGTAGGCATCGCCGCCGAGCGTTCGCTGGAGCTGGTCATCGGCCTGCTGGCCATCCTCAAGGCCGGTGGTGCCTACCTGCCGCTGGACCCGGACTACCCCGAGGAGCGCCTGGCCTACATGATCGAGGACAGCCGCATGGCCTTGCTGCTGCATGCGCCAGGCCTGCGCCTGCCGGTGCCTGAAGGGCTGGCGACGCTCGAACTGCCGGCCCCGCAGGCAGACCCGTCCCACGTACCGAACCCGCACGTCGACCTGGCGCCGGAGCACCTGGCCTACGTGATCTACACCTCCGGCTCCACCGGCAAGCCCAAGGGCGCCGGCAACCGCCACGTGGCCCTGGCCAACCGCCTGTACTGGATGCAGCAGGCCTATGAGCTGACCGCTGCTGACCGGGTGCTGCAAAAGACCCCGTTCAGCTTCGACGTGTCGGTGTGGGAGTTCTTCTGGCCGTTGATGACCGGCGCCCAACTGGTGGTGGCCGAGCCCGGCGCGCACCGCGACCCGGCGCAGTTGGTGGCGCTGATCGAGCAGCACGGCATCAGCACGCTGCACTTCGTGCCGTCGATGCTGCAGGTGTTTCTGCAATCGCCGGACCTGGACGGGTGCCACAGCCTGCGACGCATCCTGTGCAGTGGCGAGGCGCTGGCGCTCGATGCCCAGGCCCAGGTGTTCGCACGCCTGCCCAAGGCCGGCCTGTACAACCTGTACGGCCCGACCGAAGCCGCCATCGACGTCACCCACTGGACCTGCGTGGAGGAGGGCAGCGACAGCGTGCCCATCGGGCGCCCCATCGCCAACCTGCACACCTACGTGCTGGACGCGGCCCTGCAACCGGTGGTGCCAGGGGTGGCCGGTGAGTTGTACCTGGGTGGCGTAGGCCTGGCCCGTGGGTATCACCGCCGCCCGGCGCTGACCGCCGAGCGCTTCGTGGCAAGCCCTCTGGGTAATGGCGAGCGCTTGTACCGCACGGGTGATCGGGTGCGTTACCGCGCCGACGGCGTGCTGGAGTACCTCGGTCGCCTGGACCACCAGGTGAAGATCCGTGGCCAGCGCATCGAGCTTGGAGAAATCGAGGCGCGCCTGCTGGAGGTGGCCGGCGCGAGTGAAACCGTGGTCGTGGCCCGCCAGGATGCCCAAGGCCAGCACCTGGTCGGCTACGTGGCCGAGGCGTGCGCGCCTGCTGATCTTGCCGCCTGGCAAGCCCAGCTCAAGGCCCGGCTGGCCGAGACCTTGCCGGCCTACATGGTGCCTTCGCACCTGGTGTGGCTGCCGGCAATGCCCTTGAGCCCCAACGGCAAGCTGGACCGCAAGGCCTTGCCTGCGCCTGATCTGGATCAAGCCCGGCAGGCTTTCCAGGCACCGAGCACCGAGCTCGAATGCACCGTTGCAGCCATCTGGCGCCAGGTGTTGCACCTGGACCAGGTAGGCATGGCCGATCACTTCTTCGACCTGGGCGGGCATTCGCTGCTCGCCACCCAGGTGATTTCGCGTGTTGCCCAGGAACTGGACCTGGAGGTGCCACTGGCGCTGCTGTTCGAACACAGCACCCTGCATGCCTTCACCCAGGCCGTGAGCGCCCTGCAAGGCCACCGCGTCGCGCCGATTGCCCCGGTGGACCGCAACCAGCCACTGCAGCTGTCGTTCGCCCAGGAGCGGCAGTGGTTCCTCTGGCAGCTGGAACCGCACAGCAGCGCCTATCACATCCCCATGGCCCTGCGCTTGCGTGGCGAGCTGGACCTGCAAGCGCTGGAAGACAGCTTCAACCTGCTGGTGCAGCGTCACGAAAGCCTGCGTACCACCTTCATCCAGGAGCAGGCCCAGGTTCGTCCGGTCATCCACGCCCACTGGCGTTTGCCTGTGCCGGTGCACTCCGTTGCGGGCCAAGAAGAGGAGGGCGCAGCGATCCAGGCCTTCCTCCAAGTCCAGACTGCCCAGCCCTTCGACTTGATCAATGGGCCGTTGCTGCGCATCGGTGTGCTGCAACTGGGGGCACAGGACCATGTGCTGACCCTGGTCCAGCACCACATCGTTTCCGATGGCTGGTCGATGCAGGTGTTGGTCGATGAATGGATGCAGAGCTATGCCAGCCTGACCAGCGGCGCGCAGCCCAACCTTGCGCCGCTGCCCGTCCAGTACCTGGATTACGCCCACTGGCAGCGCGACTGGCTGGCAGCCGGTGAGCGCGAGCGTCAGCTGATGTACTGGCGTGAGCAGTTGGGCGATGAGCCGGTGGTACTGGAGCTGCCCACCGATCACCCGCGTCCTGCGGTGCAGAGCTACCGCGGTGCCCGCCTGGGGCTGACCTTGGACACGCAGCTGACCACAGGCCTGCAACAGCTGGCGCAACAGCACAACGTCACGCTGTTCATGCTGCTGCTGGCCTCGTTCCAGGCGCTGTTGCAGCGTTACAGCGGCCAGGACGACATCCGTGTCGGCGTGCCCGTCGCCAACCGCCACCGCCTGGAGACCGAGCGGCTGATCGGCTTCTTCGTCAATACCCAGGTCCTGCGTGCGCGCTTCGATGGGCAACTGACCGTAGAGGCGCTGTTGGAACAAGTGCGCCAGGCCGCTTTGGGCGCCCAGCAGCATCAGGACCTGCCGTTCGAGCAACTGGTCGAAGCCCTGCAGCCTGCACGCAGCCTGAGCCACAACCCGCTGTTCCAGGTGATGTTCACCCATCGCAATCTGCTCGACCAGCAGCTGGGTGATGGCTTCAAGGTGCCGCAGCTCGATGTCCAGACCCTGAGCGGCGAACACCACAGTGCCCAGTTCGACCTGGCACTGGACACCTTCGAGACACCCGACGGCCTGGGCGCGACCTGGACCTTCGCCACCGACCTGTTCGAAACCAGCACCCTTGAGCGCATGGCCAGCCATTGGCAAACCCTGCTGCGTGGCATGCTTGCCAGCCCCCAGGCGCCAGTGGCCGAGCTGCCACTCATGGACGCAGGACAGCTGGACACTGCGCGCACCTGGAACCAGACCGCGCAGCGTTACCCCGACGAATACTGTGTCCACCGCCTGATCGAGCAGCAGGCCCAGCGCAGCCCCGAGGCGAGCGCCGTGGTATTCGGCCCACGTCAACTCACCTATCGCCAGCTCAACAACGCCGCCAATGGCCTGGCCCTGCAGCTGATCGAGCGTGGCGTCGGCCCGGATGTGCTGGTAGGCATCGCCGCCGAGCGTTCGCTGGAGCTGGTCATCGGCCTGCTGGCCATCCTCAAGGCCGGTGGTGCCTACCTGCCGCTGGACCCGGACTACCCCGAGGAACGCCTGGCCTACATGATCGAGGACAGCCGCATGGCCTTGCTGCTGCATGCGCCAGGCCTGCGCCTGCCGGTGCCTGAAGGGCTGGCGATACTCGAACTGCCGGCCCCGCAGGCAGACCCGGCCGACGTACCGAACCCGCACGTCGACCTGGCGCCGGAGCACCTGGCCTACGTGATCTACACCTCCGGCTCCACCGGCAAGCCCAAGGGCGCCGGCAACCGCCACGTGGCCCTGGCCAACCGCCTGTACTGGATGCAGCAGGCCTATGAGCTGACCGCTGCTGACCGGGTGCTGCAAAAGACCCCATTCAGCTTCGACGTGTCGGTGTGGGAGTTCTTCTGGCCGTTGATGACCGGCGCCCAACTGGTGGTGGCCGAGCCCGGTGCGCACCGCGACCCGGCGCAGCTGGTGGCGCTGATCGAGCAGCATGGCATCAGCACGCTGCACTTCGTGCCGTCGATGCTGCAGGTGTTTCTGCAATCGCCGGACCTGGACGGGTGCCACAGCCTGCGACGCATCCTGTGCAGCGGCGAGGCGCTGGCGCTCGATGCCCAGGCCCAGGTGTTCACACGCCTGCCCAAGGCCGGCCTGTACAACCTGTACGGCCCGACCGAAGCCACCATCGACGTCACCCACTGGACCTGCGTGGAGGAGGGCAGCGACAGCGTGCCTATCGGGCGCCCCATCGCCAACCTGCACACCCATGTGCTGGACGCGGCCCTGCAACCGGTGGTGCCAGGGGTGGCTGGTGAGTTGTACCTGGGTGGCGTAGGCCTGGCCCGTGGCTACCACCGCCGCCCGGCGCTGACCGCCGAGCGCTTCGTGGCAAGCCCTCTGGGTAATGGCGAGCGCTTGTACCGCACGGGTGATCGGGTGCGTTACCGCGCCGACGGCGTGCTGGAGTACCTCGGCCGCCTGGACCACCAGGTGAAGATCCGTGGCCAGCGCATCGAGCTGGGAGAAATCGAGGCGCGCCTGCTGGAGGTGGCCGAAGTCCGGGAAGCGGTCGTGCTGGCTCAGCCTGGCGCCGCTGGCGCGCAACTGGTCGGCTACGTGCTGGTCGACGGTGCTGACCTGGAGCCCACCCGCCAGGCGCTGCTGCGCGAGCGCCTCAAGGCTCACCTCAAGGCCAACCTGCCCGGCTACATGGTCCCCGGCCAATGGCTGCTGCTGGAGCAGTGGCCGCTCAGCCCCAACGGCAAGCTGGACCGCAAGGCCTTGCCACTGCCCCAGGCAGCGCCACCACAACAGGGCTACGAAGCCCCGCAACGCCCGGTCGAGTGCCAACTGGCAGCGATCTGGCAGGACCTGCTCCAGCTCGACAAGGTCGGCTTGAACGACCACTTCTTCGACCTGGGCGGTCACTCTCTTCTCGTCGTGAGCCTGGTCTCACGCATTCAACTCGAGCTTGGTATGAAGGCAACTGCGCAATTGATTTTCCAATACCCCACCCTGGGCGAGCTGGCCCGCCAACTGGAGCACGAAGGCGGGGCGGTGGATGCCGCCACCCTCGACCAGCTCGAAAGCCTGCTCGACGAAATGGAGGCGGTGTAATGGATCACGCCAGCGCCCTGCGCATTGCCCAGCGTTTCATCGCCTTGCCCGTGGACAAGCGCCGCCAGTACCTGGCCAAGATGGCCGAACAAAAGGTCTCGCCCGGCAACCTGCCAATTCCTGTCATCCGCGAGCAGTTAAACAGCCTGCCGCTGTCCTTCGCCCAGGAGCGCCAGTGGTTCCTTTGGCAACTGGAGCCAGGCAGCAGCGCATCTCATATCCCTACCGCCTTGCGCCTGCGCGGTCACCTCGACACCCAGGCCTTGCAACAAGCGTTCGATGCCCTGGTGGCACGCCACGAGACCCTGCGCACCACCTTCGTGATGAAGGACGAGCGGCCCTGCCAGCACGTGCATGGCTCACTGCCGATCGCGATCGAGCCGTTGCACCTGCCGGCCACCCTGGCACCCGAGCATCAACACGCCCAAGTGCAGGCGTTGATCGAGCAGCAGATCGCCAGGCCCTTCGACCTCGAGCACGGCCCGCTGGTACGGCTGGGGCTGCTGAGGGTGGCTGACGATGAGCATGTGCTGGTGATGGTGCAGCACCACATCGTCTCCGATGGCTGGTCGATGCAGGTCATGGTCGATGAGCTGATGCAGCTGTACCTGGGCTTGGTCCACGGGCGGGCGGTCCAGCTGCCTGCGCTGCCCATTCAGTACGCCGACTATGCCATCTGGCAGCGTCGCTGGATGGAAGCCGGCGGCAGCGAGCAGCAACTGGCCTACTGGCGTGAGCAACTGGGCGCGCATCAACCGGTGCTCGAGTTGCCCACCGACCGTCCGCGCGCGGCCCAGCCAAGCCTGCGCGGCGCGCGTTTCGACTTGCCCATCGACAAGGCGCTGAGCGAAGCCTTGCAAGCCCTCGCGCAGCAGCAACAGGTCACGCTGTTCATGCTGTTGCTGGCGTCGTTCCAGGTGCTGCTGCACCGCTACACCGGCCAGACCGATATTCGCGTCGGGGTGCCCAACGCCAACCGCAACCGGGTCGAGACCGATCGCCTGCTGGGTTTCTTCGTCAACACCCAGGTGCTGCGCGCTGATGTGCAGGGGGCCTTGGCCTTCCCGACGTTGTTGCAACAGGTCAAGCAGACGGTACTCGGTGCTCAGGCGCATCAGGACTTGCCGTTCGAGCAACTGGTCGAAGCCTTGCAGCCAGACCGCAGCCTGAGCCACAACCCGTTGTTCCAGGTGATGTACAACCATCAGCGCCAGGGCCGCGACCCACGTGCCCAGCAGGTGCCTGGCCTGGAAATCGAAGGGCTGTTCTGGGAAAGCCACAGCGCCTCGTTCGACCTGACGCTGGACACCGTCGAGGGTGAAGACGGCCTGTGGGCGTCGCTGACCTATGCGTGCGACCTGTTCGATGCCGCCACCATCGAGCGCCTGGGGGGCCATTGGCTGACCCTGCTGCGCGGCCTCGTCGGCGATCCGTCGCGCTGCGTTGCTGCACTGCCGATGCTGGCCGTCGATGAGCATGAGCACCTGCACGCCGTGCGCAACGCCCCGGACCTGCGCCATGCCGACGGCCCGCTGGTGCACGAGCGCATTGCCCAGTGGGCTGCGCAAACCCCGCAGGCCACCGCCTTGCTGTTTGGCGAGCAGCGCATGAGCTTTGCCCAGCTCGATCAGCAGGCCAATCGCCTGGCCCATGCTTTGGTCACAGCAGGGGTGGGGCCGGAAGTGCTGGTCGGTATCGCCCTGGAGCGTGGCCTTGAGATGGTCGTGAGCCTGTTGGCGGTGCTCAAGGCCGGCGGTGCCTATACGCCGCTCGACCCGCAATACCCCCGCGAGCGCCTGTCCTATCTGATGCAGGACAGCGGCATGGCCCTGCTGCTCAGCGACAGCGCGCTCATGCAGCGCCTGCCGGTACCGGATGGCTTGGCAACCCTGGCCCTGGACCACATGGACCTGGCCGCGCAACCCTGCCACGCGCCAGCGAACGCCGCCCAGGCCGATAACCTGGCCTACGTCATCTACACCTCGGGTTCCACGGGCCTGCCCAAAGGGGTGGCAGTGGCCCATGGCCCCATCGCCATGCACTGCCGAGCCATTGGCGAGCGCTACGAAATGACGCCGGCCGACTGCGAACTGCACTTCATGTCATTCGCTTTCGACGGTGCCCACGAACGCTGGCTCACGCCCCTGACCCACGGGGCTTCGCTGCTCATCCGCGACCCGCAGCTGTGGACCCCGGAGCAAACCTATGCCGCCATGCATGCACATGGGGTGACGGTCGCTGCGTTTCCACCGGTCTACCTTCAGCAACTGGCCGAGCACGCCGAGCGCGATGGCAACCCACCGCCGATGCGGGTGTACTGCTTCGGCGGCGATGCGGTGTCCGAGGCCAGCTACGCCATTGCTCGGCGCGCACTGCGTCCGACCTATATCATCAATGGCTACGGCCCTACCGAAACCGTGGTCACCCCCCTGATCTGGAAAGCTGGCGAACAGGACAGCTGCGGTGCGGCCTATGCGCCCATTGGCGATCGCGTCGGTGAACGGCGCGCGTATGTGCTCGATGCCGACCTGAACCTGTTGCCCCTGGCCATCCCGGGTGAGTTGTACCTGGGCGGGCAGGGCTTGGCCCGTGGCTACCTCAAGCGCCCGGCGCTCACTGCTGAAAGGTTCGTACCGGACCCGTTCGGCAACGGTGCCCGGCTGTACCGCAGCGGTGATCGGGTGAGCCTGCGCAGCAGCGGCATCATCGACTACCTCGGGCGCATCGACCGCCAGGTCAAGGTGCGGGGTTTTCGTATCGAGCTGGGCGAGGTGGAAGCGCGCCTGCTGGCGGTGCCGGGGGTGCGCGAAGCGGTGGTGGTGGCCCAGGCCGGCCCGAGCGGCCAGCAATTGGTCGGCTACGTGGTGAGCGACGACGCGCCGCAATTGGCGTCCAATCATCAAGCCCAGGCTGAGCGCCGCGAATCGATCAAGCGCTGTTTGAAGGTGGACCTGCCCGACTACATGGTGCCCACGCACGTGCAGTTGCTCGAACGCATGCCCTTGACCCCCAACGGCAAGATCGACCGCCAGGCCCTGCCCGTAGTCGACCTTACCCAGCTGCAAGGCCAGCATGTGGCCGCCAGCAGCCCGCTCGAGCAGGCGCTGGTGCAGATCTGGCAGGCGGTGCTGAAGGTGCCTCAGGTGGGGGTGACCGACAATTTCTTCGAGCTGGGCGGTGATTCGATCATCTCGATCCAGATGGTCAGCCGGGCCCGTCAGGCCGGCATCGTGCTCAGTCCCAAAGACCTGTTCCTGCACCAGACCGTGCAGGCCTTGGCCGGTGTGGCCCGTTTTGGCGAGGTCGCCCGCATCGATCAGGGCCCGGTCGCTGGCAGCCTGCCGCTGCTGGCCATCCAGCGCTGGTTCTTCGCCCAGGGCATTGCTGATGCGCACCACTGGAACCAGTCCGTGCTGCTGGCACCGACGCAGGCGTTGCAGCCACGTGCGCTGGAAGCGGCGTTGCAGGCGCTGGTGCTGCACCATGACGCCTTGCGCCTGCGCTTCGATGCCCAAGCCGGGCTCGCCTGGCACCGGGCACCGGCCCAGCAACAGAGCGCCGAGGAGCAGGCGCCTTTGCTGTGGCACGCCACGGCCGCGCGCGGCCAGGCCCTGACCGCGTTGTGCGAGCAGGCCCAGCGCAGCCTCGACCTGCGCCAAGGGCCGCTGCTGCGGGCTGTGCTGGCGGAGTTGGACGATGGCAGTCAGCGGCTGTTGCTGGTGGTTCATCACTTGGTCGTGGACGGTGTGTCCTGGCGCATTCTGTTCGACGATCTGCAGCAGGCCTACTCGCAGTGCCTGGCAGGCGAGGCGCTGTCGCTGCCGGCCAAGACCACGGCCTACAAGCACTGGGCAGAACGCCTGCAGGCACTGGCGCAAACCCCGGCCCTGGCCGAGCAGCTGCCGTACTGGCAGGCGCAGGTCGCAGGCGCCGCCGACCACCTGCCAGGCGCGCGTCCTCACGCCAGCCTGGAAAAACGCCATGCCTGTACGGTACACACGCGCCTGGACGACACGCTGACCCGGCAATTGCTGCAACAGGCCCCGGCGGCCTACCGCACCCAGGTCAACGACCTGCTGCTGACCGCGCTGACCCGCGTGATCTGCCGCTGGACTGGGCAGGCCTCGGCGCTGATCCAGCTCGAAGGGCACGGCCGTGAAGCGCTGTTCGACGAGGTCGACCTGACCCGCACAGTGGGCTGGTTCACCAGCGCCTTCCCGGTACGCCTGGACGATGCCGCTGAGGTGACCGACGCGATCAAGCGCGTCAAGCAGCAGTTGCGCGCGATCCCTGACAAGGGCATCGGCTACGGCGCCCTGCGCTACATGGGCAGCGCCCAGTCACAGGCAGCCCTCAACGGCCTGGCCGAGCCGCGCATCACCTTCAACTACCTGGGCCAGTTCGACGGCAGCTTTGCCAGCGACCAGGGTGCCCTGTTCGTGCCAGCCAGCGAGGACACCGGCGCTGAACAGGGCGCCGAGGCCCCGCTCGGCAATTGGCTGAGCATCAACGGCCAGGTGTACGCAGGCCAATTGCGCCTGGGCTGGACCTTCAGCGAAGCGATGTTCGAGCGCAGCGACATCGAGCGGTTGGCGCAGGATTACGCACGCGAGCTGAGCCAGCTGGTCGCCCACTGCCTGTTGCCGGGCAGTGCTGGGGTGACGCCTTCGGACTTCCCGCTGGCCATGCTCGACCAGCCACAGCTGGACGCCCTTGGCCTGCCCTGGGCGGACGTCCAGGACCTGTACCCGCTCTCGCCCATGCAGCAGGGCATGCTGTTCCACAGCTTGCTTGAGCAACAAGGGGGGGACTACATCAACCAGCTGTCGGTCAGCGTCGAGGGGCTGGCGCCCGAGCGTTTCCGTGAGGCCTGGCAGGCGGTGGTCCAGCGCCATGACATATTGCGCAGCGGGTTCCTCTGGCAAGGCGGGCTGGCCCAGCCGCTGCAGTGGGTGCGCAAGCAGGTGCAGCTGCCGTGCCGTGAAATCGACCTGCGTGGCCATGAAGATCTTGACGCTGCATTGACGCGCCTGGCTGATGCCGAACGCGAGCAAGGCTTCGACCTGGCCCAGGCGCCACTGCTGCGCTTGACGCTGGCCCGCACGGGGGATGATCGCTATCAGCTGATCTATACCAGCCATCACATTTTGCTCGACGGCTGGAGCAATTCGCAGCTGCTTGGCGAGGTGCTGCAGCACTACGCAGGCCAGGCGCTGCAGAGCCTGAACGGGCGCTACAGTGACTACATCGGCTGGTTGCAACGCCAGGACAAACAGGCCAGCGAGGCCTTCTGGCGCGCACAGTTCGCCACCCTTGAGGAGCCGACCTGGCTGAGCCGTGCGCTCAAGTGCGCCGCCACCGGCCAGACCGGGCAAGGCGAATTGAAATGGCGCCTGGACGCTGCGATGACCGAACAGTTGCACGGCTTTGCCCGTCAGCAGAAAGTCACCCTCAACACGCTCGTGCAGGCCGCCTGGCTGTTGCTGTTGCAGCGCTACACCGGCCACGACAGCGTGGCATTCGGGGCTACGGTCGCGGGCCGGCCTACGCAGTTGCAGGGCATCGAGCAGCAGATCGGCCTGTTCATCAATACCCTGCCGGTGGTCGCGCGGCCCGAGCCGCAGCTGGCGCTGGCCGGTTGGTTACAGACCGTACAAAGCATCAACCTGGCACTTCGGGACCACGAACATAGTGCGCTGAGTGATGTGCAGCGCTGGGCCGGGCAGGGCGGCGATGGAGTGTTCGATACCCTGCTGGTATTCGAAAACTACCCTGTGTCCGAGGCGCTGCAGCAAGGCGGCGTCAGTGACCTGCACTTTGGTGACGTGCACAGCCATGAGCAGAACAACTACCCACTGACCCTGAGCGTCAGCACCGGGGCCGACCTGTTGTTGCATTACAGCTATGACGCGGCGCAGTTCAGTGCCGAACGCATGGCCCAGGTTGCAGGCCACCTGGCCCATCTGCTGGCGCAGATGGCGGACGGCTCGCCCCAGCGCTGCCTGGGTGAGCTGAAGCTGTTCGAAGAGGGGCGCCAGCGCGCCCCGGTGCAGGACTGGGGCATGGCCGCCGGTCAATACCCAAGCCTGGCCCCTGCCCATGTGCTGTTCGAGCAGCAGGCCCAGCGCGTTCCGCACCACACTGCGCTGATCACTGAAACCACCGAACTGACTTACGCCCAGCTCAACGCGGCGGCCAACCGCCTGGCCCACCGCCTGATCGCCCAGGGCGTGGGCCCGGACGTGTTGGTCGGCATCGCCGTCGAGCGCGACGCGCCGATGGTCATCGCCTTGCTGGCCGTGCTCAAGGCAGGCGGCGGCTACGTGCCGCTCGATCCGAAATTCCCCCGCGAGCGCTTGCAGCAGATGATCGAGGACAGCCGCATCGTGCTGCTGTTGACCCAGTCGCACTTGCGCCAAGCGCTGGCGCTGGACGCGCAGGTGCAGTGCCTGCTGCTGGATACGCCTGAGGACGGCAGCGGCGCCGACAGCGACCCGCTCAACCGCGTGCACGCTGACAACCTGGCCTACGTGATCTTCACCTCCGGCTCGACTGGCCGGCCGAAGGGCGTGGCCATCAGCCATGGTGCCTTGACCCGCCACGCCTTCGTGGCCCAATGGTATTCCGATATCCACGCATCCGACTGCGTCCTGCAATTTGCCACGTTCAACTTCGATGCCTTCGTCGAGCAGCTGTACGCCCCGCTGGTCTGCGGTGCCACCGTGATGCTGCGGGGCAACGAAATCTGGGACAGCGAGACGTTCTACCAGCGGGTGCTGGCCCACGGCATCAGCGTGGCCGACCTGCCGACCGCGTACTGGAACCTGCTGGCCACCCAGTTCGCCAGCGTAGGGCCACGCGACTACGGGCAGCTGCGCCAGATTCATGCGGGCGGCGAAGCCATGCCGCCTGAAGGCATGGCCGCCTGGCACAAGGCCGGGCTGGGCCATGTGCGCCTGCTCAACACCTACGGCCCGACCGAAACCACGGTCACTTCCACCACGCTCGACTGCACCCCGTACGTGCTGGGCGAACAACCCGTGCCTCACACCTTGCCGATCGGCACGGCTTTGCCAGGGCGGGACATCTACCTGCTGGACGACGCCGGGCAGCCGGTGCCGACCGGTGTCGTAGGTGAGCTGGTGATCGGCGGCCAGTTGCTGGCGCGCGGCTATTTCGGCCGCAGTGCGCTGACCGCCGAGCGCTTCCTGCCCGACCCGTTCGGCGGCAACGGCGGGCGCTTGTACCGCACGGGCGACCTGGCGCGCTACCGTGCCGATGGCGTGATCGAATACGTCGGCCGGGTGGACCATCAGGTGAAGATCCGTGGCTTCCGTATCGAGCTGGGCGAGATCGAGACTTGCCTGCTGGCGCAGGCCGGTGTCAGCGAGGCGCTGGTCATGGCGCAGCCTGGCCCGAACGGGCCGCAACTGGTCGCTTACCTGGTTGCAGATGCAAACGTGCAGACGCTGCGCGAAGCGCTCAAGGCGAGCTTGCCGGACTACATGGTCCCCGCCCATCTCATGCTGCTCGACCACATGCCGCTGAGCCCGAGCGGCAAGATCGACCGCAAGGCACTGCCGCTGCCCGAGGCCTCCAGTAACCAGGCATTTATCGCCCCCCAGCGCCCGCTCGAACAGCAACTGGCGCGTATCTGGCAAGACGTGCTGAAGCTTGAGCGGGTCGGGGTGGACGACAACTTCTTCGAGCTGGGCGGTGACTCGATCATCTCCATCCAGGTGGTCAGCCGAGCCCGTCAGCAGGGGCTGCACTTCACGCCCAAGGAGCTGTTCCAGCACCAGACCCTGCGCGCCCTGGCCAAGGTCGTGCGCACTGGCGACAGCGCCGTGCACATCGACCAGGGTACCGTCCTCGGCGGCATGCCCCTGCTGCCGGTGCAGCACAGCTTCTTCAGCGAAGCCATTGCCCAGCGTCACCACTGGAACCAGTCAGTGCTGCTGGTACCACGCACCGTGCTTGAGGGCGTTGCACTGGAGCAGGCATTGCAGGCCCTTGTGCAGCATCACGATGCGTTGCGGCTTACCTTCAGCGAGGGTGAGCAAGGCTGGCAGGCCGAACATGGCGAGCCCGTGACGGCGCTGCTGTGGCAGCGCGAGGTGGCCGATGCCCAGGCGCTCACCGCCCTGTGCGACGATGCCCAGCGCAGCCTGGACCTGGCCCACGGCCCGCTGCTGCGCGCGGTGCTGGCCACCCTTGCCGACGGCAGCCAGCGCTTGCTGCTGGTGATCCATCACCTAGTGGTCGATGGCGTATCGTGGCGCATCCTCTTCGAGGACCTGCAACAGGCCTACGCACAATGCCTGGCCGGGCAGCCCCTGAAACTGCCGAGCAAGACCACGGCCTACCAGGCCTGGGCGCAGAAACTGAAGGCGCATGCCCACAAGCCGGCGCTGCTGGGCCAGAAGGATTACTGGCTGGCGCAACTGCGTGGTCAACGCACAGACCTGCCGGGCGCCAAGGCCGATGCGGGCATGCAGGGGCACCACGCCCAGACTGTGCAGACCCGCCTGGACGCCCAGCAAACCCGTCGCCTGTTGCAGCAGGCGCCTGCGGCCTACCGCACCCAGGTCAACGACTTGCTGCTGACCGCCTTGGCCCGTGTGATCTGCCAGTGGACGGGCGAACAGGCCGCGCTGATCCAGTTGGAAGGCCATGGCCGCGAGGAGCTGTTCGACGACGTCGACCTCACCCGTACCGTGGGCTGGTTCACCAGCCTGTTCCCGGTGAAGTTGCCCGTGTCGACCGACCTTGGCGACACGCTTCGCCAGGTCAAGGAACACCTGCGCGGCATCCCTGACAAGGGTATCGGCTATGGTGTGCTGCGCTACCTGGGGGACGCTGCCACACGCGAGGCCCTGGGGGCCCTGGCGACGCCGCGTATCACCTTCAACTACCTGGGCCAGTTCGACGGCAGTTTTGCCGACGACGATGACGCCTTGTTCACCCCGGCTACCGAAAAGCGCGGCCGTGAGCAAAGCCCAGATGCCCCATTGGACAATTGGCTGGTGCTCAACGGGCGCGTGTACGACGGTTGCCTGAGCCTGGACTGGACGTTCAGCGCCGAGCAGTTCGAGGTGCAGACCATCGAGGACTTGGCCGATGCCTACGGCGCACAACTGCAAGCGCTGATCGAACACTGCCTGGCGCCTGACGCGGGCGGCGTGACGCCGTCCGATTTCCCCCTGGCCAGTCTTGACCAGGCGCAACTGGACCAGCTTGCGGTGCCTGCGGCCAACCTTGAGGACATCTACCCGCTGTCCCCGATGCAGCAGGGCATGTTGTTCCACAGCCTCTACGAACAGGGAAGTGGCGATTACCTGAACCAGATGCGTCTGGACATCGGTGGGCTCGACCCGCAGCGATTCCGCAGTGCCTGGCAGGCCACCCTCGATGCCCACGCCATCCTGCGCACCGGGTTCAACTGGCAGTTCGAGCAGGCCGTGCAGGTGGTCATGAATCGGGTCGAGCTGCCGTTCCGCCTGCTGGACCTGCGCGACGAAACCTCTGCGCAAGCAACCCTTGATGCCCTGGCGCAAAGCGAACTGCAACGTGGCTTCGAGCTTCATACCGCGGCGTTGCTCAGGCTGGTACTTGCACAGACCGACGTGCAGGACTATCACCTGATCTACACCAGTCACCATATCCTGATGGACGGCTGGAGCACCTCGCAGCTTCTGGGCGAAGTGCTCCAGCGCTATGCCGGTCACCCGGTCATTCAAGGGCCTACGCAGTACCGCGACTACATCGGCTGGTTGCTGCGTCAGGACCGTCAGGCCAGCGAGGCGTTCTGGCGCGATCAACTGGCCCGCCTGCCGGCACCGACCCTGCTGGCACAAGCCTTGAAGCCGGCAACGCGCAGCTCAGGTCAATACGATCATTACCACCGGCTGGACGAACATCACACCCAGCGTCTGAACGCCTTTGCGCGGCGCCACAAGGTCACCCTCAACACCGTCATCCAGGCGGCCTGGCTGTTGCTGCTGCAACGCTACACCGGGCACGACGGCGTCGTGTTCGGGGCCACCGTGGCCGGGCGCCCGGCGGCGATCAGCGGTGTGGAGCAGCAGATCGGCCTGTTCATCAACACCTTGCCGGTAGTGGCCAGCCCCCAGGTAGATCAGCCGCTGCAGGCGTGGCTGCATGCGCTTGTGCAACTGAACCTGGCACTGCGCGAGCAGGAGCACACCCCGCTCTTCGATATCCAGCGCTGGGCCGGGCAGGGCGGTGAAGCGCTGTTCGACAACATCCTGGTGTTCGAGAACTATCCGGTTTCCGAGGCGCTGCAAGCAGCGCCCGTGGACCTGCGCTTTGGCAGCATCGACAACCATGAGCAGAGCAACTACCCGCTGACCGTCAGCGTAAACGCCGGGTCCACCGTGCTGCTGCACTTTACCTACGCGGGCGAGGCGTTCGATGCGCCGGGTATCGCGGGCATCAGTGACAACCTGGCCCACTTGCTCCTGCAAATGGTCGAGGGGCCCGACGGGCTTTGCCTGGGCGATCTGACCCTGCTGGACGACGGGCGCCAGCACGCCCCGGTGCAGGACTGGGGCATGGCCGCCGGTCAATACCCAAGCCTGGCCCCTGCCCATGTGCTGTTCGAGCAGCAGGCCCAGCGCGTTCCGCACCACACTGCGCTGATCACTGAAACCACCGAGCTGACCTACGCCCAGCTCAACGCGGCGGCCAACCGCCTGGCCCACCGCCTGATCGCCCAGGGCGTGGGCCCGGACGTGCTGGTCGGCATCGCCGTCGAGCGCGATGCGCCGATGGTCATCGCCTTGCTGGCCGTGCTCAAGGCAGGCGGCGGCTACGTGCCGCTCGATCCGAAATTCCCCCGCGAGCGCTTGCAGCAGATGGTCGAGGACAGCCGCATCGCGCTGCTGTTGACCCAGTCGCACTTGCGCCAAGCGCTGGCGCTGGACGCGCAGGTGCAGTGCCTGCTGCTGGATACGCCTGAGGACGGCAGCGGCGCCGACAGCGACCCGCTCAACCGCGTGCACGCCGACAACCTGGCCTACGTGATCTTCACCTCCGGCTCGACCGGCCGGCCGAAGGGCGTAGCCATCAGCCATGGTGCCTTGACCCGCCACGCTTTCGTGGCCCAGTGGTATTCCGATATCCACGCTTCCGACTGCGTGCTGCAATTCGCCACGTTCAACTTCGACGCCTTCGTCGAGCAGCTGTACGCCCCGCTGGTCTGCGGTGCCACCGTGATGCTGCGGGGCAACGAAATCTGGGACAGCGAGACGTTCTACCAGCGGGTGCTGGCCCACGGCATCAGCGTGGCCGACCTGCCGACCGCGTACTGGAACCTGCTGGCCACCCAGTTCGCCAGCGTAGGGCCACGCGACTACGGGCAGCTGCGCCAGATTCATGCGGGCGGCGAAGCCATGCCGCCTGAAGGCATGGCCGCCTGGCACAAGGCCGGGCTGGGCCATGTGCGTCTGCTCAACACCTACGGCCCGACCGAAACCACGGTCACCTCCACCACGCTCGACTGCACCCCGTACGTGCTGGGCGAACAACCCGTGCCTCACACCTTGCCGATCGGCACGGCTTTGCCAGGGCGGGACATCTACCTGCTGGACGACGCCGGGCAGCCGGTGCCGACCGGTGTCGTGGGTGAGCTGGTGATCGGTGGCCAGTTGCTGGCGCGCGGCTATTTCGGCCGCAGTGCGCTGACCGCCGAGCGCTTCCTGCCCGACCCGTTCGGCGGCAACGGCGGGCGCTTGTACCGCACGGGCGACCTGGCGCGCTACCGTGCCGATGGCGTGATCGAATACGTCGGCCGGGTGGACCATCAGGTGAAGATCCGTGGCTTCCGTATCGAGCTGGGCGAGATCGAGACTTGCCTGCTGGCGCAGGCCGGTGTCAGCGAGGCGCTGGTCATGGCGCAGCCTGGCCCCAATGGGCCGCAACTGGTGGGCTACGTGGTCACGCAGGTGGCTGCGGTCACGCTGCGCGATGCCCTGAAAGCGAGCCTGCCGGACTACATGGTGCCGGCGCACCTGGTGGTGCTCGACAGCCTGCCATTGAGCCCAAGCAGCAAGATCGACCGCAAGGCGCTGCCGCTACCCGAGGCCGCTAGCCGCCATGCCTTCGCCGCCCCGCAGACAGCGCTCGAACAGCAGTTGGCCACAGTCTGGCAAGACGTGCTGAAGCTTGAGCGGGTCGGGGTGGACGATAACTTCTTCGAGCTGGGCGGTGACTCGATCATCTCCATTCAGGTGGTCAGCCGAGCGCGGCAACTGGGGCTGCACCTGACCCCGAAAGCGTTGTTCCAGCACCAGACCCTCCGGGCCTTGGCCCAGGTCGTTGGCACGGCAGACACAGCTCTGCAGATCGACCAAGGTGCGGTCACCGGCAGCACGCCGTTGCTCCCTGTGCAGCACAGCTTCTTCAGTGAGGCCATTGCCCAGCGTCACCACTGGAACCAGTCGGTGTTGCTGGTGCCGAGCGCGCCGCTTCAAGGGGCTGCGCTGGAGCAGGCGTTGCAGGCGTTGGTGCACCACCACGATGCCCTGCGCCTGCGCTTCAGTGAAGGCGAGCAGGGTTGGCAGGCCTGCCACGGCGACAGTGCCCAGGCGCTGCTGTGGCAACGCGAGGTGACCGATGCCCAGGCACTCACCGCCCTGTGCGACGATGCCCAGCGTAGCCTGGACCTGGCCCAGGGCCCGCTGCTGCGCGCGGTGTTGGCCACCCTGGCCGATGGCAGTCAGCGCTTACTGCTGGCGATCCATCACCTGGTGGTCGATGGCGTGTCGTGGCGCATTCTGTTCGAGGACCTGCAACAGGCTTACCAGCAGTGCCTGACCGGGCAGCCGCTCAGCCTGCCGGCCAAGACCAGCGCCTACAAGGCCTGGGCTGAACGCCTGCAAGCCCACGCCCGAAGCGAAACCCTATGCCAGCAACTGGCCTACTGGCAGGCCCAACTGCAGGGCTTTGCCCAGACGTTGCCTGGCGAAGATGCCCAAGGCAGCCAGCAGGTGGGCGACGCCCACACCGTGCAGGTTGAACTGGATCCAGCGCTGACCCGACAACTGCTTCAGCAGGCCCCGGCCGCTTACCGCACCCAAGTCAATGACCTGCTGCTGACCGCCCTGGCGCGGGTGATCTGCCAATGGACGGGCGAGCAGGCGGCATTGATCGAGTTGGAAGGCCACGGCCGCGAGACGCTGTTCGACGACGTCGACCTCACCCGTACCGTGGGCTGGTTCACCAGCCTGTTCCCAGTGAAACTGCCGGTGGCGGGGCCAGTGGGGGACACCATCAAGCAGGTCAAGGAGCACCTGCGTGCCATCCCGGACAAGGGCCTTGGCTTTGGAGTGCTGCGTTATCTGGGCGATGCGGCCACCCGCCAGGCATTGGCCACCCTGGCGCAGCCACGCATCACCTTCAACTACCTGGGCCAGTTCGACGCCAGCGCCGCACGTGAGGACGACGCGCTGTTCGCCCCGGCTGCGCAGAGCGGTGGGCGCCAGGTCAGTGATCAGGCGCCGCTGGGCAATGCCTTGACCATCAACGGGCAGGTGTTCGAAGGCGCCCTGAAGCTGGACTTCACCTTCAGCCGCCAGCGGTTCGCCGCGGGCACCATCGAGGAACTGGCCCAGGCCTATGTGGGCGAGCTACGTGCGGTCATTGAACACTGCCTGGCCTTGGAGCACCCCTGCCTGACCCCGTCCGACTTCCCGCTCGCAGGGCTGAGCCAGGCGCAGCTGGACCGCTTGCCGGTGCCGGCCGGGGCTGTCGAAGACCTGTACCCGCTGTCGCCGATGCAACAGGGCATCCTGTTCCATACCCTCGAAGCCGCCCAACAGGGGCTGTACGTCAGCCAAACCAGTGTGCAGGTACAAGGGCTGGACAACGCGCGCTTCATTGCGGCCTGGCAGCACATGGTCGATCGCCATGAAATCCTGCGCACTGGGTTCTGGACCGAAAGCCACCTCAGCGAGCCGTTGCAATGGGTGGCCAAGCGCGCCGAACTGCGTGTGCGCGAGCTCGATTGGCGGGATCGCCCGGTCAGCGTCGCCGACCTGCAACGCCTGGCCGAACAGGACTACGCCCGCGGCTTCGACCTGCTGCACCCGCCCTTGATGGGCCTGACCCTGGTGCGCCTGGACGAGCAGCGCCAGCAACTGATCTGGAGCAGCCACCACATCCTCATGGACGGCTGGAGCCACTCACGCCTGCTTGGCGAGGTGTTCGCCGTGTACGGTGGGCAAGCACTGCCCGGCAAGCGCGGCAGCTACCGCGACTACATCGGCTGGCTGGCCGCCCAGCCCCAGGCGCAGATGGAGCTCTTCTGGAAAGACAAGCTGGCCGGGCTGGAAGGGCCCACCCTGCTGGCCACCGGGTTGCATCCAGCGCCCGTCGCCGAGGCCGACGGCTACGACGCCCTGTACCTGAACTGGGACGCCGCGCAAACCCGGCAACTGCGTGATCAGGCCCAGCGCCTGCGGGTCACGCCCAACACGCTGATCCAGGCGGCGTGGTTGCTGCTGCTGCAACGCTACACCGGGCAATCGCGCGTGTGCTTCGGCGCAACCGTTGCCGGCCGTCCGGCAAACCTGCCGGGTGCTGAAGACATGCTGGGCCTGTTCATCAACACGCTGCCGATCATCCAGGCACCTGCGCCCGAACAGCCGGTGGGCCAGTGGTTGCAGGCCCTGCAGGACTACAACGTGCAGGTGCGCGACTACGAGCATGTGTCTCTGGCCGATGTGCAGCGTTGGTCCGGGCAAAGCGGGCAGGCGCTGTTCGACAGCATCGTGGTGTTCGAGAACTATCCCCTGGACGAGCGCCTGCAAGACGCCGGTGAAGACGGCTTGCGCTTCGGCGCCAGCGAAGGCCGCGACGTGACCAACTATGCCATGGACCTCGCCGTGCACCTGGATGACACCTTGAGCATCGAGTTCCTTTATTGGCGCAGCCGCTTCAGCCCCGCCGCCTGCCAAGGCATCCGGCGCAGCTTCGAGCGCTTGCTTCAAGCGCTGCTGGGCGACCCACTGGCAGCCATCGGCAGCCTGCCCATGCTCGATGCCAACGCTGAGCGCCAGCAAGCCCAGGCCAACCGGCTGGTCGCCAACCCGACCCGCACGCCGCTGCTGCAGCGCATTGCCGGGCATGTGCAGGCCCGTGGTCAGCAGGTGGCGGTCAGCTGCGCCGGGCGGTCCCTGACGTATGCCGAACTTGAGGCGCGCGCCAACCGCCTGGCCGTGGCCCTGATCGAGGCCGGTGCTGCCCCGGAGGTGCGTGTCGGGGTGGCGCTGGAGCGCTCGGTGGACATGATCGTGGCCTTCTATGCGGTGCTCAAGACCGGCGCTGCCTATGTGCCTGTCGATATCGACTACCCACGCGAGCGGGTGCAGTGGATCATCGAGGACTCGGCCATGCGACTGCTCATCAGCCAGGCCAGCGTCAGTGACCGTTTGCCAAGCGCCGAAGGGGTCGACACCCTGCTGCTCGAATCGCTTGCGCCGGTGCAGGCGCAGGTCGCCTTGCCGGCGGTTGCGATCGACGAGGACAACCTGGCGTACCTGATCTACACCTCCGGTTCGCTGGGCAAGCCCAAAGGCGTTGCGGTCGCCCGCGGGCCGCTGGCCATGCACTGCCAGGCCATCATCGAGCGCTATGGGATGAGCGAGGCAACCCGCGAATTGCTGTTCATGTCGTTCGCCTTCGATGGCGCCCAGGAACGCTGGCTGTCCACCCTGGCGGCCGGTGGTCAGCTGGTGGTGCGCGACAACCGTCTGTGGACGCCCGAGGAAACCTGGCAGGTGCTGCATGAGCAGGCCATCACCATCGCCTGTTTCCCGCCTGCGTACCTGCAACAGTTGGCCGAATACGGCCAGGCCTTCGACAACCCGCCACCGGTGCAGATCTACTGCTTTGGCGGCGACGCCGTGGCCGATGCCAATTTCGAGTTGGTCAAGCGCACCCTGCGCCCAAGGCTGCTGACCAATGGCTACGGCCCTACCGAAACCGTGGTCACGCCGTTGTTGTGGGTGGTCGATACCGACCAGCGCTGCGAGGCGGCCTATGCGCCGATTGGCACACGGGTGGGCGAGCGTACCCTGCACATTCTCGATGCCGGCCTGAACCCATTGCCCGATGGCGTACCGGGTGAGTTGTACATTGGCGGGGAGGGGCTTGCGCGGGGCTACCATGCGCGGCCAGGCCTGACCGCCGAGCGTTTCGTCGCCGACCCCAGCGGCAGTGGCGCGCGCCTGTACCGCACCGGCGACCTGGTGCGCCGCCGCGCAGACGGAGTGATCGACTTCCTTGGCCGCCTGGATCATCAGGTGAAGATCCGGGGCTTTCGCATCGAGCTGGGCGAAATCGAGGCCCGCTTGCGCAGTCAACCCCAGGTGCGCGATGCGGTCGTCGTGGCCCGTGACACCGAAGGCGGCAAGCAACTGATCGGCTACGTGGCCACCAGCAGCCCGGCGCTGCAAGGCGAGGCGCTGCGCATGGCGTTGCAACAGGGCTTGCCCGACTACATGGTGCCCAGCCAGATCCTGGTGCTGGAACACCTGCCGCTGAGCCCCAACGGCAAGGTCGACCGCAAGGCGCTGCCAGACCCGTCCTTCAAGGGCCGCGAGTACGTGGCGCCGCGCAACGCCCTCGAAGCGGGCCTTGTCGCGATCTGGCAAGAGGTGCTGGAGCTGGAGCAGGTCGGGGTGACGGACAACTTCTTCGAGCTGGGCGGCGACTCCTTGCGCACCCTGAAGGTGTTGTCCAAGGTGCGCAATCAACCGGCGCTGGGCATTGAGCTGAAGCTGCGTGACATGATGAGCAAACCCACCATCGCCGAGTTGTCCGGTTATGTGGATGACGCCGTGGCAGTGCCGTCACCGCTGCTGCCGCTCAACGGTCCGGTCGCGCAATGCGAGCCCCTGTTCTGCCTGCACGCAGGGTTCGGCACCGTGTTCGACTACGAGCCCCTGGCGCGGCGACTGGACGGAGTGCGCCAGGTCATCGGCGTGCAGTGCCGCATGCTGCTGGACAAGCACTGGCAGGACAGCTCGCTGGAAGCCATGGCCCAGGACTACGCAGGGTTCATCCGCGAACAGCAACCACAAGGGCCGTACCACCTGCTGGGCTGGTCGCTGGGCGGGCCGCTGGCGCTGCTGGTCGCCCGTGTGCTGGAAGGGCAGGGCCACTGCGTGCACTTCGTTGGGCTGGTGGACAGCTTCGTGCCCGGTGACCACGGCCCAGAGGACGACCTGACCGAAGAGCTGCGCAACTTCCTGTCGATCATCCTGGACCAGCCGCCCGAAAGCCTGCCGACGTTCGACCTGTCTACGGATGGCTCCCACCTGGCCCTCGAAGCCCTGGTAGCGCAGGTGCAGGCCCACGTGCTGGGCAGCGGTGATTCACCGCGCTTTGCTGCCGAGGAACTGGTGCATGCCTTTACGGTGGCGCTGCGCCTCAAGGCACTGTCGCGACGCCTGGCGCCGCTGCCCGCCATCGAGTGCCCGGCCAGCTTCTGGTGGGCAGAGGAGGGGTACGGCGCGCCGGCCCACGCCTATCAACGGCGGTTCAGCCATGACGACGCAACGCTCATCCAGGCGTCGCACTTCGACATCCTCAAGCAGCCCCAGGTGTTGCGCGAGGTGTGCCAGTGCCTGGACGCGACCACCGAAACCCAGGGGCGCGCGTGACGCGCCCTGTCACTGACTTTCAAGTAAGGATTGAACATGGCATTGCACCCTGACCTGGCCGCGTTTCTGGAACTGGTCGAATTCGGCAGGCTGACCGGCAAAAGCCAGCCCATGCACGCGATGGAGGTGGCCCAGGCCCGCGCCGAATTCGCCGCCAGCTCGCAAGTGCTCGACCCCAGCCCGCCCGGTGACCTGAGTGTCAGCCAATTGAGCATCCCCACCCGCGACGGCGCCCAGCTGCCCGCACGGCTCTACCGCAACGGGCAGCCTGCAGCTGCACCGCAACCGGTGATCCTCTACCTGCACGGCGGCGGCTATGTGGTCGGCAGCCTCGACTCACACGATTCGGTGTGCCGGCGCCTGGCGAGCATGGGCGACTTCGCGGTGCTCGCCCCGGATTACCGACTGGCGCCGGAGCACCGTTTCCCCGTTCCTGTGAACGATGCGCTCGATGCCGCCAACTGGCTGGCCGAGCATGCCCTTGCGCTTGGGCTGGACAACCGCCGGGTGGTATTTGCCGGCGACAGCGTCGGCGCAAGCCTTGCGACCGTCCTGGCCATCACCGCGGTCAAGGCCCCTGAAACGTTGGCGATCAAGCCGCTGGCGCAGCTGCTGTTCTACCCGGTCACCGACTTGTCGTGCCTGCGCGACTCCCACCGCCAGCATGCCGAAGGCTATTTGCTGGAGACCGAGACGCTGGAGTGGTTCTACCAGCACTACGCACCGCTGCCCCAACAACGCCTGGACTGGCGCGCTTCACCGCTGCTAGCCCAAGTGGACACGCCTCTGGCGCCGGCTTATCTGTGGGTGGCGGAATATGACCCGTTGCATGACGAAGGCCTGGCCTATCGCGACCGGTTGCAGGCGAGCGGGACGCCGGTGACGTTTGTACGGGCACAGGGGCTTAGCCATGACTTTTTGCGGATGTCGGGGTTGGTGGGGCAGGTGGGGGGAATTTATCGGGATGTGGGGGGGTGGCTGAACGCGGTTGGGGGGTGAGGTGGGCGTTGTGTTATTTCGTCGATTTGGCCATCAACAGCAGACTGATCTGCCGTTACCACGGCGCTGGTACCTGACGATTTCTCAGCTGACGTTGCATTTGGATGACGTACACGTTTCGGGCGGCGCAGCCCATGTGCAACAGCGGCGGGCAGGCGATGAGCGTAATAGCCCTGGCGTGCCGTTAGCAGAATAGAGCGCACACACATCCAGCCCTATCTATTGCGACCAACTTGGACAGTAGGTGTGTGCTTTTTTCTGATCGTTTCCTAGGCTCTGTGAGAAAAGCCTTGATACTCGGTGATGCTGCGTGGAAAACAGCCTGGATCGCCAGCCCGGTCGGAATGCTCATTTACAACCCGTAAAGTCGAGCGCGACTCCGACCGTTCCTCGGCTGTTTTCGCCTTGCCTGACCTTCGTCTCAAGACTTTTCACACGGAGCCTAGGCAGGCGTTGCAGATGGCTACAGGATGGGTAGCGTTCGAGCACAGCCGCCTTGCGGCGCCTCGCAGGCAAGCCGGCCCAGTTGCCGAGCCGGCTTGACGTTCCAGGCAGGGGGTTTAGAAGCTATACCGGGTCGTGAACATCACGTTGCGCGGCTCACCGTAATAACCGGTGAAGAACGTGGGGTCCAAGGCGCTGAAGTACTTCTTGTCGAACACATTGTTCACGTTGACGGTGGCGCTCAGCTCCTTGGTGATGTCGTAGCGCGCCATCAGGTCGAACACGGCGTACTGCTGCTGGGTCGCCTTGCCCTGGCTGGTGGTCAGGCTCAAGCCGCTCTGCCAGTTCATGCCGCCACCCACGGTCAGCTGGTTGAGCTCGCCGGGCAGGCGGTAGGTGGTCCAGAGCTTGACCAGGTTGGCCGGCGCCTCGGTCATGATGCGCTCGTGGTCCGAGTCCTTGGTCAGGCTGTGGCTGTAGCTGGCGCTGACGTTCCAGTCGGGCATGACTTCGCCGTAGATTTCCATGTCGATGCCGCGGGTCTTGGCGCCGGACACCGCGCGGTATGCCGACTCACGAACGGTACCTTCGACAGTCTCGCCGGTGGCCACGCCCAGGTTGTCCTGCTTGATTTCATAAAGGGCGACGGCGGTGTTGACTCGCCCCTCCAGAAACTCACTCTTCAGGCCAATCTCGTAGTTGTCACCTTCGCGCGATTCCAGGGTCTTGCCTGCTTGATCGCGGATCGACTGCGGCTTGTAGATCTTGGTGTAGCTTGCGTAAAGCGAGTGGATGTCGGTGAGGTCGTACACCACTCCTGCATAGGGGGTGACGAAACCGCTTTCGCGGGTCGAGGCCCGGCTGTTCAGGCCCGGGTAGGACGGGTTAGCCACGGTTTTTTTCTTGTAGCTGTAGTCGCCTACCCGCGCGCCCAGGATCAGCGACAGGTCATCGGTGGGTTTGAAGCGCGCCACCATGTACGCGGCGTTCTGGCGCACGGTGGTGTCGTCGTTCATCAGCTTGCCCACTGAAAGGGGGCGCTCTGTGTCGTTGTCCCAGGTGTAGATATTGGCCGGGCGGCCTTCCAGGTCGTCGTCTGCCGGGTCGCTGTAGTCGTGGAATTCCGAACCGCTCAGGCCGATCACCAGCTCATGCTCGCGGCCCAATAGCTGGAAGGGGCCCTGCACCAGGGCGTCGATACCCAGTTGGCGCTGCGAGCCTGAGCCGTCGCCGCCGTACAGGTAGGCACCTTCGCCGGTTTGCTTATCGGGGAAGTCGCCGCTGAGCGAGGCCAGGGAATAGTCACGCGAGCTGTACATGTTGTTGACCGCCACCTTGAGCTTCCAGTCGTTGACCAGGCTTTGCTCAAGGTTGGCGAAGGTGGTGAGCGTGTTCTGCTTGCGATAGCTCCAGCGCGAACCTGCGTTGATCGAACGGGAAAAGTCGGTCTGCTCGCCATTGCTGTAGAACAGCGGGAAGCTGGCGAACGATACGCCACGCGGGTTGTTCTTCTGGTAGTCCACGCCCACGCTCAACAGGGTGCTGTCGGTGAGGTCGGCTTCGAGGATGCCGTAGTAGGTCTGTTTTTCCTGCTGGTAGTGGTCGATGTAGCTGTTGCCTTGCTTGTACGCCACGACTGTGCGACCGCGCAGGCGGGCATCGTCGGTCAGGGGGCCAGACACGTCCACCTCGGTGCGGTAAGTGTCCCAGGAACCCGCCCCGGCGGTGATCGAGCCCTGGAAGGTGGAGGTCGGGCGCTTGCGGACCAGGTTGATGCTGCCCGATGGGTCACCGGCACCTGTCATCAGGCCAGTGGCGCCGCGCACGATTTCGACGCGGTCGTAGATCGAAGTGTCGATCAGGCTCTGCGGGCTGGCACTGGTCTGCACGATCAGGGTGGTGGGGATGCCATCGAACTGGTAGCTGTCGATCGAATAGCCGCGCGAATAGATATTCACCCGCTCACTGTCGATGTTCTGCACCGACAGGCCCGGCGCCTGCTTGAGCACGTCGCTGAGGGTGGTCAGCTGTTGGTCCTGCAGGCGTTGACGGGTCATCACGCTGACCGACTGAGGCGTTTCGCGCAGGGACATGGGCAGCTTGGTGGACGCACTGCTGCTGTTGACGGTGTACGAACGGCTGGCTTCGCTCGAACCGTCCAGGTTGCTTTGCACGGTGGTGGCGTCCAGCTGCAGCGAGCTGGTGTCGTTGCCACGACGGTGAATGGTCACACTGTTGCCCTGGATGTCGTACGCAAGCCCCGTGCCTGCCAGCAAAGTGGCCAGGGCCTGCTGCGCGGTGAGGTGGCCTTTGACGGCTCGACCTTTGAGCCCTTGCACATCATCCGGGCTGAACAACACCTGCTGGTCGGCCTGCCGCCCGAACGCCTGCAACGAAGCGGAGAGCGGCATGGCGGCAATGTCCACATCCACTTCCTGGGCCATCACCTGGGCCGACAACGGCAGGCACAGCGCCATGCTCAGGCTTGAGCCGAGCAGCGTCGTCTGGAAGGCACGGTGAAGCCTTAAGGCCTGGGTGAGCGGGTTGAGCGTGCTAAGGGCTGGCATTACATCCTCTCTGATGGAGTTTGAAATGATAATGATTTGTATTAGTTGCTCAGTGAGACGCATCAGCGTAGGAAAACCGGAAAGAAAAGTTTCAGTCCGGTTACAACGGATCAGGCGGGGTGGAGTGCTGGCGCGATCTTGCCGCGGTGCAGGCGCACCAAGTGGTCGGCGATATCGAAGTAGCGATCGTCGTGGGAGATCACGATGATGGTCTTGCCTAGCCGCTTCAGGTCTGGCAGCAGCTCGGTGTAGAAGATCCGCCGGAACGTCGGGTCCTGGTCGGCGGCCCATTCATCGAACACCAGGACGGGCCGCTCCTCCAGCCAGGCGCTGACCAGCGCCAGGCGCTTGCGTTGGCCGGTAGACAGGTCGGTGGTGCTGAACACCCCGTCGCGGATGCTCACCTTGTGGTCGATCTCCAGCCGCCTGAGGTAACGCCCTGCGTCATCGGGCAGCGGTTGGTCGCCCTGGATCACGTCGTCGAACAGGTAGTAGTCGGCGAAGATGGTGGTGAACAGCTGGCGATAGTCATCGCGGGTCTGGGCCGTCACGGGCTGGCCGTTGAGCACGATGCTTCCGGCCTGCGGGGCGTACAGGCCCAGCAGCAGCTTGATCAGGGTGGTCTTGCCGCAGCCGTTTTCACCGACGATGAACACGATGTCGCCTTGCTCGACCTGTAAGTTTACCGGCCCGAATTGGAAGGGCTCGGCGCCCTCCACGGCAGGGAAGGTGTAGCGAACATCCCTGAGTTCGAGCGAGTTCATGGCCAGGGCTGGCTTGCGTGCGTCGTCCAGCAGCAGGTGTGGTTCGGGCGAGGAGAACTGCGTGGACAGCGCAGCAATGCGGCGAAAGGCGATCTGGGCCTTGCCGATGATCGGCAGGGTGCTGATCAGGTGCTCCAGCGGGCCCTTCATGTACAGCAGCACCAGCACGAAACCGCTGGTAACGCTCTTGTCCGCCGAGGGCCAGTACGATTGCAGGGCCAGCGCCACCGCGATGACCACGAAGAACAACATCGAGCCCAGGGTCTTGGCGATCACGAAGGTGTTGATCGAGCGGACCTGGGTGGCGCAAATCCGGTTGGCCGTGTCGCGGATGCCGTGGCTGAACATCCGTTGACGGCGTGGACGGTGAATACGCAATTCCTTGGCGCCTTCGGCGATGGCGCTGTAGTGCTTCTGCAAGTCGTCCTCGGCTTCTCGGGCGGCTTCAAAGCCACGCATGCCCCTGGCCTGGGCGATGAACTGCAACACGGTTCCCACGCCGATGGCCACCAGGATCACCAGGAACATCTGCCACGACAGGTGGGCCAGGTAGCCCAGGCACCCCAGCGTCACGGTGAGCGAGATGGCCAGCGGGGCGAAGACGTAGGCGAAGTCGCTGATGGTGTCCACATCATGGGTCAGTACCGGGATCAGCCGGTGGCTGCGGTAACGCTCGATCTGGTCGATGGGTGCGGCCAGCACCTTTTCACCCAGCTGACGACGCAAGGTCGCGATGACGTGCTGGCCTACGTAGTTGGTGCCCATGTCGGACAGAATCGAGCTGAGCAGCGCCAGCAGGCACAGGCCGGCGAAGCCCAGCACCACGCCCTGGGTCAGGCCGGCGTCGCTGTGCAAACTGCTGTTGATGGTGGCCAGCAGAGCGGTGACGCTCAGGCCACCGATCATGCCCAGGACGATGCAAACCGTGACCAGGGGCCAGAACGGCTTGAGCAGGGCGAACAGTTCCCTGACGGCGCCACGAGGTTGATGGGTCATGTGTTTCTCCTCAATCGCGTGGGGCTGTCAGAGGTCGCGGACGACTCGGAAACCAAGGAAGTCGCCGCGCACCTCGGGGGAGCGGTTGTTGCGGTTGCCCGAGCGCGAGAACACCGGGGCCTCACCCCAGTCGTTGCCGCGCATGACGCGCTTCTCGCAGTTGCCGGTCTTCCAGGCGCTGCCATCGGCAGGCGCACCCTCGTAGTCAGGGTTCAGGCAATCGGCCGTCCACTCGTAGACATTGCCATGCATGTCGTACACGCCAAAGGCGTTGGCCGGGTAGCTGCCCACGGGCGCGGTGTAGGAGTAGCCATCGGCGGGGCCGTAGGTGTTGGCGTGCTGGCTGATGCTGTAGGCCTTCTCGTCGTTGTTGTCGAAGGGGAACGGGAAGGGGCCGGTGGAGCCGGCCCGGGCGGCGTATTCGCGCTGCGCCTCACTGATCAGACGGTAGGTGTGCCCGGTCTTTTTCGTCAGCCATTGAGCGTACGCATCGGCGTCGAACCAGCTGATGCACACCGCCGGTTGGCGAGGGCCCTGCTTATAGGTGGGTTTGCTGGCCTTGCAGAAGCGGCCAGGACGGGTGTCGCCATCGGCGATTTTGACCCCGGTTTCCCGGATGTACGCATCCAGCTCGCCTGCGGTGACCGGGAAGCGGCCCACCGCGAACGGCTTGGCGAAGGTCACGGTGTGCTGCGGGCCTTCGTCGTATTCGCGGCCCACTTCATCCTCCGGGGTACCCATCAGGTAGCTGCCGGCGGGCAGTACCACCATTTCCGGGCAATGTGGGCAGTCCTTGAAAACGCTACCGGGTTTGATCGCTTCGCCTGCGTGGACAACAGGGCAGGCCAGCAGGCCGAGCACTAAGGCAGCGCCTAGCTTGTACAGTCTGCTGGACAATGGTTTGGGTGAAGCGCAAGGCAGGTTGGGCATGGTGATAAGTCCGTGATCGGTGGTCTGGATGAGGGGTTCAGCGGCGCAAGCGTGGCGTGAGTACGGCGATCAGCCGGTCGATTTCGGCTTCGGTGTTGAGCAGGCCCGGTGCAGTGCGCACCACCGGTCCCACGTCGCGCGATACCGCATCGACGACGATGCGCTGGCTGTTGAGGTAGGCGGCGACCTCGTCGGCATCCTGGTCGGCCACCCGAAAGAAGGTGAAGCCAGCCGATTGGCGGGTGCTGCGCGGCGTGACCAGCTGCACGCCCGGTAACGTTTCGAGCCGCTGCCTGAGGTAGTTGTTGAGGCCGTGGATGCGTGCCTGGATGGCGGCCTTGCCGTGCTGCAGGTGCAAGTCGAAGGCTGTGCCCAGCGCCCACCGATGCTCGAAGGCGTGATAGCCGCCTGGGGTGAAGGTGGTGGCGAAATCCTCGTCCTCGGAAAAGGTCGCGATAAGCGGGTTCAGGTTATCGAGTGCGGTGGTGGCAGCGCAGATGATCCCTGTGCCGCGTGGGCCGAACATCCACTTGTGCGTGCCGGCAATGAAGTAGTCGCAGTTCAGGTCGGCAAAGCGCATGTCCTCGACACCAAAGCCATGTACGCCGTCGATGACGTACAGGATGCGCTCATGCTCGGCGCGGTCGCGGTTGGCTTCGCGGACCAGTTCGCCGATGGCGCCGACCGGCAGCTTCACGCCGCTGCCCGAGTGCACCCAGGTCATGCCCAGCGCGCGGGTCTTGGGGTTGATGGCCGCCTTGATGGTGCTCAGCACCTGGTCGGTGGACAGGTTCCACGGCTCGTCGAACAGCCGCAGGCGGCGTACCGGGGTGCCGTCGCGGGCGGTGCGAAAGTCCAGGGTGTGGCGCGCTGCGGAGTGCTCGTGCACCGTCGTCAGGATCTCTTGCCCGGGTGCTATCTTCAGCCCACCGTAGATCAGGCCCAACCCCTCGGTGGTGCTGCCGGTCAGGGCAATTTGCCGCGGGGCGACTTCCAGGTAGCGGGCCGCCGCTTCGCGCACCTGCGCTTCGTGTTTCCATTCCGACTGGCTGTCCCAGTCCACCAGCCGTGCCGGGTGCCGGTCCAATTGCGCGCGCAAGGCCTCGATGGCCTCGCGCACCGGTCTTGGGTGCGACGTGATCAGGAAGTTGGCGAAGTGGGCGTAGGCCGGGTCGAGGTTGAACAGGCTGCGAAAGCCCGCCCAGGCGTCAGCGCCTGTGGCGGGTGTGGGCGCGGCCTGGGCGGCGGCTATCAAGTGCCCTGCCAGTGGCAGGCTGGCAGCGAGCAGGCTGGCCTGCTTCAGAAAGGCGCGACGGTCGTTCATCTAAGGGCTCGCATCATCATCGGGAGGGGGTGGCGCCAGGGGCCGCTGCCGCTTGTACCTGCTGCCAGACACGCAGGAAATTGCCGCCCCACAGCTTGCTGATGTCAGCTTCGGAGTAACCCCGTGTAATCAGTTCGGCCGTAACGTTGCGGGCCTCGCTGGCATCCTGCCAGCCGTCGATGCCGCCGCCTTCGTTGAAGTCCGAACTCAGGCCGACATGGTCGATGCCGACCTTGCGCACCGCATAGTCGATGGCGTCGCCGTAGTCCTTGAGCGTGGCTGGCGGTTCTTCGTCGAGGATGGCGTACAACGCATTGGCGTACTGGCCCACTTTCTGTTCAGGCCAGCCCGCGATGACAGGGTCGCCCGGCATGAGGGCGTAGTTCAGGTCGGCCAGGGGCGGCAGGGCATAGTCGCTGCGCAGCGCGTTGAGCCGCTGCTGGGTTTTGCTGCTCAAGGGCTTGAGGTAGGTGGAGAAGGCGACGATCTGGATGACGCCGCCGCTGTCCTTGATCAGTTGCATTTCCTTGTCCGACAGGTTGCGGCGGATGTCGACCATCGCCCGGGGCGCTGAATGCGACGCCACCACCGGTGCCCGGCTGAGCGCCACGACCTGGGCCAGTGCCTGGCTGGACATCTGCGACACGTCGATGACCACCCCCAGATCGTTCAGGCGCTGTACCGCCTGTTTGCCTATGGGTGACAGGCCTTCGAGTGCATCGACGGTGTCATTGAAGAAGGGCAGCGGGCGCGAGGAGTCGGCCCAGCTGTTGTTGCCCACATAGCTGAAGCCGAACAGGCGCATGCCGCGGGCGGCCCAACGGTCCAGCTGGTCCAGGTCGTCGCCCAGTGCGTAGGCATTGAGCATGCTGAGCAACACCGCAAACTTGCCTTCGCCGTGCAACCTGCGCATGTCCTGTGGGGTATAGGCAATGCCCACCCTTTCGGGAAAGTCGCGGACCATGCCCATGATGGCGTTGTAGCGCACCTCTTGCGTATGGCGGGCGGCCTCGACGAAGCCGGGGGTAGGGCGGTGTGGGCCATTGTCGCCGGTCCAGGATTCGGGCCAGGCGAAAAGGGTCAGGGCAGCGGCAGACAGGCGCCCGCGCGCTGCCTTGTTCAGGTCGAAGCGCCCCGCACCGTCCTGGTCGGCTTCGCTGCCTTCGGTGCCGAAGGTCAGCGGCAGCGTGATGTGGCTGTCGAACGAAAGCAGGCGCTCCTGCAGGTCATTGGCCTGGCGCATGACCTCCCTGGGGTAGCCTGCCGGCGTGTCGAGGTAGTCCCAGGCCGCCCACCCGGCACCGGCGGCCACGGCCGCGGCCAGGCTGATATACAGGGCTTTCTTCCAGCGTGGTGTCGTCATCTTGGTCTCAGTAGGTTCACCGTCGAGGGATGGGCTTGGATGCCGCCGCTACCTGGAGGGAACGAGCTGCGATGGCAGAAATTTAAGCCCCCGCGGCCTGGCTGAAGGCAGGTGCCAGCGCGCACTGCAGCGCTAAATTTCGCCCGCCGGGCCACGTCCTAGCCTTGGATGGGCCGTGCTCCATGGCCGAAGTGAAAGCACAGGTAGGGCAATGACGATTTCTCGACGCGGGTTCATCGCCGGTGTGGCATTGACGGGTATGGCAGTGCCAGGCGCGCGGTACCTGCAGCGGCGGCGAGCCAGTGAAGAGCAATACCCTGAGACCCCTGGCGAGGCGGTGGTGGAACTCGCCGATACGCCTGTCAGGCAACTGGGCGACACCTTGCGCGGTATCTGGCACTGGACACCTCAAGGCCGCGAGGCCGGGCTTGCCGGCGTGCCGCCAGGGGAGCTTGAGCTGTTCCTGGATGTGGCTTGGAGCGGGCGGGGTTTGCGCGGCTACCTCGACACACCTGAACGTTTGCGCAGCACCCTGGAGCCACGCTATCGGGTGGTGGCTGACTTGTTGCTCGATCAGCCAGGGACGCTACGCTGGCGGCTGTTGGCCACGGACGCCAACCCGCTTGGGGCACGCTACGAGTGCCAGGTTGTGCTTGACGAGGTCTGGGGGGCATACGGCAACGCAGGGCCTGCGACCTTGAGCGGGCACGTGGCGGTATTGGAGCGGCCCTTGGCGCTGCCTGTGCAGGACAACCGTTTCCTGGCGCTGAAAAAAACCTTTCCCGAAGCGCGGGAGCGCACGCCGTTGTCGGCGCCGTTGCTGGCCAAGTTGATCGCGCCGGAACACCGGCTGTTTCACCAGCTGTGGCATGCGTCGCGGGACAAGTGGCACAAGCTCAATGACGAAAAGCGCGGTGCGCTGCGAGGGC
Organism: Pseudomonas sp. WSY_20; assembly: GCF_043104335.1. Lineage (NCBI taxonomy): Bacteria > Pseudomonadati > Pseudomonadota > Gammaproteobacteria > Pseudomonadales > Pseudomonadaceae > Pseudomonas > Pseudomonas sp. WSY_20. The sequence goes on from NZ_JBICKP010000013.1 coordinate 41,594, forward strand.
TGGGCTGGCAGCCAGGGCCAAGGGCGCGCGAGCGTGATGCCCGGGGCCGGCACAAGGACCGCAACGGCTCCGGCGAGGACTTTCTGTTCATGCACCGGCACATGCTGGATAACGCCAGGGCCATCGAGCCTTTACCGTCGTGGCCGCGCTTTCCCTTGCCCCAACCGGCGCTCGAGCGCGACCGCGCAGGGTTTGCGGCCTACTTCGACAACCATGACGGCAATGCTTTGCCGCCTACATGGTTGGCCGATGATGACGAGGAGTACGCCCAGTGGGTGCGCGACATCAAGAGCCCGGACACCTTCTACGGCAACTTCCAGGTCTGGGAGTCGCGCTATGGCGATCCTCATTACCTCAGTACGCTGACCTTGGGGCAGCTTGGCTCGGAGCTGGAGCTGGGCCTGCATGACTGGCTGCACATGCGCTGGGCCTCGGTGCCGCGCGATCCGGCCAACGGCATGCCGGTGCCGATGGCGCGCACGCCCGACGACTATGCCCAGCGCTGGTATGGCGCCGAGAACGATTTTCTCGGCGACCCTTTTTCATCCCATGTGAACCCGGTGTTCTGGCGCTTTCATGGCTGGATCGACGACCGCATCGAGGACTGGTTCCAGGCCCATGAACGGCTTCATCCTGGTGAGGTGCGGCGCCTGGAGGTCAACGGCGTGCCCTGGTTCGCGCCGGGGCGCTGGGTAGAGGTCGCCGACCCCTGGCTGGGGCCGGATACCCATGGGTGCTCTACAGTGCCCGGTTTGCGCCCAGGGCGGAGCGTGGAGATGGACCCGGAGACCATGAAGCTGGCCCTGCGTATCATCTATGCCGAAGACGAGCGCTTCGCCGCGTTACGGCCCAAGGTGCCGCAGCGGCCGTGGTATGCCCGGCATCTGAAGGTGATGCGGGCGTCGCGGTAAGGGCCTGGGGCAATTCATGCAGCGATGGGACGCAAGGCGGCCCCGACAATATGCGCTGCGACGCTGGGTTCTTGGGGCTGCTGCGCAGCCCAACGCGGTCGGTCTGGCGCCCTGGCGAGGCCGCTCCAGGACTATACCGAAGCAACTGCCTTGCATCGCATCTAAAGGTTAGCCCGTGTGGGAGTGGCCTTGCGCCGCGGCCTCGGCGATCCTGGCGTTTTTCGAGCTCCGCGTTGCGCCTAGGGTGCATCACCTCCCACCCACCACCCACCACCCACCACCCAGCGCCTTGTAAAGCGCCACGCTCGCTTGCAGGCGGGCCAGGCGTAGCGTTGCCTGCTGGTCCTGGGCCGTATACAGCGTGCGCTGGGTTTCCAGTACGGTCAGCACGGTCTCGGCGCCTGCCCCGTAGCGCTGTTCGGCCAGGTCAAAGGCCAGTTGGGCTTGTCGCACTTCTTCGTCCTGCCAGTGACGCTGGCGGTCGACACCGTCAAGGGCATTGAGCGCCTTCTCCACATCGCTCAGGCCAGCGAGGATGCTGCTGCGATACTGCTCCAGCAATTCGGCCTGCTCGGCCTCGGCCAGGTCGCGGGAGGCGCGCAGCTTGCCGTTGTCGAAAATCGGCGCAAGCAGGCCGGAGGTCAGGGTGTAATAGGGGCTTTCCAGTGTCTGGGCGAAGGTGCGGGCGCCGCTGCCAAGGGTGGCGCCAAGGGTTACCTTGGGCAGCATGGCCGCTCGGGCCACCTGCACGTTGGCATTGGCCGCTGCCAGGCGGGCCTCGGCGGCGGCAATATCGGGGCGACGGGTCAGCAGGTCGCTGGGCAGGCCGCTGTCGACCGTCGGCCAGGCCACGTTGGCGAACGGCTGACGGCTTGTTGGCAGTTGCTGCACCGGGTCGCCGAGCAATGTCGCGAGGGTGATTCGGGCGTCTTGCACGCGTTGCACCAAGAGGGGGATCTGACGCGCCTGGGCCGCGACCAGGCTGCGCTGCTGGGCAAGCTCCAGGCGTGTTGCCGAGCCTGCGCGCTGACGCGCCTGGACCAGGCGCAAGATGCCCCGTGCATTGTCCAGGTTCAGTTGGGCGATGCGCAGTTGCTCGGCCAGGGCCAGGCCCTGCAGATACGTGTTGGCAATGTCGCTGAGCAGGCTCAGCTGCACCGTCTGCCGGTCGAAGCGGCTGGCTTGCAGTGCGTGCAGGGCGTTGTCGCGGCTAGCCCGCAGGCCGCCCCAGAAATCGATTTCATAGCTGGCACTGAGCTGGGTATCGAACGCGGTGCTGGTGCGCTGGCTGCTGGTGGCATCGAGGTCGTTATAACCCTCGCCCTTGAGCAGCCGCTGGCGGCTGGCATCCACGCCCAGTTCGACCGCTGGCAGCAAGGGTGCATTGGCGATGGCAGCGCGGGCTCTGGCCTGGCGGATGCGCGCGGTGGCGGCCGCCAGGTCGTGGCTGTTATGCAGGGCGCGTTGCACCAGGTTGTCCAGTTCGGGGCTGTTGAAGGACTGCCACCACTGACGCGCCGGTCTATCGCCCTCACTGAAAGCGCGTGTCGGGCCCTGCCAGGCCCCTGGCAGCTGGACCTCTGCCTGGGGCAGAGTGGGCGGGCTGCACCCGGCGAGCGCCAGGTAGAGGGTCAACAGGCTGATGCGGCTTGGCAAGGGCATGGCTTATTCGCTGGTAAGGGCTTTGACCGGGTCGAGTCGGGCGGCCTTGCGTGCGGGCATGAAGCCGAACACGATGCCGGTGATCACAGCGCAGGTAAAAGCGCCAAGCATGGCAGGCAGCGCGAAGGCCACCGCGATATCGGCCAGCATCAAGCCGGCGCCGACGACCAGGGCCAGGACGATGCCGCTGAGCCCGCCCACCATCGACAGCATGACCGCCTCGCTGAGGAACTGGCGCATGATGTCGCGCTGGCGCGCTCCGGTGGCCATGCGGATACCAATTTCGCGGGTACGCTCGCGCACGGTCATCAGCATGATGTTCATCACCCCAATGCCGCCCACCAGCAGCGAGATGGCCGCGATGGCGCCGAGCATCAACGACAGGCTGCTCTGGGTGCGTGCCTCGGCCTGGATCAAGGCCGCATCGTTGGTCAGTTCGAAGTCGTGGCGGCCCTGGTGGCGCTGGCGCAACAGGTGATCGATGGCCGCCTCGGTCCCGTTGACCTGCGCCGAATCGCGCGCCGCGATGGTGATGTAGTCGGGGTCGCGATGACCGAACAGGCGGATGGCGGCGGCCGAGTACGGCACCACGATACGTCCGTCGCTGTCCTGGTCGCCGGAGCTGGCGCCTTTTCCCGCCAGTATGCCGATCACCTGGAAGGGCACGTTGCCGATCAGCAGGTATTGGCCGATCGGGTTGGCATGATCGCCCAGCATCTTCTCCCGCACTTTCTGGCCGATCACGGCGACTGCCGCCGCGCCGGCTTCGTCGGCCTGGCTGAAGAATGAGCCCTCGACCACGGGCCAGTTGAAAATGTCCTCGAACCAGGTGTTGTTGCCGCCCACGTAGAACATCTGGCTGGTGTTGTTCTGGCGCACCATGAGCTTTTCCCCGATAACGGGCATGACGTGCTTGACCTGCGGCAACTGGCCGATGGCGGCGACATCGTCCAGGGTGACGGTACCTGCCGGCTCGCCGAGTGTCGCCGGCTTGCCGTTGAGATAAAGGATGTTGGAGCCGAACGCGGCCATCTGCGCCATCACCTGGCGCTTGCTGCCTTCGCCCACGGCCAGCATGACCACCACCGAGGCTACTCCGATGACGATGCCCAGCAAGGTGAGCGCGGTGCGAAAACGATTGATCCACATGATGCGCCAAGCTGCCTGGAGTGCTTCGACCAGCTCGCCTTTCCAGGCGCCGCGCAGCTGCGCCCCCTGGCCCAGGCGCTGACGCAGATCATCGGCCTGCAGGCCGGGGTGGCGGACTGCGCCGTCGCGCTGGTCGGCCGAGTCGCTGATCATGAGGCCGTCGCGAATTTCGATGACCCGGTGCGCGCGGGCCGCTACATCGCGGTCGTGGGTGATCAGGATGATCACATGGCCTTGGCTGGCCAGCTCGTCCAGCAAGGCCATGACTTCCTTGCCGCTGTGGCTGTCCAGGGCACCGGTGGGCTCGTCGGCGAGGATGATGTGGCCACCGTTCATCAAGGCGCGGGCAATCGACACCCGCTGCTGCTGACCACCCGAGAGTTGATGCGGGCGGTTGGCAGTGCGGCTTGCCAAGCCTAGCCGGTCCAACAGGGCCGCGGCGCGCACCTGGCGCTCCTGGGCCGGGATGCCTGCGTAAATGGCGGGCATTTCGACGTTTTCCAGCGCAGAGCCGGAAGGGATCAGGTGGTAACCCTGAAAGACGAATCCGAAGGCCTCGCGGCGCAGCCACGCCAGTTCATCGTTGCCCAGCTCGGCCACGTCCATCCCCGCGAAGTGATAGCTGCCGCGGGTGGGACGGTCCAGGCAACCGAGGATGTTCATCAGGGTCGACTTTCCGGAGCCCGAAGCGCCAACGATGGCAACGAATTCACCGGGATGAATACGCACGCTGATACCCCGCAGCACGTCCACCCTGGGGGTGCCGAAGCCGCCGTAAGCCTTGCAGATGTCGCGCAGTTCGATCAGGGGCGTGGTCATCTAGCCTCCACTGCTTGGCCGATCAGTAACCGCTCACCTTCGCCCAGGCCCTCGAGCACCTGCACACGCAGGCGATCGCTAAGCCCTGTTCGTACCTGACGCGGTTGCACCTGGCCATCGGGGGCGAGCACCTGGGCGATGTGCATGCCATCGCGTTCGTCCAGCGCGGCCAGGGGTACGGTCAGTACACCGCTGGCCTGCCCGGCGACGAAGAACACTTGCGTGGTCATTTCGGCCATCAGCGCACCGTCAGGGTTCTCCACATCCAGCAAGACGGTGTACTGCACCACCTGAGTACCGGTGGCGCCATTGGTCGCGCTCGCCGGGCTACCGCCACCGCTGCTGGTTTGCTCCAGCGGCTTGGGTGGAATCGGCAGGATCTGCCTGACGCGGCTGCTCCAGCGGCGCTTGCCGCCTGCCAGTGTCGTGAAGTAGGCCGTCATGCCAGGCTTGACCTTACCGATGTCGGCCTCCGATACCTGCGCCCACACCGTCATGGGCGAGAGCTTGGCGATGCGCAGGATCAACGGGGTTTGCTGCTGGGCATTGAGGGTCTGGCCTTCACGGGCATCCACCGCCACCACGGTGCCATCCATCGGGGCGTAGATGCGGGTGTAGCCCAATTCGGCTTCGTCACTGCGCAGGCTCGCCTGGGCCTGACGGATCTGCGCCTGATACATGTCGATACGCGCCTGGGTGACGCTGAGCTGCGCATTGGCCGCCTGCACATCCTCTTCGCGGGTGGCGCCGGCATCGGCCAGGCTGCGCTGGCGGGCGAGCTGCTGCTTGGCCAGTTTGAACTGGGCGCGCTGCTCGGCGAGCTGCGCCTTGAGATTGTCGATGGAAAAGCGCCCGGCATCCACGCGCGCCTGCTGTGTTGACGGGTCAATCTCCACCAGCAGTTGTCCCTTGCGCACGGTATCGCCGGCTTCGACGTGAAGCGTGCGAATCTGCCCGGAGGCTTGTGCGCCAACATCCACATAGCGCCTGGGTTGCAGCGTGCCCAGCGCGGTGACGCTGCTTTCAATGTCTGCACGCGTCACGGTGACGGTATTGGCCGGTACCGCGCCCAGGGGCAGGGTGCTCCAGGCCAGAAGACTGCCCAGACTCAGCAGGGCGAAGCCGCCCAGAAGCAGGCGGTGGCGAGTAGCGGGTGCACGTCTCATGGGGACTTCCAGCCGAAGTGGGCCTGAGCGCAAGCAATGCCTGTGCGCAGGCAGGTCCCCGTTAAACGAAGGTCATGGTGTTGAATTTAGCCTTGGCAGGCGACCGACGTCGGTTGCTGCGGTTAATGATAATTTGTAAGATTCCAATTTGATATCACCTGCGACCATCTGGGCTGCGCGGGGCCTTCATCGGGCGATTCAGGGTGCCGCCGTGGAACACTATTATCGCGAGTTGGTCAATTTCCTGAGCGCACGCCTTGGCAGCCGCCAGGCTGCCGAAGATGTGGCCCATGACGCCTACGTTCGGGTACTGGAGCGTGTCGATGCGCAAGTGATCGAACACCCCCGCGCGTTTCTTTATCGCACCGCGCTCAATCTGGTGGTGGATCGACATCGGCGCCACTTGATTCGCCAGACCGAACCGCTGGAAGTGCTCGACGAGGGCGTTCAGTGGCAGCACACGGTCTGGTCCCAGGACATGCACCACGCCCAGCGGCTGGACCTGCTCAAGCGCGCCTTGGACGAATTGCCCAAGCCATGCCGTGACAGCTTTCTGCTGCGCAAGCTCGAAGGCTTGTCCCACCCGCAGATCGCCGAGCGGCTGGGCCTGTCGCGTAGCCTGGTGGAGAAGCACATCGTCAATGCCATGAAACACTGCCGGCAACGCATGCGCCAGTGGGAGTCCTGACGGCACGCCGCGCAAACTGCACATTCTGTTGGGCCGCCGCTTGCTTTCCGAGGGTTTCCCGGCTTGTATCTAGGGGTATCAATGCCGGACCTGGCATGGGCTTGACGGGCTCGGCCAGGTCTTGGGCGCTCCTACCACTGTGCAGGTCCGACCATGGCCAACAAGTCCTTGCGTATCCTGATTGCCGATGCCCACCCGCACCAACGCCTGCAACTGGAGCGTATGCTCAATGGTCTGGGGTATTACCGTATTGCCCCTGTCGACAGTTTCGAGGAGCTGCAGCGCCTGGTACTCGGTGCCTTGCAGCCCTTCCACCTGCTGCTGGGCAACATCGAATTGACCAGCCACGCAGGCGTAGACCTGGCACGGTTTTGCCGGGTCAGCACGCAGATCCAGCATGCCCTGCTTTACCATTGCGCCCAGCTGAAGGTGCCTGCGGTGCCCCAGGCCGAGCGCCAGGCGGTCAGCCTGAGCCTGCCCCACGTACCTGACGATGATGCCCTGGCGTCGTTCATGTCCATCATCGACGCCCCCGTGGTGGTGGGCACCTTACCTATGCCGGACGGGCTACGCAGGGCGGGCCCCAGAGCGCCCGGCAACTTGGCCCAGACGGTCTTTCATCGCTGAGCCGGGCAGGGTAGGGGGCAATCGGGTCGCTATTTGCTATCCTCCGGCCTTTGACCATTGCTGCGAAACCTGCCATGACTGCCACCGATACCGCTCGTCCACCCCGGTTCACCCGCCGTGACCACAGGACGCTGGGCCTGGCTGCGCTGGGCGGCGCGCTGGAAATCTACGATTTCATCATCTTCGTCTTTTTTGCCCTGACCCTCAGCCAGCTTTTCTTCCCGCCCGAAATGCCTCAATGGCTACGGCTGCTGCAAAGTTTCGGCATCTTCGTCACCGGTTACCTGGCCCGGCCATTGGGTGGCATCCTGATGGCGCATTTCGCGGATCACCTGGGCCGCAAGCGCGTTTTCAGCCTCAGCATTCTGTTGATGGCGCTGCCTTGCCTGCTCATCGGCGTCATGCCGACGTATGCCGACATCGGCTACGCGGCGCCGTTGTTGTTGCTGGCTCTGCGCATTCTGCAAGGGGCTGCAGTAGGCGGTGAAGTGCCCAGTGCCTGGACCTTCGTTGCCGAACATGCACCGCCCGGGCGACGCGGCTATGCCTTGGGTTTTCTGCAGGCCGGGCTCACGTTCGGCTATCTGCTGGGCGCCCTGACGGCAACCTTGCTGGCCCACGTGTTCTCGCCCGAGGAAATACTCAGCTACGCCTGGCGTTATCCGTTCCTGCTGGGGGGCGTGTTCGGGGTCATCGGCGTGTGGTTGCGCCGCTGGCTGAGTGAAACGCCGGTTTTTGTGGCCTTGCGCAGCCAGCAGGCCCCGGTGAAGTTTCCCTTGCGACAGGTGCTTGGCGAACATAAACGTGCCTTGGCGCCAGCGGCGTTGCTGACCTGCGTGCTGACCTCGGCAGTGGTGGTGCTGGTGGTGATCACCCCGACGGTCATGCAGCAGCGCTTTGGCATGAGTGCCGGGGATACCTTTGCCCTGAGCAGCGTGGGCATCGTGTTTCTGAATCTGGGCTGTGTGCTTGCCGGGTTGTTGGTAGACCGCGTGGGCGCGTGGCGGGCGCTGCTGCTGTACAGCGTGCTGCTACCCCTGGGGATCGGCGTGCTCTATGCCAGCCTGATCGGGCACTGGGGCATGACATGGGTGGCCTATGCCCTGGCGGGCTTGTCGTGCGGCGTGGTGGGCGTGGTGCCCTCGGTCATGGTCGGGCTGTTCCCCGCGCAGATTCGCGTATCGGGTATTTCGTTCACCTACAACGTGGCCTATGCGCTGTGGGCCAGTATCACGCCCTTGGCGCTTATCGCACTGATGCCATGGAGCCCTTGGGTATGTGTGGGTTTCTGTCTGGTGATGGGCGGGGTAGGGGTAATGACGGCGGTGTACTTCGGGCGCCGAGAGCCCCTGGCGGCGGGTGAACCTGGGCTTGAGCTCTCGCGCACGGCCTGACACGTGCGACCCTGCCGTTTCCGAGCACGCCCTGGCCG
>NZ_JBICKP010000014.1:0-197698 GCF_043104335.1 Pseudomonas sp. WSY_20
ATCAAGATCAAGAGCAAGATCAAGATCAAGAGCAAGAGCAAGAGCAAGAGCAAGAGCAAGAGCAAGATCAAGAGCAAGAGCAAGAGCAAGAGCAAGAGCAAGAGCAAGATCAAGAGCAAGAGTAAGATCAAGATCAAGATCAAGAGATGAGTAGGGTCGAGAGCTGAGAGTTGCTAACCTAATCGGGCTGCTTGACTCAATCCTATCCCTCGCCGCGCGCGTTGCTCCAGATACTCCCGCACCTGCACAGCATCCCCAACAAACTCGATCCGCTCGGCCTTCGCCTCACGCTGATAGGCATACATCGGGTCGTAGTACTCGTTGAGCAACCCCTCGATCCAGCCTCGGTGCAGGTCCACGCAGCCACTACGCAATTGCTCTCCCAGGGCCTGCTCAAGCAGCGCCGTGAGCCGCTGATGGCGCTCACCGCCCAGGCGCTTGCGGATGTTGGCCATGCTCTGCAACATGCGCTGCGCGAACAATTGCTGCCCGGCTTGCTCGCCATGCAGGGCGATGAATTCGGCAATGAGGTCGATGACATAGTCACGCAGGATGCGCTCGACCCGGCCATCGAAACTGTCCTCCAGCCACACCAGCGGGTAGTGCTGCATGCGCTGATACAAAGACAAAGGCACCGTGCAGCTGCCAACGATGCGGCCTTCATCCTCTAGCACGAACTGGCCAATGCCTTGCGCGCGCTTTTTAAGCACATCGATGGCCAGCTGGTTCTCGAAGTCGATCTGAGCCGGTTGCCCGGTGGCGCGTTTGCCAAAGCTCGACCCGCGATGATTGGCATGGCCTTCAAGGTCCAGTACGTTGCCCAGCTGTTGCAGCACATCGGTCTTGCCAGTACCGGTCAAGCCGCCAACCAACACGAAATCGCACTCGCTTACGGCCTGCTCCGTGGTCTCGAGCAGGTAGTTGCGCATCGCTTTGTAGCCCCCGGTGATACGCGGGTAGCGAATACCGGCTTCATCGCGCAACCACCCTTGGACGATCTGCGAGCGCAGGCCGCCACGAAAGCAATACAGATAGCCTTCCGGGTGAGCCTGGGTGAATGCCACCCACGCCTCCAGACGAGCCTGCTTGGTGGCGCCGCCCACCAGTTGATGACCCAGGGCGATGGCGGCAGCCTGGCCCTGCTGCTTGTAGCAGGTGCCAACCTTCTGCCGTTCCACATCGTTCATCAGGGGCAGGTTGACCACGCCGGGAAAGGCGCCTTTGGCAAACTCGACGGGCGCACGCATGTCCATCATCGGCACATCGTCAAGGAACAACTGGCGGAAATCAGTGCAGTCGGGCCGCATCAGACGACCTCGACTGCGTGGCGCTGTCGCTCCGCCAGGTAGCCGATAGGCGACAGCTGCAAGCCCAGGTCAGCAGCTGCCGCGAGAAATGCGTCCTCACCTTCCGGGGTTACGGCCACCAGCAGCCCGCCGCTGGTCTGCGGGTCGCACAGCAAGTGCTTCTGATCGTCACTGAGCGCGCCTAGCTTGTGCCCGTAGCTCTCGAAGTTGCGCAGCGTCCCCCCTGGAATGCAGCCGGCGGCGAGGTAGTGCTCGACCCTCGGCAGGCGGGGCACCTTGGCGTAGTCCAGGTGTGCGGTCAGGCCGCTGCCTTCTGCAAGCTCAACCAGATGGCCTAGCAGGCCGAACCCGGTGACGTCCGTCATGGCCTTGACCCCGTCGAGCTTGCCAAAGCGGCTGCCTGGTGTGTTCAGGGTACACATCCAGTCGCGCGCCACGCCTCGATCCTGCTCGCGCAGCACGGCTTTCTTCTCGGCGGTGGTGAGGATGCCGATGCCCAGGGGCTTGGTCAGATACAGGCGGCAGCCCGCCGTGGCGGTGTCGTTGCGCTTGAGATGGCGCTTGCTGACCACGCCGGTCACCGCCAGGCCGAAAATCGGCTCGGGTGCATCGATGGAATGACCACCGGCAAGCGGGATACCGGCTTCGGCGCATACCGCCCGGCCACCGCGGATCACCTCACGGGCAACCTCTGGTGCCAGGACGTTGACGGGCCAGCCCAGGATGGCGATGGCCATCAGGGGATCACCGCCCATGGCGTAGATATCGCTGATGGCGTTGGTTGCCGCGATGCGGCCGAAATCGTAGGGGTCATCGACGATGGGCATGAAGAAGTCGGTGGTCGACACCACACCGCGCTCCTCGTCCAGGGCATACACGGCGGCATCGTCGCGCGACGCATTGCCGACCCAGAGCTTCGGGTCCAGGGCCTGGGCACCGCTTTCGGCCAGGATGACGTCCAGCACCTTGGGGGATATCTTGCAGCCACAGCCGGCACCGTGGCTGTACTGGGTCAGGCGAATCGGCTCGCTCATGTGTACCTCGGCAGGTCAATTTATCGCGCGATTGTAGCAAAGCTGGTCATTGGGCCTGCGGCTCTTATAATCTTCGGGTCAATGACTCGCATCGAGCTGCAAACTGCACGTCGGCAAGGCAGCCCACCTGCACTGCCTGTTATTGCGCGCAGCCTCGAACTCACCCCATTCCCCGCTATTGAACCGGAGAAACCCATGCTCAAACGTCCCTTGGCGCTCGCCGCCAGCCTCGTGCTGTCCTGCTGTGCCCTGGCCGTCCAGGCCGCAGAGACACTGCGTGTCAGCGCCATTCCCGACGAAGCGCCCACCGAACTGCAACGCAAGTTCAAACCCTTGGGCGAATACTTGTCCAAGCAGTTGGGCATGCAGGTGAAGTTCGTGCCGGTGGCTGACTACCCGGCCGTGGTCGAGTCGCTGGCCTCCGACCGGCTGGACCTGGCGTGGCTGGGCGGGTTCACGTTCGTGCAGGTGCACCTGAAGGATCCGACTGCCACGCCGCTGGTGCAACGCGAGCAGGACGCCCAATTCACCTCCAAGTTCATCACTGCCAACCCTGCAGTAAAAAGCCTGGCGGACCTCAAGGGCAAGTCCTTCGCCTTCGGGTCCATTTCTTCCACGTCCGGTAGCTTGATGCCACGCTATTTCATGCTCAAGCAGGACAACATCAAACCTGAAGGGTACTTCAGCCGCGTAGCCTATTCCGGTGCCCACGACGCCACCGTGGCCTGGGTACAGGCTGGCAAGGTCGATGCCGGTGTGCTCAACGCCAGCGTTTGGCAGAAACTGGTGGACGCCGGCAAGGTCGATACCGCCAAGGTGCGCGTGTTCGCCACGACCCCGACCTATTTCGACTACAACTGGACGGTGCGTGGCAACATGGACCCGGCCCTCAAGGAAAAGATCAAACAGGCCTTCCTGAACCTTGACCCCGCCGATCCAGAGCAGAAAGCCATTCTCGACCTGCAGGCAGCCAGCCGCTTCATCGAAACCAAGCCGGAAAACTACGCGGGCACCGAGCAAGCCGCCCGCGAGGCTGGCTTGCTCAAGTGACGTCTGCCGTGCCTTCTGAAGCAGTCATCGCGCTGCAAGGCGCAAGCTTGCGGCATGGCGCGGTGCGCGCCCTGGAGGGCGTGACCTTGCGCATCGCGCAGGCTGAGCGCGTCGCCATCATCGGCCCGTCGGGGGCGGGCAAGTCCAGCTTGCTGCACCTGATGGCCACGGCGACCAGGCCGAGCAGCGGCCGTCTGGAGGTGCTCGGGCAGCAACCATGGGCGTTGTCGGCAGGGGCCCGGCAGCGCCTGCGGGCCCAGGTAGGTCTGGTTCACCAGGCGCCGCCACTGCCGCCGCGCCAGCGGGTGGTCACTGCCGTGCTGGCGGGCCGTCTGGGCCAGTGGGGGCTTGGTCGCAGCCTGCTCAACCTGTTGTATCCCTGCGATGTGCCTGGTGCGCGCCAGGTCTTGGCCGAACTGGGGCTAGCAGACAAGCTGTTCGTGCAGTGCGGTCAACTGTCAGGCGGCCAGCTTCAGCGGGTGGGTATTGCGCGGGTGCTGTATCAGCAGCCTCGTATCATGCTCGCCGACGAGCCGGTGTCGGCGATGGACCCGGTATTGGCCGATCACAGCCTGGCGCTGCTCAACCGGCATGCCCAGGCCACTGGCGTGGCGCTGGTAGCCAGCCTGCATGCGGTCGAATTGGCTCTGGCCCACTTTCCCCGGGTGATCGGCATACGCGAAGGGCAGGTGCTGTTTGATTGCCCAGCCGAGGCTGTGACCGATGAGCTGCTGCAAGCGCTGTACGCCAACGAGCAGCTGGTGGCCAAGCACGGCCTTAATGCGAGCCCCCACGTGCAGTTGCCCAGATGCTGAACGCCAGTCAACGTGATCCGGCAATGGCGCCAAGAATACTGATCGGGTTGCTGGCCATTGCGATCCTGTGGCCGGGTATCCAGTTGAGCGAGTTGAACCCGGCCGTGCTGTTACAGGCCGAAAACCGCGAGCAGATGGCGAGTTTCACGGGGGCATTCTGGCCACCTGCACATGAGCGCGACTTTCTCGAGCTGTTGCTTGAGGCCACCCTGCAGACCTTGGCTGTGGCCACCGCCGGCATGGCGCTAGCCTGGCTGCTGGCCGTGCCGGCAGGGTTGCTGGCCAGCCGCGCCTTGTCCCTGAGCGCTGCCTCACGTGGCGGGCGCCCGGGTGCCTGGTCGCGCCTGGTGCGGCTGCCCGTACGGGGCGTGCTGATCTTCCTGCGCAGCGTGCCTGAGATCGTCTGGGCACTGTTGTTCGTGCGCGCCGTAGGCCTCGGGCCCACGGCCGGGGTGCTGGCAATCGCCATTACCTACAGCGGCATGCTGGGCAAGGTGTATGCGGAAATCTTCGAATCGGTGGACCAGCGGCCCGCCCACGCCTTATTGCAGGCGGGCAGTGGACGGCTGGCCGCCTTTTTCTACGGCATCTTGCCCAATGCCGTCAGCGAAGCGGTGTCCTACACAGTATACCGGTGGGAATGTGCAGTACGGGCATCGGTGGTGATGGGGTTCGTGGGGGCCGGCGGGCTGGGTCAGCAGATCGACCTGTCCATGCGCATGTTCGCTGGCGCCGAGGTAGCCAGCATGTTGTTGACGTTCCTGGCCCTGGTGATGCTTGCCGATGGGCTCAGCCGCCTATTGCGCGGGAGGCTTGCATGAATCGGCTGATCAACCTGGCCCTGTTGGCCGCGCTGCTGGCAGCCATCGTCGGTTCGTTCGCCTATTTGGGGTTGGATTTCGGGGCGTTGATCGGCAATGGTGGGCTGGCCCAAATGGGTGAGTATGCCGGACGGTTCCTGACCCCGGACCTGTCCAGCGAGCATCTGCGTGCGGTGGCGCATGGCGCATTGGAAACCCTGGCCATGTCCGGTATCGGCACGTTGCTGGCCGTCGTCATGGGCCTGTTGCTGGCGATGCCGGCGGCGGGCCGGTTTGGCTGGCCGTTGCAGGGGCTGGCCCGGTTGCTGCTCAATGCGCTGCGCGCCATTCCGGAGCTTGTGTGGGCCGCGCTGACCGTGCTGGCAGCTGGACTTGGGCCAAACGCTGGCACCCTGGCGTTGGCGCTGCACACCGCCGGCGTACTGGGGCGTCTGTTTGCCGAGGCGCTGGAAAACGCCTCGCCTGAACCTGCCGCAGCCATTCGCCTGCAAGGCGCGGGGCAGGTAGCAGCCTTCTGCTACGGCACCTTGCCTAACCTGTGGCCGCAGTTGCTGGCCTACAGCTTGTACCGTTGGGAAAACAATATACGCATGGCCAGTGTGCTGGGCTTTGTGGGTGCTGGAGGCTTGGGGCAGATGCTCTACACCACCTTGAGTCTGTTTCAGGAAGCCCAGGCCAGTACGGTGATCATCGGGATGCTGGTGCTGGTGTTCCTGGTCGATGCGCTCAGTGATGTACTGCGCCAGCGTTTCGTAAGGGCCTGATCAGGCCAGCGGCCCTGCGGCCGCTGCCTGTTCTCAAGCGCTCACGGCCTCGGCCGATTGCGCCCCGCGCTGCATCGATTCCAGGTTGCGCTCGATCGTCTCGCAGATGGTATCCATCTGGATCTGGTGTTCGCTGAAGCGGAATGGGCTCTGCAAGTCGGTACCGATGCGCTCGATCGCCAGCAGCATGAAGCCTACAACCGTGGAGGCCAGGGGCGTGAACCACTCCAGCGACTCCACCAGGCCGACCGGTACGATCAAGCAGAACAGCGTGATGAACAACCGGGGGAAATAAACATAAGGGTAGGGCAGTGGCGTATTGGCGATTCGCTCCATGCCCCCTTGTGCATTGGACAAGTCCACCAGCGTGGACTCAAGGCGAGCCAAGCGGATGCTGTCCAGCCGGCCCTCCTGATATTCCCTGGCCAGTAACGCGGCCGAACCACTCAAGATGTCATTGGCAAAATTGTTGGAGCCGTGGTGCCGCTCGAATTCTGCCTCAGGGATAAACGCCACCAGCTCCTGCGGGCATTTCTCCCCTTTCAGGTGCGCTGCCAGGCAGTTGATGTAGGCGATGTGCCGACGCAGCAGGGTCGCCTTGACCGGATTGAGCCCCTCGTCGGGGTCATCGATCAGGGTCAGCGTCTGGCGGGCAAAGCTGCGGGAACTGTTGACCAGGGCACCCCACAAAGTACGTGCCTCCCACCAGCGGTTGTAGGCGCTGCTGTTACGAAAGCTTACCAGCACAACCAGCGCCGAACCCATCAGCGAAAGCGGTATCAGGGGCAGAGTGAACTTGCTGTTGAGAAAGAGCATGAAATCAATAGTGACCAGTACGTCCCAGATCAGCAGCCAGAACAGTGACCAACCGATGTAGCCGAAGGTTTTCACGACCAAGCGGTATTTGCGGAGGATGACGTCTTTCAAATGGCGCACCTTAAACGGTTCAGGACCTTGGATGGGACGTCGGGTCGCGCCGAAGGTTCTGGATGAGGTTGTGGCAGCGCATGTGGGGCTGACAGGTGCTGAGGCGACATCCCAAATGAGTGTATGCATTTCATCCAGACGCGTTTGCCGGCCTGATTTGGATGGTGGCACAATGCCTTGCCTCAGCATGCACATGCTTCGCAGTTGTACCGTGCACCTTCAGCCTTATCTTCTCGGTATCCCACCATGATCGAGCGCACCGGCACGGGCCTTTCCTTCGCCAAACGCATGTATGCCCCACGCGCCATCGGAACTGGCCTAGGCTTCTTTTGTGTGATGATCGGAATCGCGCCATTGCAGCCAGGGGGATGGGTGTGGGCGCTGTTACTGGCACACGGTTTTGTCTGGCCGCACCTGGCGTTTCAGATTGCTCGGGTATCCGCCCAGCCCTACAAGGCCGAGCAGCGCAACTTGGTGGTCGATGGCTTCGCCGGGGGTTGCTGGGCGGGTGTCATGGGGCTCAACCCACTGCCCAGCGTGATCATCCTGTCGATGATCGCCATGGACAAGATTGCGGCCGGTGGCTGGCCCCTATTCATGAAAACGGTACTTGCCCAGGGTGTCGGCATCGCCCTGGGCCTATGGCTGTTCGCGCCGCCGCTTTTTCCGGCCACCACGCAGGCGCAGATGCTGGCGTGCCTGCCGATCCTGCTGATCTACCCCATGGCCATCGGCATGATCTGCTATCAGGTGACCGTCCAGTTGGGCCAGCATAAACGTGCACTGGCCCGCCTGAGCCAGACCGACAGCCTCACGGGCTTGCGCAATCACGGGGCGTGGCAGGAACTGCTGCTGGGCGAATTTGCACGTTGCCGAGCTAGCACAGGGAGCAGTTGCCTTGCCCTGATCGACGTCGACCACTTCAAGCAGATCAATGACCGTCATGGCCATCAGGTGGGTGACAATATCCTGCGGGTGATCAGTGCCACGCTTTCCTTGCACTTGCGCAAGCATGACCCTGCGGCGCGCTATGGCGGGGACGAATTCTGCGTGATGCTGCCTGACACGACGCCAGGGCAGGCAAGGGAAGTGCTTGAGCGGCTGCGCCTGGCCGTGGAGGCGTTCCGCGACCCAGCGCTGCCGCACCTTAACTTGAGCCTGAGCATCGGTATCGCCCCTTACCATGCAGGTATTACCGATGCCCAAGCCTGGCTGCATGCCGCCGATATGGCGTTGTATGCCGCCAAGCGCGCCGGGCGAAATTGCATCGTCCTGGCGCCCCAGGCCTCTGAACCCGCCTGATCAGGGTTTTGCAGCCACAGCCACAAAGCCTTTGACCGACGTTGGGGCCTGAGGCTTGGACTTGCGCGCCAGCATGTACTGGTAGCGCCGCCACTCCTTGTCGATCTCGCTGAAGGACATGAACACACTGACCCGGTCCTTGCCCACCAGATCCGGTCGCCTGACGGCATCAATGCCGCTGGTGGGGATGATGGCGATGTTGATGCCTACCACGTTACCGTCATCGGCGAATACCGGGCCGCCAGACATCCCCTTGGTGATCGGCCCGTCGTGCACCGAATAGAACACGCTGCCAGGGGTGCCATCGAGCCGGACCAGTGACGAGAGCGCGTGGCCCTTGCCCTGCACGGGCATCATCAAGCTGTTGTAACCCACCGCCGTCACCGCTTCTCCAGGCACATATTGACGCCAACGCGGTATTTCACTGGCCTTGTGCTTGAAGAACACCACATCGCCCAGGCCTTCATGGACCACGTTGCGCAGGAAAGGGGTGTGTTTGGCGGTGACTGCATAATCCGCATTCCACTGGATGGCGCTTGCCATCAGCAGCATGGGCAGCGGCGCTCCGGACGTCACCACGAAAGCTTGACTGTAG
The DNA here is from genome assembly GCF_043104335.1 of Pseudomonas sp. WSY_20. NCBI lineage: Bacteria > Pseudomonadati > Pseudomonadota > Gammaproteobacteria > Pseudomonadales > Pseudomonadaceae > Pseudomonas > Pseudomonas sp. WSY_20. The sequence goes on from NZ_JBICKP010000014.1 coordinate 8,616, forward strand.
ACCGGGTCTGAAACGTAGGACGTTGGCACTCCATTGCACCCACTCAGCAGCATCATTGCCGCCATACAGGGCGCGGTTGTTTTCATTGATCACACAAGAGGAGGGGGTTGAGGGGAGTCGCACTATGGCTAAATGCCATCAGTTAGGCAATGCGTTCGGTTGTTATCCGACGAAATGAGAGTAGGCGGAGGGTATGGCCACTGGCCAATAGCATTGCTTCATGTTCAGGCACCAGCGAATCAATAGGCTGACGCCAGGCAAATGTGATGCACTGAGCGGTTTTCACGGCGCAAAAAAAAGCCGACCATTTAAGGTCGGCTTTTCGGATTTGGTGCCCCGAGGGAGACTCGAACTCCCTCATAATCATGCTGCAAGCCAGTAAGGCCGCGTGTTTAAAGGCTTACAGTGGCTTTGGGTAGAAATTTTGGATAGAATTTTGGGTAGAAATCACTAGCCAAGGGCTGCTGCTATGACCGATTTTTTAGTCCTGAAATCTGGCACCTACCACGTCCGTCTGGACGTTCCAGAAGCAGCACGGGAAGCCTTCGCCGGGCGTAAGGTTCTGACTAAAAGTCTCAAAACCGGCAACCGCTCGGAAGCCCATGTTCTTAAATTAAGATGGTTGCATCAATGGAAAGCCGAAATTGAAAAAGCCCGTAACGGTGAAATTGGTAATTTCCGTGATGATGTTCTTCAAATAGTTGAAAAGCATCAACGGGCAATAAATCTTGATAAAGTTCAAGGAAAACCCGCCACCAACGAAACAAAAATGGGTTTTGAAGTCATCCAATATGCACATGACAAAAAGCTGAGCATCGACCTTGTTAATGAAGCAATTGATATTGCTGCTGGTCGCTCAGATTACTCACCCAAAACCCCATTTTTTAAAAGTCGCCTTGATGCTTTCTATAACTATGAACTAAATCAACGTAAAGTTGACTTGAATACCGTTGATAGACATATTAAGAGGATTAAGGCTCTTGATGCTTTTTTAAAATCGGAAAACTTGCTTCTAGACTATGAAGCAGTTGCTGCATTCTTGATATCAAAAAATCTCGAGCCGAAGACCAAGAAACAGTATCTGTTTTCGTTTAATGCCTTCTATAATTTCTTGATAAAAAAAGAACCGCCATTCAAAGAGCGTTACCCAATCAACCCTTTTAAGAGTCATGAGTTAAGTCAGGTCAGACGTGGAACGCTCAAAGAGGACGAAAGACGAGCATTCACGGCTGATGAAGTTAACATGTTGCATAGTAAAGCAGTCGAAAAAGGTAAGCGTCAGCTAGCCGACTTGATTGAGATAGCAGCTTATACTGGGGCAAGGATTGAAGAAATTTGCCGTTTAAAAACATCGTCAGTTGTTAGGGAAGATGGCGTTGATTGTTTCCACATCACAGAAGGCAAAACGCAAGCGTCCGTTCGTTTTGTTCCAATTCATCCGGCTCTTATGAAAACTGTAAAGCGGCTTGTAAGTTCGTCGGTCGATGGCTATTTGTTGAAAACAAGCAAAGGCGGAAAGTATGAAACTAAATCTAAAGGCTTAGGTAATCAGTTTTCGGTATTCAAAACAGAGCTTGGCTTTGATAAGCGATGCGTTTTCCACAGCATACGGAAAACTGTAATCACAACGTTAGAACGTGCTGACGTTAAGAACCTTGTCATCATATCTTTGGTAGGTCACAAAGCAGATGGGCTGCTAAGAATGACCTTTGATAGATACTCCGAAGGTCCGACGCCAGCCGCCAAATTGAAAGCTGTTGAAAATTTGAAATACAAGTTTTCAGTCTAAATTTCACGCTGGAGTTAGAATCTTTCCTTGTGGTAGCATAGTGATGGCTTACCGATTTTCATTGAATGGCAAGGAAGAGAGATGAAGAAAACCATCGGATTGTGTTTTTCAGTAGTTCTGGCCGCATCATCCTTAGCATCTACCGTTCAGGCTTACGAAAGAGTAGAGCTTGAACACGATAGGACTAGCGTTGAATATTCCGGCCCTATTAAGTCAGTAGCTAAGGTCATTGAGGGCTACAAATGGCTCGGCCAGACCAAGGAAATGAATGGTGGCGTAGTCTTTGAAGCATATGATAATAAATATTTCGGTCGAGCTGACACCTCATTGGGAGATGCCATCATGGTAAAGGCCACCTTCTATACTTACGACCAAGTAAGTAAAGAGGCCATCATGATTGGTAGGCAGAGTGAAATTACCGGCTTTGTTGAACTGTACGGAATGGAAAGCCCAGAATTGCAGATGCATATCAAAACCGTAGGTGAAAATGAGTTCCAAGCTTTTTCCAGTAAATATGACTTTGATAATCCCAAAAAGTTGATGACCTACAAAAAAGTCCAACAGTTCAATAAAAGCCCCTATGGTGAAAGACTAAAGTCGGCAGAAGAAGACGGAACTTTTTTTTGAGGAAGGCTTAGTTTAATAATGAAAAAGACCATCGGATTGTGCTTTTCAGTAATTTTGTCCGCTTCATCATTGGCATCTACCGCACAAGCATATGAACGAGTAGAGCTTGACCACGATAGGACTAGCGTTGAATATTCCGGTCCTATTAAGTCAGTAGCTAAGGTCATTGAGGGCTACAAATGGCTTGGCCAGACTAAGGAAATGAATGGCGGAGTAGTCTTTGAAGCTTATGATAATAAATATTTTGGTCGAGCTGACACCTCATTGGGCAATGCCATCATGGTTAAGGCAACCTTTTATACTTACGACCAAGTGAGTAAAGAAGCAATCATGATTGCCAGAGAGAGTGAAATTACCGGCTTTGTTGAACTCTACGGAATGGAAAGCCCCGAACTCCAGCTTCATATCAAAACCGTAGGCGAAAACGAGTTTCAAGCTTTCTCTAGCAAATACGATGCGGATAGTCCTAAGAAGTTGATGACCTATAAGAAGGTTCAGCAGTTCAATAAAAGTCCTCACGGTGAACGATTGAAGTCAGCAAGTGACAGCGGCATGGTTTTCTAATGGTTGCCCAAACACTATTCAGTCCTCTCAGTGCTGCTTGATATCATTTGGTGAAAGGGCTACCTAATCAGGTGGCCTTTTTATTTCTATGTATTTCCTATACCTGTCCTAAGCATTGTCCTAGGTAGCTTCCTAGGCATGTCATCAACGCCTATTGTTCCTATACACTATTGAAATCTTTTAAACTTGAGTTAGCGTAATAATATTAAGTCAATAAAAAGAAGGCGAGCAATGGGAATGTATAGGATAAAAACTTCGTTTTTCTCCTACCGTTCAAAAGTCTTCGACATTTTTCACTTACTTCCCTGCTCGATTTTCTGCACTTCGTTTGAAAATAAAATCAAAAGCAGGTAGCTGAAATGCCTTCGGACATTCCAGAAAAAACACAAACCAACTACGAGGGTAACTATGAGCAAAAAGAAAAGAAGCGGTGAGCAGCTCAATATTAGGATTTCAAAAGAGGCAAAAGATAAAATTGTAGCTAATGCGAAGGCGTTAGATATTAGCCAAGCTAAATACATTGAAAAAATAGGAATTGATGGCTGCAAAATCATCGAGGTGAATAACCCCGACCTAAATAGAAATATACACTATATCGTGAAACATCTTGAAAACATGGGTAATAATTTAAATCAAATTGCTAAGCAGCTTAACAGTCAAAAAAACATAGATACAAAAAGCTTTGAAGAAATGAAAAGGTTGTTGAGTGCAGTTTATGCAGCAGTAACGGAGCGTGAGACAAAAGAAGAAATAACAACTACCACAAGGACAACATGATTAGAAAAAAACTCAGCACGCAGAAAAGTAAAGGAGAAACCCAGAATACCCTTGGATATGCGTTGAAGAAAGCCACTCTTGTAGATAGCAACAGACTTCAAACAGGAACAACTCAGGAGTTTATCGAGTTTTTAGCAAAGAAACTCGACAAAGCTTGCAGGGGTAAACAACAAAATACCAGCTTTCACGAAATGGTATCATTTGACCCATCCGACAAAATTACACCAGAACAAGCCCTTGCCATAGCAAAAGAACTTTATTCAGTTACTCACGGATTAAGCCGTGAGCATGCTTTTGCTGTTCATACAGACACTGAACAAATTCACGTTCACTTTATTTGGGCACCCAGAGACTTTAACAATAAAATATATAATCAGGTTGATGATTATCTAATCATAGAGCAGAAGCTAACCGAGCTCGAAAAGAAGTACGGACTATTTCAAGTCACTAACAGAAAATCTTTAAATCCTGACTTAAAAACAAAGCCGCCAGAGAGCAGCAACGAAAAATCTCTTGAAGTGAGAGGTATAAAATCCCACAAGAAAGCATTCAAAGAAGAAATTGAAATTGCTTTTAAAGATGCACTCACAACTACTGCTTTCCTTGCTAACCTACACGAGCAAGGCTTTGATATTATCCCGAATGGACAAAACGCCTATTCATTAGAAAAAGAAGGCCAAGCATTCAAGGCTAGTGAGTTGGGTATTCAATACTCGAAGCTAAAAAACAAGCTTCAAGAGCAGCATCAATTCAGTCAATTGATGGAGCACTATTCAAAAAAATCTCGTAGATACAATGATGAATTAAACCTTTCTACAAATGAAGATGTTGAGTTTCTTAAAAAGAATAAATACAAAACGGTCCTTGAAAATAAATTTACATATCAAGAATCCGGCAACAATGTGGAGCATTTCTTTAAAAGCTCTACCAGCCAGAAGGCTTTTGAATATCATAAAGACCCTTCAAAAGTTACATTTCAAGACTTATCAAGAGACAGTATAAAGGCTGGGCTTCAACGTCTTACAACTGACATGAAGAAGCCGGGACCACTGTATGTCAGCGGACCAGACTACGCAAAAAAGAAAATGTGGATGGAGTTCAAGATGATGAATCTTGAAGCCAAAGGCTTCACATTGTCAGGATATAAACCCACTCAACAAGACTTGAAAGAGCTTGAGCAAAGAAAAGTTGACTATGAATTGCAAGCTCAGAAATGGCAGGCCAAGGAAGCCGTAGAAGAGCCTAAACCAGTTGAGCCTGTCATTGCTCCACCAGTCATGCCGATGCCTGTTCAAAACACACCAGAGAAGCTACAAGAGCCTATCAAGCAAGTTGAACAGGAAAGCAATTTCGATAGCTTATTTGATGAGTTGGAAGACGAGTTCAGTGACAAAACATCACCAGCGGATAGCTTTAAAGAAATTTTGTCAAAAGTCACAACAGGCATGCTTTGCATCACGCACGGCAGCATCACTTGCCGCATCTGCTTTGGTTCAAACATGGAAAATGCACGAACATCTGAACAAGATGAGTTCGCTAATATCAATATCGAAATAGCAACGGCATATGCTAATGCTGGTCGAGCTTGGAAAGAAGAATTCAATCATCTATTGAGTGACAGGGTTGACGAATTGCAATCAACACCAGAGCATCAAGAAAAAGTTGAAGCTGCACATATTGCAGATGTAGAAACTGATTTCCATAATTTTATTGAAAGCCTTATTGGCAAACATACGGACTACAAGAGGATTGAAATCTTAAGGCACGCTCAAGACGTTTTAGAAGATAACGAAAATATTATTCCAGACGCGGCTCTGTATGATGATATCACGGAGAAGGTTAATCAATTAGATAACCATGAGCGTGAAATATGTTCGGCTTATGTTCAAAAGCTAATTGATGATGATGGTTCAGGTGCTCCAATTGATGGAGAGTTGAAGAACGCAGATGTGAAAAGCAAAAGAAAAATTAGATACAACCGTATTAGCATTTAGACGGACTATAATTTGACTTTTAGAATAGAAATGCTAAAACATAAATAAGTGAACCCCGAATATGGTTAGTATTCAGGGTTCGGCGTTGATGCTGATTGCGGCAGTTTCAACTTGTAATTAAAGTTATAACATATAATTTTAACTCTTCAAGTCTCTCTTGCCTTAAAAATTCCATAACTATAAGAAATTCAGTATTCACGCCTTGAACAATGTAGGAGATATAGGTGATTGTTTCGTTGTTCAAGCGAAGAGAAATAAAACGGGGATACTGGAAATTTCTCAACCCGCCAGCCATATAGAGATATATGTTGAACAGGGTTCCGGTGTGGTGCTAATACAACCATTAAGTGTTCAAAGTCTAAACTGAGTATTACTGATTTAGACCCTGAAAATTTCAGGCGAGCGAAACTTGTTTTTAACTCTTAAACAAGGAAGACCAGCTATGCCTGAAAGAGCTTAGCTGGTAAAGCTTTAAAAGCGGAAACCCCTTAGGGTTTTCAAGACACGTACATGTACACGTACACGTACACACCCACACCCGCATGACCTAACCCCTAACCCCTTCAAATTTTCTGCTGCGATGATTTAAATGGGTCAAATTCAAGCGATGTGCAACAGGTTGATAGTCATATACCTAAAATCTCACATCCACGTTGAAATGCACATTTAAGAACGTATAAAACCATCTGGATATTGCGAACCAAGTTCGCCAATAAGGCGGAACGCGTCGAAGGCCAGTAATTTTTCCAAAAAATAAAACTCATAGAATCGCCCTTTTTAGAGCCTGAAATTTCTTTCGTGTATAACAGTACCGAGAATAAAAAACGTTGCGTATTTTGTCCGATTCCGTTAGTTGGTTGAAAATTGAGTCCGATATTATTTTAATTTTTCTATGAATTTTTTTGAGTTTTTTATTTTTATGACCGTCAATTAATGGCTTAAATTCAACAAAATATCGTGTCAATAGTAAATTGAAAATATATTTAAGGTCGGACAATAATTCACAAATTTTAAAGCTTAGGGTTAGACCTTAATCGGTGCTTTTATATAAGATTTATATGTGCTCAATTTTCATGCTTGAACAAGTTCAACCACAAAAATCGACCTTGCCGGAGAAGCGAAGGTTTTTGAGTATCCATAAAATCTATTGACTTTTTTGTGAGTGTATGATCTTGGTTTCGCGTGGTGTGATGCTTGGAGCCGCATTTTCCGAGGGAAATGGGTTTGAGAAGGGTAGATTTTTTGGATAGAAAAAGGGGTAGAAATTTCTTTCTACCCCTTCTCTAAGTCCTTGATTTACAAGGAAAATGATGGTGCCCCGAGGGAGACTCGAACTCCCACTCCTTTCGAAAACGGATTTTGAATCCGCCGCGTCTACCAATTCCGCCATCAGGGCGTGGCGCGCAGTATAGAGAGGTGCCGTCGGTCGGTCAATCGTCTTTCATGGTCAATTTTCATTCCTTGGGCTAAACTTCCCGGCCCTGCCGAACCGAACATCATCATGCGCGTTGCCGATTTCTCCTTCGAACTTCCCGATTCCCTGATCGCCCGCCATCCATTGGCCGAGCGCCATGGCAGCCGCCTGCTGGTGCTCGATGGGCCAAGCGGTGCACTCGAGCACCGACAATTCCCCGATCTGCTCGGCTACCTGCGCCCTGGCGACCTGATGGTGTTCAACAACACCCGGGTCATTCCGGCACGGCTGTTCGGCCAGAAGGCGTCCGGGGGCAAGCTTGAAATGCTGGTCGAGCGCGTGCTCGACAGCCATCGCGTGCTGGCTCACGTGCGGGCGAGCAAGGCGCCCAAAGTGGGCACGGTCATTCTCGTGGACGGTGGTGGTGAAGCTGAAATGGTCGCGCGCCATGACACCTTGTTCGAGCTGCGTTTCACCGAAGAGGTGTTGCCGCTGCTCGACCGGGTTGGTCACATGCCGCTGCCGCCCTACATCGATCGCCCTGACGAAGGCGCCGACCGGGAGCGCTACCAGACGGTCTACGCCGAAAAGGCAGGTGCTGTCGCCGCCCCCACGGCGGGCCTGCATTTCGACGAAGCACTGCTCGAGCAGATCGCCGCCAAGGGGGTAGAGCAGGCGTTCGTCACCCTCCACGTGGGGGCAGGCACATTCCAGCCAGTGCGGGTCGACAAGATCGAAGACCACCACATGCATAAGGAATGGCTCGAAGTGAGCCAGTCTGTGGTCGACGCCATCGAGGCCTGCCGCGCCCGTGGCGGGCGTGTGATCGCCGTGGGCACCACCAGTGTGCGGTCGCTCGAAAGCGCCGCCCGTGATGGCCAGCTCAAGCCCTTCAGCGGTGACACCGATATCTTCATCTACCCCGGTCGCCCGTTCCACGTGGTCGATGCGCTGGTCACCAACTTCCACCTGCCCGAGTCCACGCTGCTGATGCTGGTCTCGGCCTTCGCCGGTTACCCCGAGACCATGGATGCCTACGCGGCGGCGGTCGAGCAGGGGTACCGCTTCTTCAGTTACGGTGATGCCATGTTCATCACCCGCAATCCGGCGCCTCGCGGCCCCGAGGAGCAAGCATGAGTCGCACCTGCCGAATGTCCTTCGAACTGCTGGCCACCGACGGCAAGGCCCGTCGTGGCCGCATCACCTTCCCCCGTGGCACGGTCGAAACCCCGGCGTTCATGCCGGTGGGCACCTATGGCACGGTCAAGGGCATGCTGCCCCGTGACATCGAGGCCATTGGCGCCGAGATGATCCTGGGCAACACCTTCCACCTGTGGCTGCGCCCAGGCACCGAGGTAATCAAGAAGCACAACGGCCTGCACGATTTCATGCAGTGGAAAGGCCCGATTCTTACCGATTCCGGTGGCTTCCAGGTCTTCAGCCTGGGCGCCATGCGCAAGATCAAGGAAGAAGGCGTGACCTTCGCCTCTCCCGTGGACGGCTCCAAGGTGTTCATGGGCCCGGAGGAATCCATGCAGGTGCAACGCGACCTGGGCTCGGACGTGGTGATGATCTTCGACGAGTGCACCCCGTACCCTGCCGAGCACGACATCGCTCGTACCTCCATGGAGCTGTCGCTACGCTGGGCCCAGCGCTCGAAGAACGCCCATGCCGACAACACCGCCGCGCTGTTCGGCATCGTTCAGGGCGGCATGTACCAGGACCTGCGCATGCGCTCGCTGGAGGGGCTCGAGAACATCGGCTTCGACGGCCTGGCCATTGGCGGCCTGTCGGTGGGTGAGCCCAAGCACGAGATGATCAAGGTGCTGGACTACTTGCCAGGGCAAATGCCGGCTGACAAACCTCGTTACCTTATGGGGGTAGGCAAACCAGAGGATCTCGTTGAGGGTGTGCGCCGCGGCGTCGACATGTTCGACTGCGTGATGCCTACGCGCAATGCGCGCAACGGCCACCTGTTCGTCGACACGGGGGTGATCAAGATCCGCAACGCGTTCCATCGCCATGATGAATCGCCACTGGATCCGACCTGTGACTGCTACACCTGCAGCAACTTCTCCCGCGCCTATCTGCATCACCTGGACAAGTGCGGCGAAATGCTCAGCAGCATGTTGAATACCATCCATAACTTGCGCCATTACCAGCGCTTGATGGCCGGTTTACGCGAGGCTATTCAACAAGGTAAATTGGCCGCCTTCGTCGACGCCTTCTACGCCAAGCGCGGGCTTGTTGTACCGCCCTTGGACTGACTGTCTGCATCCATTATTAAAATATTTGCATTAGGAGTGCACCCATGAGCTTCTTGATCCCCGCCGCATACGCGGACGCTGCAGCCCCTGCCGCCGGCCCCGCCGGTACTGGTTTCGAGTGGATTTTCCTGGTTGGTTTCCTGGTCATCTTCTACCTGATGATCTGGCGTCCACAGGCCAAGCGCGCCAAAGAGCAGAAGAACCTGCTGGGCAACTTGCAAAAAGGTGACGAAGTTGTCACCAACGGCGGTATCGCCGGCAAGATCGTCAAAGTGGCCGATGATTTCGTGGTGCTGGAAGTGTCCGACACTGTCGAGCTGAAGTTCCAGAAGGGCGCCATTGCCGCGACCCTGCCAAAAGGTACGCTCAAGGCTATCTGAGTTACCGGTTTCATTTTTCCAGTCGGGGCGCGCAACGCGCCCCGCGTCTTGAACGGGCGGCGTGATGCTGAACAAATACCCTCTGTGGAAATACGCACTGATCCTGCTGGTGCTGGCGATCGGTTTCATTTATTCCGCTCCCAACCTCTACCCGGATGACCCGGCCGTGCAGATCAGCGGTGCCAGCTCGGCGCTGCAGGTCAACCAGGCCGATCTCGATCGCGTCAGCAAGGCGCTGGTCGAGGCGAACATCGCAGTCAAAGGCGTGAGCCTGGGTGAGAAGGGCAGTGGCCTGATTCGTCTGACCAATCAGGAAGACCAGCTGCCCGCCAAGGATGTGGTGCGCAAGGCGCTGGGCGATGACTATGTCGTGGCGCTGAACCTGGCACAAACCACCCCGCAGTGGTTGCGCAACCTGGGTGCCAGCCCCATGAAGCTGGGCCTGGACCTGTCCGGTGGCGTGCACTTCCTGCTTGAAGTGGACATGGACAAGGCCATGAGCGCCCGCATGAAAGTCTACGAAGGCGAGGTCAAGACCTTGCTGCGCAAGGAGCGGGTCCGCTACCGCAGCCTGCCGCAGCAGGACGGCGGCATCATGCTCGGCTTTGCTGACAATGCTACACGCGAACAGGCACGCGCCCTGATCCGCAAGAATTTCAACGATTTCGACCTGACCACCACCGAGCGCAACGACCTCGCCGTGCTGCGTCTGGCGCTGTCTCAGGCGAAAGTGGCCGAGATTCGCGAATACTCGATCAAGCAGAACCTCACCACCGTGCGCAACCGTGTCAACGAGCTGGGCGTCGCCGAGCCACTGGTGCAGCGCCAGGGCGCCAACCGCATCGTGGTCGAGCTGCCGGGTGTGCAGGACACTGCCGAAGCCAAGCGTATCCTGGGCAAGACGGCGAACCTGGAGTTCCGTTTCGGTGCCGAGCCGGGCGCGTCCAAAGCCACCACCGAAGTGTTCGAGTTCCGTGAAGGGGGGCGTTCGGCGCCCGTCGAGCGTGGCCTGATCATCACCGGTGACCAGGTGACCGACGCCCAGGCCAGCTTCGATGAGCATGGCCGCCCGCAGGTGAACATTCGTTTGGACGGGCATGGCGGCGAACTGATGAGCCGCGCTACCCGCAGCAACGTCGGTCGCAGCATGGCGGTGATCTTCATCGAGCAGAAGCCTGTCACGCGCTACGTGAAGCAGACGGTCGACGGTGTCGAGAAGGACGTTGCGGTCCAGAGCTTCCAGGAAGAGAAGAAGATCATCAGCCTGGCGACCATCCAGTCGCCGCTGGGTAGCCAGTTCCGTATCACGGGGCTGAACGGCCAGGGCGAATCGTCCGAGCTGGCCCTGCTGCTGCGTGCTGGTGGCCTGGCCGCACCGATGTACTTTGCCGAAGAGCGTACCATCGGCCCAAGCCTGGGTGCCGACAACATCACCAAGGGCATCGACGCCTCGCTGTGGGGTATGCTGTTCGTCTCGCTGTTCATCATTGCCATCTACCGCGGCTTCGGTGTCATAGCCACCATCGCCCTGGCGGGTAACATGGTGCTGCTGCTGGCCCTGATGTCGTTGCTTGGCGCCACCCTTACCCTGCCGGGTATTGCCGGTATCGTACTGACCATGGGTATGGCGGTGGACGCCAACGTACTGATCTTCTCGCGTATCCGCGAAGAGCTCAAAGCCGGCATGTCGGTGCAGCGCGCCATCCATGAAGGTTTCAACCGCGCCTATACCGCGATCATCGACGCCAACCTGACCAGCCTGCTGGTCGGCGGTATCCTGTTCGCCATGGGTACCGGCCCGGTCAAGGGCTTTGCGGTCACCATGTCCCTCGGGATTTTCACCTCGATGTTCACCGCCGTCATGGTGACCCGCGCAATGGTCAACCTGACCTGTGGCGGGCGTGACATCAAGAAGCTGTGGGTTTGAGGGAGCTGCGATGAAAACCATCAATTTCATGGGCGTACGCAATGTCGCCTTCGGCGTCACCGTACTGCTCACCGTGCTGGCCCTGTTCAGCTGGTGGCAAAAGGGCCTGAACTTTGGCCTGGACTTCACCGGCGGCACGTTGATCGAGCTGACCTACGAGCGCCCGGCCGATCTCAAGGCGGTGCGGGCCGAGCTGGTCGAGTCGGGTTTCCACGAAGCAGTGGTGCAGAGCTTCGGTGCCACCACCGACCTGCTCGTGCGCATGCCGGGTGACGACCCGCAGCTGGGCAACAAGGTAGCCGCGGCCCTGCAGAAGGCAGGCGGTGACAACCCTGCCACCGTCAAGCGTGTTGAGTTCGTCGGCCCGCAAGTGGGTGAAGAGCTGCGTGACCAGGGCGGCATGGGCATGCTCCTGGCGCTGGGTGGCATCCTTATCTACCTGGCGTTCCGCTTCCAGTGGAAATTCGCTGTGGGGGCCATCATCTCGCTGATCCACGACGTGATCGTGACCCTGGGCATTCTGTCGTTCTTCCAGATCACCTTCGACCTGACGGTGCTGGCGGCGGTGCTGGCCATTATCGGCTACTCGCTCAACGACACCATCGTCGTGTTCGACCGGGTGCGCGAGAACTTCCGGGTCATGCGCAAGGCGTCTCTGATCGAAAACATCAACGTCTCCACCACCCAGACGTTGCTGCGTACCGTGGCGACTTCGGTGTCCACCTTGCTGGCCATTGCTGCCTTGCTGTTCTTCGGCGGTGACAACCTGTTTGGCTTCTCGCTGGCACTGTTCATCGGCGTCATGGCCGGTACCTACTCGTCGATCTATATCGCCAACGTGGTGCTGATCTGGCTCAACCTGAACAGCGAAGACCTGATTCCGCCGGCCAAGACCGAGGGTGTGGACGACCGTCCATGACCCACTGACGCTCCGCTTGGCGGACGAAAGGGCGCGAGTGTTGAACTCGCGCCCTTTTTTTTGCTCCAAGGCAAGGAGAAAGCGGGCCAAGTCCCGTATGTACGATCAGGAGGTTCACGTGAATAAATCAATGCTGGTGGGTGCGGTGCTAGGTGCTGTCGGTGTCACTGCCGGAGGTGCTGTGGCGACCTACAGCTTGGTGAACAAAGGGCCTGAGTATGCTCAGGTCACCGACGTGCAGCCGATCAAGCAGCAGGTCAAGATCCCGCGCGAAGTGTGCAAGGACGTGACCGTTACTCGCCAAGCGCCAGTCAAGGATCAGCATCAAATCGCCGGCACCGTGGTCGGCGCGCTGGCCGGTGGCCTGTTGGGCAACCAGATCGGCGGCGGCACCGGCAAGAAAATCGCGACCGTGGCCGGTGCGGTGGGGGGTGGTTATGCGGGCAACAAGGTGCAGGAGGGCATGCAGCAGCGTGACACCTATACCACGACCCAGACCCGCTGCAACACGGTCAATGACGTCAGTGAAAAAGTGGTGGGCTACAACGTCAAGTACACCATCGGCGATCAGGTCGGCCAGGTGAAAATGAATCGTGAGCCAGGGCCCACCATTCCGGTGGACAAGAACGGCAAGTTGATTCTCAGCGACGCGGGTCAGTGATCTTGCTGCCGGCGTTGGCCCTGTGCCGGCGCCACTGATGCATGGCTTGCAGGCATGAAAAAAGCACCCCGAGGGGTGCTTTTGTTTTCCTGCGTCAAATGTTCAACGCTTCATGCTTTCTGGCAGGTGCGGTTGGATGGCAGTCAGTACTGCCTTGAAGCACTTGATGTTGCCGGCGACGATGTGACCTTTGTCGAGGAAGTCATGGCCGCCATTGAAGTCGCTCACCAGGCCGCCCGCTTCCTGAATCAGGAGCACGCCTGCGGCCATGTCCCATTCGGAAAGGCCCGACTCCCAGAATGCATCGAAACGGCCTGCGGCAACATAGGCCAGGTCCAGGCTCGCTGAGCCAGCGCGGCGGATGCCGGCGGTCTGGCCGATCAGGCTACGGAACATGCCCAGGTAGTTGTCCAGGTCGGCCATCTGATTGTCCCGGAACGGGAAGCCGGTGCCCAGCAGGGCGCCGTCCAGGCTGGTACGCGAGCTGACGCGCAGGCGGCGACCATTGAGCTGGGCGCCACGGCCACGGCTGGCGGTGAATTCTTCCTGGCGAACCGGGTCGACGATCACGGCGTGTTCGAGGCGGCCACGGTACTTGCAGGCGATGCTGACGGCGAAGTGCGGGATGCCGCGCAGGAAGTTGGTGGTGCCGTCCAGCGGGTCGATGACCCACAGGTAGTCCTTGCCTTCTTCGCCGGAGCCGGCGTGCAGGCCGGTTTCCTCGCCCAGGATGGAGTGGTTCGGGTAGGCCTTGCGCAGAGCATTGACGATGCTCTGTTCGGCGGCACGATCGACTTCGGAAACGTAGTCCTTGGCCTCTTTCTCATCGACCTTGATGCTATCCAGGCGTTCGATGGAGCGGAAGATCAGTTCACTGGCGCTGCGAGCGGCGCGCAGGGCGATATTCAGCATAGGCTGCATGGGCGGGTCACCTGGAGATGTTAAAGAAGAAAGCCGAACATTCTATCAGAAAAATAGGGCGGCAGAAGTGCGCATTCGCGTGCGTGGCGTTACGCCTGTCGGTTCTGTAAGATTCCAGGCCCTGATTTCCGCCACTGTGAGCACGAGACCTTGCTGCAGAATATTCGTGTCGTGCTGGTCAATACCAGCCACCCCGGCAATATCGGCGGCGCTGCGCGCGCCATGAAGAACATGGGCTTGTCGCGTCTGGTGCTGGTGCAGCCCAGGCAGTTTCCTGCCGAAGAGGCCAGTGCTCGCGCCTCCGGCGCGGACGATGTGCTCAATGACGCCGTCGTTGTCGACAGCCTGGAGCAGGCGCTGGTCGGCTGCAACCTGGTGATGGGCACCAGCGCACGCGAGCGCAGCATCCCATGGCCGCTCATCGGCCCTCGTGAGTGCGGCGACAAGGCAGTGCAGCACGCCGCCGGGGGCGAGCAGATCGCCCTGGTGTTCGGGCGCGAGCATGCCGGGCTGACCAACGAAGAGCTACAGCGATGTCACTTCCATGTGCATATTCCGTCCAACCCGGAATTCAGTTCGCTGAACCTGGCCGCCGCCGTTCAGGTGCTTGCCTATGAAGTGCGCCTGGCCAGCCTTGCGACCGACCGCTCGCCGGCCCAGGTCGAGAAGCCCGACGCCGATGCCTTGGCGACCATGGATGAGATGGAGCTGTTCTACGACCACCTGGAGAAAACCCTGGTTGGCATTGGCTTCCTTGACCCCGACAAGCCCAAGCACCTGATGCCGCGGCTTCGCCGGCTATACGGTCGGGTGGCAGTGGAGCGCACGGAAATGAGCATTTTGCGCGGCATTCTTACCGAGACCCAGAAGGTGGTCCGGGGTGAGCCGCATAAACGGAAGGACTGACAGATGCTGGAACGTCTGCGTGAAGATATTCAAAGTGTATTCCACCGTGACCCGGCGGCGCGCAACGCTTTCGAGGTGCTGACCTGCTACCCCGGCATGCATGCCATCTGGCTGCACCGGTTGGGCAATGCCCTGTGGCGGCGGGATTTCAAGTGGCTGGCACGCTTGGTGTCCAACTTCGGTCGCTGGTTGACCGGTATCGAGATTCACCCGGGCGCCACCATCGGTCGGCGGTTCTTCATCGACCACGGCATGGGCATCGTCATTGGCGAAACCGCCGAGATTGGTGACGACGTCACGCTCTACCAAGGCGTAACGCTGGGCGGCACCAGCTGGAATAAAGGCAAGCGCCATCCAACGCTCGAAGATGGCGTGGTGGTCGGGGCAGGGGCGAAGGTGCTGGGGCCATTCACCGTGGGTGCTGGGGCCAAGATCGGTTCCAACGCGGTCGTGACCAAGGCCGTGCCCGCCGGTGCGACGGCTGTCGGCATCCCCGGGCGCATCATCGTCAAGGACGAGCAGGGCGATGTCGAGGCACGGCGCAAGGCCATGGCCGAGAAGATCGGTTTCGATGCCTATGGGGTCAGTGGCGATATGCCTGACCCGGTCGCCCGCGCCATTGGCCAGATGCTCGATCATCTGCAGGCCGTCGATGAGCGCCTGGAGGGTATGTGCGGGGCGCTCACGCGAATGGGCAGCGATTACTGTGCCAAGGAGCTTCCTGCACTGCCAGAAGATGACTTCACCGAACAGGCGCAGTTGGCCAAGCGCGACATCCAGTCGCATTGATCCCGCCGCGCCAGGCGCGGTGTCTGGCACAGGGGCGTGTGTTATCGCCCCCGTGTCTGCTACAATCGCGGCCGCCTCCCCTCATGCAAACCCGACTAAGGCACTAGGTCTAATAGTTGACTTAAATGCTCGGGAATCGCATACTTGCACACATCCCGTAACTCCCGTGGTACCCAATAGCCATGCGACTGACTACCAAAGGCCGATACGCCGTGACTGCCATGCTCGACCTGGCGTTGCACGCGCAGCATGGGCCGGTGTCTTTGGCCGACATCTCCGAGCGCCAGGGCATATCCCTTTCCTATCTGGAACAGCTGTTCGCCAAGCTGCGCCGCAGCAGCCTGGTTTCCAGTGTTCGCGGCCCCGGTGGCGGCTATCAGCTGTCGCGCGGCATGGAAACCATCCAGGTCGCCCAGGTCATCGACGCGGTCAACGAATCGGTCGATGCCACCCGCTGCCAAGGGCTCGGGGACTGCCATGCCGGTGATACCTGCCTGACCCACCACCTGTGGTGCGACCTCAGTCAGCAGATCCACGAGTTCCTCAGTGGCATCAGTCTGGCCGACCTCGTCATGCGCCGCGAGGTGCAGGAAGTCGCCCAGCGCCAGGACCTGCGTCGCGTCGCCGGTCTGTCTGCCCCGCTGGACAAGATTGAGACGTCCGCCGTCGATTGATCCTTCGGGACGACGAGCGACGCCACCGCCTGATAGGAGAGAAAAATGAAGTTGCCGATCTACCTCGATTACTCCGCGACCACCCCGGTCGATCCACGCGTAGCCCAGAAGATGGCCGAGTGCCTGACGGCCGACGGTAACTTCGGTAACCCGGCTTCGCGTTCCCATGTGTTTGGCTGGAAGGCCGAGGAAGCGGTCGAGAACGGTCGCCGTCAGGTCGCTGAGCTGATCAATGCCGATCCGCGCGAAATCGTCTGGACCAGCGGTGCCACCGAGTCCGACAACCTGGCCCTGAAGGGTGTTGCGCACTTCTATCAGACCAAGGGCAAGCACATCATCACCTCCAAGATCGAGCACAAGGCGGTACTCGATACCGCTCGCCAGCTCGAGCGTGAGGGGTTCGAGGTCACCTACCTGGAGCCGGGCGAAGATGGCATCGTCACCCCGGCCATGGTCGAGGCGGTCCTGCGTGACGACACTATCCTGGTGTCGCTGATGCACGTGAACAACGAAGTCGGCTCGATCAACGACATCGCCGCCATCGGTGAACTGACCCGTTCGCGCGGCGTGCTGTTCCATGTCGATGCCGCTCAGTCTGCCGGCAAGGTCGAAATCGACCTGCAGAAGCTCAAGGTCGACCTGATGTCGTTCTCCGCGCACAAGGTCTACGGCCCCAAGGGGATCGGCGCGCTCTATGTCAGCCGCAAGCCGCGGGTACGCCTTGAGGCAGCCATGCACGGCGGCGGTCATGAGCGCGGCATGCGTTCGGGTACGCTGCCGACTCACCAGATTGTCGGCATGGGCGAGGCATTCGCCATTGCCAAGCAGGACATGGCGGCTGAAAACGCACGCATCAAGGCCTTGAGCGACCGCTTCTTCAAGCAGGTCTCCAGCCTCGAAGAGCTGTACGTCAACGGCAGCCTGACTGCTCGCGTGCCGCACAACCTGAACCTGAGCTTCAACTATGTCGAGGGCGAATCGCTGCTGATGTCGCTCAAGGACATCGCCGTCTCGTCCGGCTCGGCGTGCACCTCCGCCTCGCTCGAGCCGTCCTACGTGCTGCGTGCACTGGGCCGTAACGACGAGCTGGCACACAGCTCCATCCGCTTCTCCTTCGGCCGTTTCACCACCGAAGAAGAAGTTGACTACGCCGCGCAGAAAGTCTGCGAGGCCGTGAACAAGCTGCGTGAACTGTCCCCACTCTGGGACATGTACAAAGACGGCGTCGACATCTCCAAGATCGAGTGGGCCGCCCACTAAGCAGTCGCCGGCAAGAGCGGCTCCCTGATGAGGAAGGAATTGCACCATGGCATACAGTGAAAAGGTCATCGACCACTACGAAAACCCGCGCAACGTCGGCAAGATGAATGCCGAGGACCCGGATGTCGGCACCGGCATGGTCGGCGCACCGGCGTGTGGCGACGTGATGCGCCTGCAGATCAAGGTCAACGAGCAGGGCGTGATCGAAGACGCCAAGTTCAAGACCTACGGCTGCGGTTCGGCCATCGCTTCCAGCTCCCTGGCCACCGAGTGGATGAAGGGCAAGACTCTGGACGAAGCCGAGACCATCAAGAACACGCAGCTGGCTGAAGAACTGGCGTTGCCGCCGGTCAAGATCCACTGCTCGGTACTCGCCGAAGATGCCATCAAGGCTGCTGTTCGCGATTACAAGCAGAAGAAAGGCTTGATCTAACGTCGCCCGTTGCAAGGTAAGGAGTTCTCATGGCTATCAGCATGACAGAAGCCGCCGCCAACCATGTGCGGCGTTCCCTGGAAGGGCGTGGCAAGGGTGAAGGCATTCGCCTTGGCGTACGCACCACCGGTTGCTCGGGCCTGGCCTACGTGCTGGAGTTCGTCGACGAGCTGGCGGGCGAGGACCAGGTGTTCGAGAACCATGGCGTCAAGGTGATCATCGATCCCAAGAGCCTGGTTTATCTTGACGGCACCGAGCTGGACTTCGTCAAGGAAGGGTTGAACGAAGGGTTCAAGTTCAACAACCCCAACGTGCGCGGTGAGTGTGGCTGCGGCGAAAGCTTCAACGTCTGAGGCCGGCCGTGGGTACTCCTTGTCATTTTGCACTGTTTGACTTGCAGCCGAGTTTTCGACTGGACCTGGAGATGCTGGCCACTCGCTACCGCGAGCTGGCCCGCGAAGTCCATCCTGATCGGTTTGCCGACGCCTCCGAGCGCGAGCAACGCTCCGCGCTGGAGAAATCCGCTGCCCTCAACGACGCCTACCAGACGCTGCGCAGTGCGCCACGCCGTGCGCGCTACCTGTTGGCGATCGGTGGCCACGAAGTGCCGCAGGAGGTCACGGTCCATGATCCGGATTTCCTGTTGCAACAGATGCAGTGGCGTGAAGAGCTCGAAGACCTCCAGGACGAAGCCGACCTCGATGGCGTGGCCGTGTTCAAGAAGCGCCTGAAGGCTGCTCAGGACACGCTCAACGAGGTTTTCGCCGCCTGCTGGGATGTTGCCGACGCGCGTGAACAGGCCGAACGCCTGATGCGCCGCATGCAATTCCTCGACAAGCTCGCCCAAGAAGTGCGCCAACTGGAAGAGCGCCTCGACGATTAACCCGGTGCTGCCCGTGATGGCACCTAAGGTATTCAGATAAGCATGGCCCTATTGCAGATTGCCGAACCCGGTCAAACGCCCCAGCCCCATGAGCGCCGCCTGGCGGTAGGGATTGACCTGGGCACCACCAATTCTCTGGTTGCTGCATTGCGCAGTGGCGTCAGCGAGCCCCTGCCCGATGCGCAAGGTAATGTGATTCTGCCTTCGGCGGTGCGTTACCTCGAAGCTGGCGGCAGCGACGTCGGGCAAGCAGCGCGTGACGCCGCCTCCAGCGATCCACTGAACACCGTGCTGTCGGTCAAGCGCCTGATGGGTCGCGGCCTGGCCGACGTCAAGCAGTTGGGCGAGCAGTTGCCCTACCGCTTCGTCGGTGGCGAATCGCACATGCCCTTCATCGACACGGTACAGGGCCCCAAGAGCCCGGTGCAGGTGTCGGCAGACATCCTCAAGGTGCTGCGCGAGCGTGCCGAGGCGACGTTGGGAGGTGAACTGGTAGGTGCGGTGATCACCGTTCCAGCCTATTTCGACGACGCCCAGCGCCAAGCCACCAAGGATGCGGCACGCCTGGCTGGCCTGAACGTACTGCGTCTGCTCAACGAGCCCACTGCTGCCGCCGTGGCCTATGGCCTTGACCAGAACGCCGAGGGCGTGGTCGCCATCTACGACCTGGGTGGCGGTACCTTCGATATCTCCATCCTGCGCCTGACGGCGGGGGTGTTCGAGGTGCTGGCCACCGGCGGCGATACCGCCCTGGGTGGCGATGACTTCGACCACGCCATTGCAGGCTGGATCATCGAGCAGGCGGGCCTGTCCTCCGACCTTGATCCGGCTACCCAGCGTGCGCTGCTGCAGACCGCTTGCGCCGCCAAGGAAGCGTTGACCGATGCCGAGGTGGTGAGCGTCACCCATGGCGCCTGGCAGGGTGAGCTCACCCGTGCCGGTTTCGATGCGATGATCGAGCCGCTGGTGGCGCGCAGCCTCAAGGCCTGCCGCCGTGCCGTGCGTGACAGCGGTGTCGAGCTCGAGGACGTAAGCGCCGTGGTCATGGTTGGTGGCTCCACGCGCGTGCCTCGTGTTCGCGATGCCGTCGGTGGCCTGTTCGGTCGTAGCCCGCTGACCTCCATCGACCCCGATCAGGTCGTGGCCATCGGTGCCGCGATCCAGGCCGATACCCTGGCCGGCAATCGTCGCGAAGGCGGCGAGCTGTTGCTACTCGATGTGATTCCACTGTCGCTGGGCCTTGAGACCATGGGCGGGCTCATGGAGAAAGTGATCCCGCGCAACACCACCATCCCGGTGGCGCGCGCTCAGGAATTC
This sequence comes from Pseudomonas sp. WSY_20, assembly GCF_043104335.1. Lineage (NCBI taxonomy): Bacteria > Pseudomonadati > Pseudomonadota > Gammaproteobacteria > Pseudomonadales > Pseudomonadaceae > Pseudomonas > Pseudomonas sp. WSY_20. The sequence goes on from NZ_JBICKP010000014.1 coordinate 29,118, forward strand.
ACCACCTACAAAGACGGCCAGTCGGCCATGATGATCCATGTGCTGCAGGGCGAGCGCGAACTGATCAGCGATTGCCGGTCACTGGCGCGCTTTGAACTGCGCGGCATCCCGGCCATGGTGGCAGGGGCGGCGAAAATTCGCGTCACCTTCCAGGTCGATGCCGACGGCCTGCTCAGCGTCGCTGCCCGCGAACTGGCATCGGGCGTGGAAGCCAGCATTCAGGTCAAGCCGTCCTACGGCCTGACCGATGGCGAAATCGCGCGCATGCTCAAGGACTCTTTCGAGCATGCCGGTATCGACAAGCAGGCCCGCCAGTTGCGTGAGCACCAGGTGGACGCCGAGCGGCTGCTCGAAGCGGTGCAGGGCGCCCTGGACGCCGATGGTCAGCGCTTGCTCAGCGAAGAAGAGCGCCATGCCATTGAATTCCAGATGCAAGAACTACGTGATTTGCTGGCGGGCACCGATGGCGCTGCCATCGAGCAACAGACCAAGCGTCTGTCGCAGGTGACCGACGCATTTGCCGCCCGACGCCTTGATTCGACGGTCAAAGCCGCACTGGCCGGGCGCAACCTGAATGAGATCGAGGAGTAACCGATGCCGCTGGTGACATTCCTGCCGCATGAGAAGTTCTGCCCGGACGGGCTGACCGTGGACGTGCCTGCCGGCACAAACATCCTGGAGCTGGCCCACGACCATCACATCGAGATGGAGAGCGCCTGCGGCGGTGTGAAGGCTTGCACTACGTGCCACTGCATCGTGCGCAAGGGCTTCGATTCCCTCGAAGAAGCCGACGAGCTCGAAGAAGACATGCTGGACAAGGCGTGGGGCCTGGAAGCGCAGTCGCGCCTGGGTTGCCAGGTGGTGGTAGCCGGTCAGGACCTCACCATCGAGATCCCCAAGTATTCGCTCAACCACGCTGCCGAAGCGCCGCACTGAGGTCCTGGACATGAGTCTGAAATGGATTGATGTACTTGATATCGCCATCGAGCTTGCAGAAAGCAAGCCGGACGTCGATCCTCGCTATGTGAATTTTGTCGATTTGCACCGTTGGGTGGTGGCATTGCCTGGTTTCAGCGACGATCCGTCGCGCGCCGGCGAGAAGGTGCTCGAGGCCATCCAGGCGGCCTGGATCGACGAAGCCGACTGAACACGTACCGCAGGTTAGGCAATCCCTTGGAACCCGCGTATAATTCGCGGGTTTAATTTTTCGTAACACTCATATTCTGGAGTTTTCCATGGCTGTTCAACGTACTTTCTCCATCATCAAGCCTGACGCCGTTGCCAAGAACGTCATCGGCAAGATCACCACTCGCTTCGAAGAAGCCGGCCTGAAAATCGTTGCCTCGAAAATCAAGCAACTGTCCAAGGCCGAGGCCGAAGGCTTCTACGCCGAGCACAGCGAGCGCGGCTTCTTCGGTGACTTGGTTGCCTTCATGACTTCCGGTCCGGTTGTCGTTCAGGTCCTGGAAGGCGAGAACGCCATTGCCAAGAACCGTGAGCTGATGGGCGCTACCAACCCTAAAGAAGCAGCTGCCGGCACCATCCGCGCCGACTTCGCCGAGTCCATCGACGCCAACGCCGTTCACGGTTCGGACTCCGAAGCTGCTGCCGCTCGCGAAATCGCTTACTTCTTCGCTGCTACCGAGGTAACCACTCGCTAAGCGAAAGCTTACGGGTGAGGGTGAATCCATGACGACATCGACTGACAAAATCAACCTGCTGGGTTTGACCCTGCAGGAAATGGAACAATTCTTCGATTCCATCGGAGAGAAGCGCTTCCGCGCCGGTCAGGTGATGAAATGGATTCACCACTTTGGCGTCGATGATTTCGCCGCCATGACGAACGTCGGCAAGGTCTTGCGTGAAAAGCTCGAGGCCGTTGCCGAAATTCGCCCGCCGGAAGTGGTCAGCGAAGACATTTCCGCAGACGGCACCCGCAAGTGGGTGATCCGCGTTGCCTCTGGCAGCTGCGTCGAAACCGTCTACATTCCCACCGACGATCGCGGCACCCTGTGCGTGTCGTCGCAAGCCGGTTGTGCCCTGGACTGCAGCTTCTGCTCCACCGGTAAACAAGGCTTCAACAGCAACCTCACCGCCGCCGAAGTGATCGGCCAGGTGTGGCTTGCGAACAAATCCTTCGGGACCGTGCCTGCCAAGATCGACCGCGCTATCACCAACGTGGTCATGATGGGCATGGGCGAACCCCTGCTCAATTTCGACAATGTCATCGCCGCCATGAAGATCATGATGGAAGATCTGGGCTATGGCATCTCCAAGCGTCGCGTCACCCTGTCCACCTCGGGTGTCGTGCCGATGATCGACGAGCTGGCCAAGCACATCGATGTGTCCCTGGCCTTGTCGTTGCATGCGCCCAATGACGAGCTGCGCAACAAGCTGGTACCGATCAACAAGAAGTACCCGCTCAAGATGCTGCTTGACTCGTGCATGGGTTACATGGCGACCCTGGGTGGCAAGCGTGTGCTCACCATCGAGTACACCCTGCTCAAGGACGTCAACGACCAGCCCGAGCATGCGGCGCAGATGATCGAACTGCTGCGCGACGTGCCGTGCAAGATCAACCTGATTCCATTCAACCCGTTCCCGCACTCCGGTTACGAGCGCCCCAGCAACAACGCCATTCGTCGTTTCCAGGACCTGCTGCACCACGGCGGCTACAACGTGACGACGCGCACCACCCGCGGTGATGACATCGATGCAGCCTGCGGTCAGCTGGTGGGGCAGGTCAATGACCGCACCCGGCGCAGCGAACGTTACATCGCCGTCCGGCAGCTGTCGGCAGACGCCGAGCGGTCGGACAGCCCGGCCGCCCACTGACCGGAGCTGGCCTATGAACCTGCGCGCTGCGCTGCCGATCCTTGCGCTTTCGCTGCTCGCCGGCTGCATGTCGGGTGGAGGGAGCGATGCGCAGGTGGCTGAACAGCGCAGGGTCGAGGCCGGGCGCGCTTATGTGCAACTGGGGCTGGGCTACCTGCAACAGGGGATGCTAGGCCAGGCCAAGGCGCCCTTGGCAAAGGCATTGGCGCTGGATGGCAACGATGCCGACGCGCATGCAGCCTTGGCATTGGTCTATCAGGCCGAAGACGAGCCTTTGTTGGCGGAGCGTCATTTCAAGCAAGCGCTCGCGGCGGGTGCCGGCACCACGCGAATTCGCAACAATTACGGCAGTTTCCTTTATGCTCAAGGGCGGTTTGCCGAAGCGCAGCAGATGTTTCGCCTTGCCAGCGCCGATACCCTGTATCCTGAGCGTTCACGGGTTTATGAAAACCTTGGCCTGACAGCCTTGAGGCTCGGCCAGCGCGATCAGGCCCACGCCTATTTGCAAAAAGCATTGCAGCTTAACCAGCGACAACCACAAGCGTTGCTGGAAATGGCTGAGTTGTCCTACGAAAACAGGCATTATGTGCCGGCCCGGGATTACTACGATCGTTTCAGCCGGTTGAGTGGCCACGATGCCCGGAGCCTGCTGCTGGGCAGCCGCCTTGCCAAGGTGTTCGACGAACAAGGCACGGTGGCCGAGTTGGGGCAGCAATTACAACGACTTTATCCCGGTACGCCGGAATATCAGCAATACCTGTCGGAGCAACGATGAACGCCGCGCATCCCGAAGTAGCTGTAGCGCCTGGCCAGAACCCTGGTGAGCTGTTGCGCCTGGCCCGTGAGAAACGGGGCTGGTCCCAAGCCGAGGTGGCCCGCAAGCTCAATCTTACTGTCAGCTCGCTCAACCATGTGGAAACCGGCGCCTTCGACAAGCTGCCCGGGCATACCTTCGCCCGAGGCTACATTCGCGCCTATGCCAAGTTGATGGAGCTGGACCAGGCCGCCTTGGTCGAAGCCTTCGATCGCTACACCGGCACTCACGCCAAAGGCAGCGACGTCCATTCGCTGGGGCGTATCGAAGAGCCTTCACGGTTGTCCCACAATATCCTGCGCGGGGTCAGCCTGTTGTTGCTGCTGGCTGTGGTGGGTGGCGGTTTCGTCTGGTGGCAGGACCAGGGCAGCATGCGCGGCAAGGACCTCTCTAGCGTTGCCCTTGAGCATGTTGAGGTCGAAAGCGCCGACGGCACCACCCAGATTCACCCGCTTGACGAACCCGAAGACCAAGCCGTCTCTGCCGCCCAGCAACCTGAAAGCGCCCCCCTGCCGCTGGCTCAGAGCACCGACGAGCAGCAGGCTGCAAGTACCAGTCAGGCACCGGCGGCCGACACGCCAGCCGCTGGGTCGGCTCCGGTAACTGGCACCGCAACGCCTCAGCCGGCTCCGGTGCCGGCCACTGCTACCCCTGTTGTCAGCGCGCCGACGGCAGCCACACCTGCGACAAGTGCAGACGCAGCCGAGCCCGCAGCTGCGCCAGCGGGCAGCGGCAAGGTCGCGATTGAGTTCGTCGCCGATTGCTGGACCCAGGTTTCCGATGGCAACGGCAAGGTGCTGTTCAGCGGCATCAAGCGCAAGGGGGATAACCTCGAGCTGACTGGCAAGGCGCCCTTTGCGCTACGCCTGGGCTTTGCCCGTGGCGCCAAGGTCAGCTACAACGGCCAGTCCGTCGACGTTGCCCCGTTCACCAGTGGCGAAACCGCTCGCCTGAAGTTGGGACAGTAATTCATGCACGGCCAATCCCCGATCAAACGTCGCGAATCCCGCAAGATATGGGTCGGCAATGTGCCGGTGGGTGGTGATGCGCCCATTGCAGTGCAGAGCATGACCAACACCGATACCAATGATGTCGCCGCCACGGTGGGGCAGATCCAACGTCTGGTCGATGCCGGTGTGGACATCGTTCGCGTCTCGGTACCTGACATGGACGCCGCCGAAGCCTTCGGCCGCATCAAGCAGCAGGTCAGTGTGCCGCTGGTCGCCGACATTCACTTCGACTACAAGATCGCCTTGCGCGTGGCCGAGCTGGGTGTGGACTGCCTGCGCATCAACCCCGGCAACATCGGTCGTGAAGACCGGGTCAGGGCCGTCGTGGACGCCGCTCGCGACCGCGGTATCCCGATTCGTATCGGGGTCAACGCAGGCTCACTGGAAAAGGACCTGCAGAAAAAGTACGGCGAGCCTACGCCCGCTGCCCTGGTCGAATCGGCGCTGCGTCATGTGGAGCACCTTGATCGCCTCGACTTCCAGGATTTCAAGGTGAGCGTCAAGGCGTCGGACGTGTTCATGGCCGTCGAAGCCTATCGCCTGCTGGCGCGGCAAATCGTGCAACCCCTGCACCTGGGGATCACCGAAGCCGGTGGCCTGCGTTCGGGTACGGTGAAATCTGCCGTTGGCCTAGGTATGCTGCTGGCCGAAGGCATTGGCGATACCATCCGCATTTCGCTGGCGGCAGACCCGGTGGAGGAGGTCAAGGTAGGCTATGACATCCTCAAGTCCCTGCATTTGCGTTCACGAGGCATCAACTTCATCGCCTGCCCGAGCTGCTCGCGGCAGAATTTCGATGTGGTAAAAACCATGAACGAGCTCGAAGGGCGCCTCGAGGACCTGCTGGTACCGTTGGACGTGGCCGTCATCGGCTGTGTGGTCAATGGCCCGGGGGAGGCCAAGGAAGCGCATGTCGGCCTCACCGGTGGTACGCCCAACCTGGTCTACATCGACGGTAAACCTGCGCAGAAACTGACCAACGACAACTTGGTCGATGATCTCGAAAGGCTCATCCGACAGAAAGCGGCCGAGAAGGTCGAAGCCGACGCGGCACTGATCGTCCGTGGCTGATACACAGAATTCGTAAGGATCATTCGTGAGCAAATCGCTGCAAGCCATCCGTGGCATGAACGACATCCTGCCTGAGCAGTCGCCGTTGTGGCGCTATTTCGAAGGTACCGTTGCCGGCCTGCTGGACACCTACGGGTACAGCCAGATCCGCACGCCCATCGTGGAATTCACCGAGCTGTTCAAGCGCTCGATCGGTGAAGTGACCGATATTGTCGAAAAGGAGATGTACACCTTCGAGGACCGCAACGGCGACTCGCTCACGTTGCGTCCGGAAGGGACGGCGGCCTGCGTCCGCGCGGTGCTGGAGCATGGCATCACCGGTAATGGCCAGGTGCAGAAGCTGTGGTACATCGGGCAAATGTTCCGCCACGAGCGCCCCCAGAAGGGCCGCTACCGGCAGTTCCACCAGATCGGTGTGGAGGTGTTCAACCTCGATGGCCCGGACATCGATGCCGAGTTGATCATGCTGACCTGGCGCCTGTGGGGCTTGCTGGGTATTCAGGATGCGGTCAAGCTCGAACTCAACAGCCTTGGCACCAGCCAAGCGCGCGCCCGCTACCGCGACGCGTTGGTAGAGTTCCTGTCCGCGCGCCTGGAGCAACTGGACGAAGACAGCCAGCGCCGCCTCAAGAGCAATCCGCTGCGCATCCTCGACAGCAAGGACACCAATACCCAGGCGGTGCTGGTCGATGCGCCGAAGCTCGAAGATTACCTGGACGAAGAATCCCGTGCGCACTTCGTAGGCCTGAAGGCCCGCCTGGACGCTGCCGGCATTCCATTCGTGCTCAACACCAAGCTGGTGCGGGGGCTGGATTACTACAGCAAGACCGTCTTCGAATGGGTCACTGACAAGCTTGGCGCCCAGGGCACCGTATGTGCCGGCGGCCGCTACGATGGGCTGGTGGAGCAAATGGGCGGCAAGCCTACCCCTGGCGTTGGCTTTGCCATGGGTATCGAGCGTCTGATTCTGCTGCTCGAAACCCTGGGCAAGGTACCGGACTCCATCAGCCGTCAGGTCGATGTCTACCTCTGCGCGTTTGGCGAGCAGGCCGAGTTGGCGGGCCTGCGACTGTCCGAAGCGGTGCGTGACCGTCTGCCCGGCCTGCGTCTGGCCGTGAATGCGGGCGGGGGCAGTTTCAAGAGCCAGTTCAAGAAAGCCGACAAGAGCGGCGCGCTGTTCGCCTTGATTCTTGGCGATGACGAGTTGGCCAAACAGGAAGTCGGCTTCAAACCCCTGCGTGGTCAGGGCGAACAACAGAACATTGCCTGGGATGCCCTTGCAGGGCACCTGGAAACCGCGATCGCACACGCGTAACGCGGTTCAACGAGCGAATAGGCGAAAAGGAGTATTGGGGTGTCGAGTACCGATGATGATGACCTGGCAGGGGTCAAGGACTGGTGGAACCGTAACGGCAAGCCGCTGCTGACCGGCGCGCTGCTCGCCGGCGTGGTGGTGCTGGGGTGGAACACCTGGCACAAGTACCAGAACAACCAGTCGCAAGGTGCCTCGCAGCTGTATCAGGCGCTGTTGGAAACCAGCCTCACGCCTACGGGTCAGCCGGACGCCACCCGGGTTGCGGAACTGGCCGGCAAGCTCAAGAGCGAGTTCGGCGGCACGACCTATGCCCAGTACGGCAGCCTGTTCGTGGCCAAGGTAGCGGTCGAGAGCGGCAAGCTCGACGATGCCGCTGGCGAGCTCAAGGCTATTGTGGACAAGCCAGCAGACGCCACCCTTGGCGAGATCGCACGCCAGCGTCTGGCCCGTGTGCTGGCTGCCCAGAACAAGGCCGAGGATGCCTTCAAGTTGCTGGATGGGGATGCCGAGAAAGCCTTCCTCGCCAGTCGCGAGGAGTTGAAAGGGGACCTGCTGGTACAGCTGGGCCGCGCTGCTGACGCGCACGGTGCCTACGAAAAGGCCAAGGCTGCGTTGTCCGACGAGGCGGCAGTGGGTGGCTTGCAGTTGAAGCTCGATGATCTGGCCAGAGGGGACGCGTAAGTGATCGGTTGGAAACAAGCAGCAGTGCTGACCTTGGCGGTATTGGCCGCAGGGTGCAGCAGCAACAGCAAGAAGGAACTGCCTCCTGCCGAACTGACCAAGTTCACCGAGGAAGTGGTGCTCAAGAAGCAGTGGAGCCGCTCCATCGGTGATGGCCAGGGTGAGACCTACAACACCCTCGTGCCGGCCATCGAGAATGACCGGATCTATGCCTCCGACGTCACTGGGGATGTCTATGCCCTGGACCGCATCACGGGCAACGTGGTGTGGAACAAGGACCTTGACCTGCCGGTTTCCGGTGCGGTTGGCGTAGGCTATGGCCTGGTGATGCTCGGCACCCTCAAGGGTGAAGTGATCGCCTTGGATTCGAGCACCGGTGAGGAGCGCTGGCGCGCCCGCGTGACCAGCGAAGTGCTGGCGCCTCCGGCCAACAACGGTGATGTGGTGGTGGTGCAGACCCAGGACGATCGCCTGATCGGGCTGGATGCCGCCACTGGTGACCGTCGCTGGATCTATGAAAGCACCCCGGCGGTACTGACCCTTCGCGGCACCGGCGCGCCCGTCGTGACCAACCGCCTGGCAGTCGCGGGCCTTTCCACCGGCAAGGTCGTGGCAGTCGACATCAGCAATGGCGTACCTGTATGGGAAAGCCGTGTGGCGATCCCGCAGGGCCGTTCGGAGCTTGAGCGTGTCGTCGACATCGACGGCGGCCTGCTGCTTTCTGGTGGTACCCTGTACGTCAGCACGTACCAGGGGCGCGTTGCGGGCCTGGACTTGGAAAGCGGCCGCGTGCTCTGGCAGCGTGATGCCTCCAGCTACGTAGGGGTCGCCCAAGGCTTTGGCAACGTCTACGTGAGCGAAGCCTCGGGTACCGTGGAAAGCGTCGATGAGCGATCCTCTAGCGCCTTGTGGTCCAACGATGCCATGGCCCGTCGCCAGCTGACCGCCCCCGAGGTGTACAGCAGCTACGTGGCAGTAGGCGACTTCGAAGGCTACCTGCACCTGCTCAGCCAGGTCGACGGTCGCTTCGTTGGCCGTGAGCGTGTCGACAGCAGTGGCCTGCGCGCACGGCCACTGGTGGTTGGGGATACCATCTATGTCTTCGGCAACAGCGGCAAGCTCGAGGCACTGACCATCCGCTGAAGCTATGCTTGAAGCCGTGCGGCTTCAGGCTGCGGCGTAGGACACGCCGCCCGAACTCCGGCCGCTGCCTTGCAGCGGCCTTTGTATTTTCAAGAATTCAAGAGTGGAGAGCCGAATGGTTCCCGTAATCGCCCTGGTGGGCCGCCCGAACGTCGGCAAATCCACCATGTTCAACCGCCTGACCAAGACCCGCGATGCCATCGTGGGTGACCTGTCGGGCCTGACCCGTGATCGCCAGTACGGCGATGCCAGCTGGCAGGGTCGCTCCTTCATCCTCATCGACACCGGTGGCATCACCGGTGATGAAGTGGGCATGGACGAAAAAATGGCCGAGCAGTCGCTCATGGCCATCGAAGAAGCCGACTATGTGCTGTTCCTGGTCGATGCCCGTGCAGGCATGACGGCGGCAGACCAAATGATTGCCGAGCACCTGCGCAAGCGCAACAAGGCGGCGATCCTGGTCGCCAACAAGATCGACAATATCGACGCTGACGTTGCCCGCGCCGAGTTCTCGCCGATGGGCATGGGCAATGCCATTCCGGTAGCAGGCTCCCAGGGTCGAGGTATCAATGCGTTGATGGAGGCCGTACTCGGCCACTTGCCGCGCGATGCCGAAGAAGAAGCCTTGGACCAGGATGTCGCCGAAGGCGAAGAGGCCGTGCGCATCCCTGGCCCAAGCGAAAAGGATGGCATCAAGATCGCCATCATTGGTCGCCCCAACGTCGGCAAGTCGACCCTGGTCAACCGCATGCTCGGTGAAGAGCGCGTGGTGGTTTACGACGAGCCGGGTACCACCCGCGACAGTATCTACATCCCGTTCGAGCGTGATGGTGACAAGTACACCTTCATCGACACCGCCGGTGTGCGCAAGCGCGGCAAGATCCACGAGGAAGTCGAAAAGTTCTCGGTGGTCAAGACGCTGCAGGCGATCAAGGACGCTAACGTGGTGATCTTCGTCATGGATGCTCGCGAAGGTGTGGTCGATCATGACCTGAACCTGCTGGGCTTTGCCCTGGAAGCTGGCCGCGCCATCGTCATCGCCCTGAACAAGTGGGATGGCATGGAGCCGGGTGAGCGTGCCTATGTGAAGACCGAACTGGAGCGCCGGCTGTTCTTCGTTGACTTCGCCGATATCCACTTCATTTCGGCCCTGCACGGCACCGGCGTGGGCAACCTGTACAAGTCGGTGCAGGCCGCATTCACCTCAGCTGTGACCCGCTGGCCGACCAGCCGTCTGACGCAGATCCTCGAAGACGCCGTCAGCGAGCACCAGCCGCCGCTGGTCAATGGCCGTCGCATCAAGCTGCGTTATGCGCACTTGGGTGGGGCCAACCCGCCGCTGATCGTGATCCACGGCAACCAGACCGACAGCATTCCCAAGTCGTACTCGCGTTACCTGGAAAACACTTACCGTCGCGTGCTCAAGCTGGTCGGCACGCCGATTCGCATCGAGTACAAGGGCGGTGAGAACCCGTACGAGGGCAAGAAGAACACCCTCACAGACCGGCAGGTCAACAAGAAGCGTCGCTTGATGTCGCATCACAAGAAGGCTGAGAAGAAACGTCGCGATAAGCGATAGGCGCCTGCTGGGCGCGTCACGCTGCCCGTTCCATGCTTCGCCCCCCGTGCCGCGCGTCTCCAGCGCCGCACCCTGTTTCCTGTTTCCTCACGAGTACGGCCATGCCGCCAAGCTCGGGAGGAAACATTGATCTATGCCGCCTTCCACTTTGCACCGGTAGTTTGTGTGCGGGTAGTGCACGAGGCGCTGAGTCTGTGCTCCTCATTGGTGGCTCATTGGCTATTCACGTACCTGTGAATGCTGTGCTGGATCAATCAAAGGGAACATCATGAACGATATCTTTTTACAAAAAGCCAAGGGTAAGCTCTATCTGCTCAAGGATGGCGAACGTCACGCAATTATCGTCAATCATTTGAATGAACTGCAGGTAGCCGGAACGCTTGATACGCCCGAGTGCTTCGACATCGGAATGCTCGCTCACCCATCGCTCGAGGGGGGTATGGCGTTTGAATTTCGAACGTCAGCAGGCAAGCAGGTTACTGGACGTGGTGGGCGTGTCCTTCATGCATCGGACACAGAGCTGGGCACGCCCGGTCCTGCCCTGCAAATTATCCACCTGGCCGGGAACATTGACGGCGAGCCCAATGTGAATCAGGTTCAATTGCAAACCCTCGATGCCCGCCATGTCTCGGCCCACGATCGCGTGTTAGTCGGCTACAAAAAAGTCCCAGTTGGCTGGACCTGGTTCAGCATCAAGCCTAATGATACGAAAAACATACCTGTCTGGGAGAGCCAGCCAAGCGACAGGTTGCGTTTCCATACTACGGATGTGGCGCCCGCAGCGACTTTCATACTGGAGTTCGTCACCCAGGCATAGGGTGGAGCTAGCCCCGACAGTGATCGTCGGGAAAGCTTGTGACGTGCGACTCACGCTCTGACCGGCTTCTTACCGACGAAACGATCCGCTATGCTCGTGCTTTCTTCCCGTGCCGGCTGCACCAGGAGCGAGGGCGCCATGATCCCCAGCAAATTGCCGAACGTCGGCACGACCATCTTTACCACCATGTCAGAGCTCGCCGCCCAGACCGGGGCGCTGAACCTTTCGCAGGGCTTCCCGGATTTCAACGGGCCCCAGGCCCTGCTCGAGTCGGTGGGCCGACATGTCATGGCGGGTCACAATCAATACGCGCCAATGTCGGGCCTTGCAGCCTTACGCCAGCAGGTGGCCTTGAAGGTCAAGCGCCTCTATGGTGCGACGGTAGACCCCGACCATGAAGTGACGATTACGCCCGGCGCGACGGAGGCGATCTTCTGCGCTATCCAGGCTGTTGTGCGGCCAGGGGACGAGGTCATCATCTTCGACCCCTGCTACGACAGCTACGCGCCCTCGGTGGCACTGGCCGGGGGCCGTTGCGTGCATCTGCAGCTGGACCCCAGCGACTTTGCCATCGATTGGCAGCAGTTCGCGGACGCACTTACGCCACGCACACGTCTGGTCGTGCTCAACTCGCCCCATAACCCAAGCGGTGCCTTGCTGTCCCGGAAGGATCTGGACCAGCTGGCGCAGCTGATCGCCAATCGAGACATCTACGTACTGAGCGATGAAGTCTACGAGCACCTGGTCTATGACGACGTGCAGCATGCTTGCGTACTGGCTCACGAGCAGCTCTACAGACGTGCGTTCGTGGTCAGTTCCTTTGGCAAGACATATCACGTCACCGGCTGGAAGACGGGCTATGTCATCGCACCGCCGGCCCTCACCACCGAACTGCGCAAGGTGCATCAATACGTCAACTTTTGTGGCGTGACTCCTTTGCAGTACGCCCTGGCTGACTTCATGGCCGAGCATCCCGAACATGTCGATGCGTTACCGGCTTTCTATCAAGCCAAGCGCGACCTGTGCTGCGGCTTGTTGCAAGATTCGCGATTCAGGTTCACCCCCACGGCCGGCACTTATTTTCAGCTGGTTGATTATTCGCATATTCGTCCGGACCTCGATGACGTGCAGATGGCGACGTGGTTGACCCGCGAGCATGGTGTGGCCACCATCCCGATCTCGGTGTTCTATCAGCAAGCTGTTCCCGGTCAACGGCTGCTGCGCCTGTGCTTTGCCAAACGAGAGGAGACGCTGCGTCAGGCAGCGGAGAAACTATGCGCGATCTAAGTACGCTGCCAGACCTCAGGCTGGCTCTGGTGCAGACCACCCTGGCCTGGCACGACCGGGAAGCCAATTTCGCCCATTTCGACGTGCTGCTTGAGCAGGTGGGCGAGGTGGACCTGGTGATCTTGCCGGAAATGTTCACCACCGGGTTTTCCATGCAGTCCGAAAGCCTCGCCGAGCCGGAGAATGGCCCCACGTACAAGTGGCTCAAGGCTCAAGCGCAGAAGTGCAACGCCGTGGTCACGGGCAGCGTGATCATTCAGGCAGCCGATGGCAGCCACCGTAACCGCCTGCTCTGGGCACGGCCTGATGGCGAGATCCTGCACTACGACAAGCGTCACCTGTTCCGCATGGCCGGTGAGCACGAGCACTACACGCCGGGCGAGCGGCAGGTGCAGTTCGAGCTCAAGGGCTGGCGCATTCGCCCGCTCATCTGCTACGACCTGCGCTTCCCGGTCTGGAGCCGGGATGCCACCGACACCGACCTGCTGTTGTACACAGCCAACTGGCCGGCGGCGCGGCGCCTGCACTGGAACCGCCTGTTGCCGGCGCGAGGGATCGAAAACCTGTGCTATGTGGCGGCGGTGAACCGGGTGGGCATTGACGGCAAGAGCTTCGCGTACAGCGGTGACAGCCAGGTGCTGGATTTTCAGGGCGAGAGCTTGCTCAGTGCTGGAGAGGCCGATGGCGTGTTCACCGTGGTATTGAGTGCCTCGGAACTGGCCGCTTACAGAGCCAAGTTCCCGGCCAACCTGGATGCCGATACCTTCGAGCTGCACTGATCGCAGCGCCGGCATCCTGGAGGATTACTGCCAGGACGCCGGCTTTGCCTGTTGCCGATCAGTACACATCCCGCCGGTATCGCCCCTCCTCGATCAGCCGTTGCACGGCAGCATCTCCAAGCAGGCCTGCAAGTGCCGCATCGACGCCAGCGGCCATGCCCTGCAGGCTGCCGCAGACGTATACGCAGGCACCTTCATTCATCCAGCGTTCAAACAGCGCGGCCTGTTGCAACAACACATCCTGCACGTAGATTTTTTCGGCTTGGTCGCGAGAGAACGCCAGGTCCAGCCGTGCCAGATCCCCAGCGGCGAGCAACCCTTGCAGCTCCTTGCCACACAGAAAATCATGGGCGCGATTGCGTTCGCCGTACAGCAGCCAGTTACGCCGCTCGCCCGCAGCGACGCGGGCCCTTAGCAGACTGCGCAGGCCCGCAAGGCCAGTACCGTTGCCGATCAGGATCATCGGTACATTGCCCTGGGGCATATGGAAGCCACTGTTGCGCTTTAGCCTCAGGCTCAGTGTGCCATCGAGCGGCAGGTATTCGGTCAGCCAACCAGAGCCTACGCCCAAGTCGCCACTTGGGTGTCGCTCCTGGCGCACGATCAGCTCCAGCACCCCGTCACTGGCAATCGAGGCGATGGAATAGTCGCGGCTGCCGAGCGGCACCAGTGCGTCCACCACCGCCTGGGCATGAAGCCCGACCAGATGCCCACCGACGGCAGGTAACTGACGGTCTGCGAGTGCCTGAGCAAGCCTGACTACCACCCCCTCGACCTGCACGTGCGTGTCGGCGTCCAGCCCCAGGTCTCTGACGAAGGCATCGACCCTTGGCCGACCGTTGAGCGGCATAATCTCCACCAGGTCGCCGGCTTCCCACACGGCAGGCTTCTGCGCCTGCAGGCCGAGCAGATACACCGGCTGGCCCTGGCTGCCAGGGTTGAGCAGTTCACGGCGGGTCAGCGACCAGTTGCCGAAACGGGGGGCTTGCCAAGCGGATACCGGCGCGGTGCCGGTCAGCAGTGCCAGCGCCTGATGCCATTGCTGAAGGGCCGCCTGATCGGCGTTGTCGACCTCCACGGGGCTAAATGCACAGTGAGCACCACGCTCGGTCAACCACGCCTGAAGCCGGCGGGCGAACCCGCAGAACTGTGGGTATTGACGATCACCCAGCGCCAGCAGGGCATAGCTGAGTGTTTGCAAGGGCAAAGGCTGACCCAGCACGTTGCGCTCAAAGCCTCGCGCGTTGTCAGGGGCTTCTGCATCCCCGAAGGTGCTGACGACGAACAACGCACGGCGTGCCGCACGCAGATCCTCTTCACACAACGTACCCAACGCCCTGACCTGCGCCGGCAAGCCTGCCGCCTGTAGTTGCCCGGCGCTTTGCCAGGCCAGCTGCTCGGCCATACCACTCTGGCTGGCGTAGCCGATCAGCCAGCTCTCGCTGTTGACTTCATCGGGGGTCACGTGGCGGCGGGCAGCCCTAACCTGACGTTTCTTGCGCCGTCGATCCAGGTAGAGCAGCCAGCCTGTGACGAAGAAGACCGGCATGGCCAGGCTGGCCAAGGTCAGGACGATGCGCCCAACCAGGCCGAAGTATTCCCCGACATGCAGTGCGTACACGCTCTGGAGCAATTGGGCCTTGAATGATTTATCACTGTAGCGTTCGTGAAGGCTGACCTTGCCACTGGCAGGGTCCAGGACCAAGGTGTCGAAGGCCCTGGGATGGTCGGCGTTATCCAGCAGATAGAACAGATTGGCAGGTTGACCGCCGACTGGGGGCAGGCGCAGGTTGTAACTGGCAAGGCGTGGACCTGCGGCGTTGCGCAGGCTGGCCCAGATGGCGTCGTAGTCGACGTTCAGCGCCGGTGCCTTTGGGTCGATAGACGCAGCTCCGGAGCGCCGGTCTTTTTTCAGTTGCGGCTGCGGCTGCCCGGCGACCGGCGGATCGGCCAGTAGCCGGTTCAGACCCTCCCGGTACCATTCGTAGGACCAGAACAGGCCCGTCAGGGCGAACAACAGGTAGAAGAGCAGGCACCAGGTGCCTGCTACGGCGTGCAGGTCCCAGTTGAACGCACGGCCTTTTTTGGCCCAATCCAGCGTCAGCCAGGTTCGCCAGTTTGTGGCATGGCGCGGCCACCGCAGGTACAGGCCCGACAGGCAGAAGAACACCAGCAGCAGCGTCGAGGCACCGGTGATCTGCCTGCCCGTGTCGCCCATGGCCAGAAAGCGGTGAAGCGTAAGCATGAGGGTGAAGAAGCCTTGCCCCGACACTTCGCCCAGCAGCTGGCCCGTATACGGGTCTGCGTAGCGCAACGGACCGCGCCGCTCGCCCGGTGCAGGGGTGAAAAAGATCCTGGCAGCTTCGCCTTCACGAACATCGACCCACAGCATGGCGACCTTGTCGTGTTGCTGGGCTTCGACACGTTGCACCAACTCAGCAGGCGGCAGCACGCCGTCAGGCCGTACCTCTACGCGCAGCACATCGGCATTGAGCGCGCTCAGCAGTTCGTCCTGAAACGAATAGAGCGCCCCAGTGATACCCATTACTGCAAGTACCAGCCCGGCCGTGATGCCGAATAACCAATGCAGCTGGAACAGCGTCTTCTTCAGCACCTTCGTTCACCTTGTATCGCCGCCGCACCCTGCGTAGCGCTGGCGGATGTTAATGGAAGCTCCTGCACGCGGCAATTGAGATTCGTTCACATTCACAAGGTGATTAGCTGCTGGTGTGACGCCGGGGATCGAGGTGCGGTCGGCTTTATTGCGCAGGCATGAAAACGGGGCCTTTGGGCCCCGTCATGGATTACAGATAGTAGGCTTTGAGCGGCGGGAACCCATTGAACTCCACCGCGCTGTAGCTGGTGGTGTAGGCACCGGTCGACAGCCAGTACAGGCGATCGCCGATTGCCAGGTTCAGCGGCAGACCATACTTGTAGTGCTCGTACATGATGTCGGCGCTGTCACAGGTAGGGCCGGCGATGACCACTTCCTCGGTTTCGCCCTTTTTCTCGGTCCAGATCGGGAACTTGATGGACTCGTCCATGGTTTCGATCAGGCCCGAGAATTTGCCGACGTCGGTGTAGATCCAGCGCTCGACGGCCGTGCGCGACTTGCGTGCTACCAGCACCACTTCGCTGACCAGGATGCCGGCGTTGGCAATCAGCGAACGGCCCGGCTCCAGGATGATTTCCGGCAAGTCGTCGCCGAAGTCTTCCTTGAGGAAGCGAATGATTTCCTCGGCGTAGGTTTCCAGGCTGTTGGTACGGGTGATGTAGTTGGCCGGGAAGCCGCCGCCCATGTTGATCAGCTTCAGTTCGATGCCGTCTTCTTCCTTGAGCCGCTCGAAGATCACCTTCACCTTGGCGATAGCGGCGTCCCACACGCTGATGTCGCGCTGTTGCGAGCCCACATGGAAGGAGATGCCATAGGGCACCAGGCCCAGGTCACGGGCGAGGATCAACAGGTCCATGGCCATGTCGGTCTGGCAACCGAACTTGCGCGACAGCGGCCAGTCGGCAGTGGTGGAGCCTTCGGTCAGGATACGCACATACACCTTCGAGCCCGGCGCGGCCTTGGCGATGTTGCGCAGGTCGGCCTCGGAGTCGGTGGCGTACAGGCGCACACCCTTCTCGAAGAAGTAACGAATGTCCTTGGATTTCTTGATGGTGTTGCCGTAGCTGATGCGATCGGCGCTGACACCCTGGTTCATCACCTTGTCCAGCTCGTAGATGGAGGCGATGTCGAAGTTCGAGCCCTTGTCCTTGAGCAGGTCGATGATCTCGACGGCTGGGTTGGCCTTGACGGCGTAGTACACCTTGGCGAATTCGAACCCCGCGCGCAGGTCGTCATAAGCCTTGCTGATCATCTGGGTATCGATGAGTACGAACGGCGTTTCCTGCTTGTCGGCAAACGCCTTCATCTTCTGGAAGGTGTCGCGTGCGAAATAGTCTTCGACCTGGATCGACATGCTCAGGGACTCCATGGGCAAACTGAAAATTTAAGTGGCTGCAAACTGAACGCCCTCCGTATCCCCACTTTGGTTCGCCTACTCAGTACTTGAGCCGGATGGATCGTTTCCAGCATGGACGTTCGGCGCGCACTTTAGGGCGTGAACTCGGCAGAATCAACAGGCAATCCCTGGCGAATCGGCGATGTTCGAGTTGCCACGCCTGGGATTAACGACCCATGTGAACGGCTGGTGTTCCCCAGTGCGCGTCAGACGTAAAGAATTGTGGAATAGCCCTGGGCAGGGTGCGTAAACCCAAGCCCCTCCGCTTGGGCACGAGGCGCATTTGGAGATGATCGAGCGGTGCGGCAGGTAGGCTCGGGTGTTCATATTTATGGCCACCCGAGCCTGGTACTGGCGTTCAGAAAACGGTCCATGAATTTTTTATTCCGTCCGCCCTCGTCACGCCTTTTTTGCGATGAAAGGCTTTTAGGACGTCACCATCTCGGCGGGCGAGACAATGGTGGATTTCGCCCCGCGTGAGCGGCCCGAGCTCAGGTAGGCCGCAATCGACTCCTGGGTGACCTCGCCCAGGAACACCTGCTCGGCGTCCAGTACCGGCAGCCAGGCGCGGTTGAACTCGTACATGCGCGACAACAGGATACGCAGGTTTTCATCGTGTGCCGCCGTGGCGTTGAATGGCCGCAGGAAGTCGGCGCACGTGCCTTGCTGGCGGTGCATGTCGCGTCGGCGCACATAGCCGAGCGCCTTGTTCGTGGCGTCGGTCACCACCACGTAGCGGCGATCATGTTCGTCCAGCAGTTCCAGCGCATCAGCCACTGGGGTCTGCGGGCTCACCGCCGGGGCATTGTCAGCCGCATCTTCGGCACGGACCAGCAGTAGCCGCTTGAGGGTGCTGTCCTGGCCGACGAAGTTGCTCACGAAGTCATCGGCCGGGTGCGCCAGCAAGGTGTCTGGGTGATCCAGCTGCAACAGCTTGCCCGCCCGGAAGATGGCAATCTTGTCGCCCAGCTTGATAGCCTCGTCGATGTCATGGCTGACCATGATCACGGTCTTGTTCAAGGCCCGCTGCATCTCGAAGAATTCGTTCTGGATCATCTCCCGGTTGATGGGATCCACGGCGCCGAACGGCTCGTCCATCAACAGCACCGGGGCGTCGGCTGCAAGGGCGCGGATCACCCCGATCCGCTGCTGCTGGCCACCGGAGAGTTCGCGGGGGTAGCGCTGCAGGTACTGCTTGGGCTCGAGCTTGATCATGTGCATCAGCTCGCGGGCGCGCTCGGCGCAGCGCTGCTTGTCCCACCCGAGCAGGCGCGGCACGACGGTAATGTTCTCCTCGATGGTCATGTTCGGAAACAGGCCGATCTGCTGGATCACATAGCCGATGTGACGACGCAGGCTGACTTCGTCCAGGCCGCTGGTGTCTTCGCCATTGATGAACACCTGCCCCGAGGTGGGGGTAATCAGGCGGTTGATCATCTTCAGGGTGGTGCTCTTGCCGCACCCTGACGGGCCCAGGAACACGCAGATTTCGCCTTCGTTGACCGTGAGGCTGACCGCGTCCACGGCCTTGACGTCCTTGCCGTTGACGTTGAAGGTCTTGCTGAGGTTCTTCAGTTCGATCATGAGCGCATTCCTTCTGGAGTCAGGGCACGTTGCAGGGTTTGCAGGAGCAGGTCGGCGATGATCGCCAGCAGGCTGACCAGTACTGCGCCGACCAGCAGCATCGACATGTCGCTGCGGCTGATGGAGGTGAGGATGAGTACGCCCAGGCCACCGGCCCCAATGGTGGCGGCGATGGTCATCACGCCGATGTTCATCACCACGGCAGTACGCACGCCGGCGAGGATCACCGGTACTGCGATGGGCAACTCGACCATGCGCAGGCGTTGACCGAAGGTCATGCCGATGCCCCGGGCAGCCTCGCGAATACCGGGCTCGACGTTGGTCAGCGCCAGGTAGGTGTTACGCAAGATTGGTAGCAGGGAATAGAGGAACACCGCCGTGATGGCAGGCAGCGGGCCCAGGCCCTGGCCGAAGGTGGAGTAGAACGGCAACAGCAGCCCGAACAGGGCGATCGACGGGATGGTCAGCAGCACCGTGGCGCTGGCCTGCACGGGCCCGGCCAGGAAGGGGAAGCGGGTCATGACGATGCCCAGCGGCACGCCGATCAGGATGGCCAGGCCCACGGCCACGCCCACCAACATGATGTGCTGCCAGGTCAGCTGCAACACCAGGGCCCAGTCCAGGTGCGCGAAGGTATCGAACAATGTCATGGCGTCACCTCCTTCAGGGGATGTTCTCGCAGGAAGGCGGCTGCGACCGAGGAGGGGCTTTGGTGCTGCACATCGACCTTGGCGTTGAGTTGGCGCATGGTCTCGTCGTCCAATTGTTCGGCAAGGGGGGCGAGCAGGCTGGCCAACTGCGGATGAGCGTCGAGCACGGCCTTGCGCACCACCGGGCCTGCCGTGTAATCCGGGAAGTAGTGCTTGTCGTCTTCAAGCAGCTTGAGCTTGAACGCGTTGAGTCGGCCATCGGTGGTGTACACCAGGCCTGCGAACACCTGGGCATTGCGCAGCGCGGTGTAGACCAGGCCTGCGTCCATCTGACGGATGTTGGCGCGCTCCAGGTGCATGCCATATCGCGCCTGCAGGCCATCCAGGCCGTCGGGCCGGTTGGCGAACTCGGTGTCCAGCGCAACCACATGCTTGCGCGCCTGCTCGTCCATCAACACCTGGTTCAACTGGCTGATGGTGTTGACCTGTGGGTAGGCCTTGGCCACTTCGCTGGGCAATGCCAATGCATAGGTGTTGCTGAACTTGGAAGGCTTGAGCCAGACCAGTCCTTTTTCGGCATCCAGAGCCTTGACCCGGGCATAGGTGGCCGCCGCGCTGGGCATGCGTTCTTCCACATGGTTGTAGGACACCAGCGAGACCCCGGTGTATTCCCACATCAGGTCAAGCTGCCCGGTTTCCTGCGCCTGTCGGGCCAGGCTGCTGCCCAGGCCGCCAGTGACGCGCACCTCGAAGCCATTGGCGCGCAGGTATTGAGCAGTGATTTCGGCCAGCACGGTCTGTTCGGTGAACACCCGGGCGCCGATACGGATCAACGGTTTGTCTGCCGCCTGGGCAAAACCCGCCGACAGCAGGACCGCGCCCAGGAGCAAGGCGATTGCGTTCTTCATGGTTTTCCTCGGGTTATTGGGCCAGGCCACGTTCCAGCCAGCGCTTGCTGGCGAACGTCACCAGTGCGTCCAGCAGCAATGCCAGCAGTGCCGTACAAGCGGCGCCCAGCAAGAGCTGGGGCTGGTTGTTAAGGGCAATGCCGGGGAAAATCAGGCTGCCCAGGCTGTTGGCACCGATCAGGAAGGCGAGCGGGGCGGTGCCCACGTTCAGCGCCAGTGCTACACGCACGCCACCGACGATGATGGGCACGGCATTGGGCAGCTCCACCTGCCACAACTGCTGGCGCGGCGTCATGCCGATACCGGTAGCGGCTTCCTTGAGCGAGGCGGGAACGTTTTTAAGCCCTTCGTAGGTATTGCGCACGATGGGCAGGAGGGAGGCGAGAAACAGGGCGAAAATGGCAGGGCCTGCGCCGATACCTAGTACGCTCAGGGCGATGGCCAGTACAGCCAGGGGGGGGATGGTGTTGCCAATGTTGAAGAACTGCATGAACCGCTCGGCTTTGTCGACCCTATGCGGTCGACTCAAGGCAATGCCGGCGGGGATGCCCACGGCCAATGCCGCCGCCATCGAAGCCAGCACCAGAACCAGGTGCGCTTGCAGGTAGAACGTCAGATCATCGCGGTAGCGCGCGATCGTGTCGAGGCCGATCCAATGGACCAGCAGGGCCAGGATGACGAGCACGGCGGCCCATCCCAACAGCCCTTTTCCGTAGCGTGTCGCCACAGGTGGACTCCTTCTTGTCGTCGGCGAGCACACTTCTTCTTGGCCAGCCCCGAGAGGCAGCGGTGGTGTGTTCGCGATTAGCAGCCCGATGCGAGCCATAGGCGCCGATCAGGCCATGAGCCAAACCCCGTCGGGTTCGAAAACGCTGGTGAAACCGTTCCCCAACCGAAGCGGTTTACAGGGGAGTGGACGTCTCCTCGGGCGCAAAGGTTCCCATCTCAGGGGGCGTTTGGCCAGCACTAATCACTGGTTAACAGCGATCTAGCAAGTGAAAAGAATCGATAAATGCAGCTGTAGACGTTGAAAGCACTGGTCTTGCACGTATTCGCGTTCTGCCTGTGCAGCGCCAGTTCCCATCCCCGCACGGCAGGCGTTTGCGCACCTCAGGTAGGCGCTGACTTGCCAGCGAGGGACGGGGCGGTACCCGACCGTCCGCCACTGGCCGATTTTCGCCGAGTCGAATTTCAGGTATGATGCTGCCCCTTTTTGATCCCCCAGTCAGGCGATTTCCCATGACCAACCAGGCCGCCGAAGTCGCGAAGCGCCGCACTTTCGCAATCATTTCCCACCCCGACGCCGGTAAGACCACCATCACCGAGAAGCTGTTGCTGATGGGCAAGGCCATCTCCGTCGCCGGCACCGTGAAGTCGCGCAAGTCCGACCGCCACGCCACCTCCGACTGGATGGAAATGGAAAAGCAGCGCGGCATCTCCATCACCACCTCGGTGATGCAGTTCCCGTACCGCGAGCACATGATCAACCTGCTCGACACCCCCGGCCACGAAGACTTCTCCGAAGACACCTATCGCACCTTGACGGCCGTGGACTCGGCGCTGATGGTGCTCGACGGCGGTAAAGGTGTAGAGCCGCGTACCATTGCCCTGATGGACGTGTGTCGCCTGCGCGATACGCCCATCGTCAGCTTCATCAACAAGCTCGACCGTGACATCCGCGACCCGATCGAACTGCTCGACGAAATCGAAGCCGTTCTGAAGATCAAGGCCGCGCCGATTACCTGGCCTATCGGCTGCTACCGTGACTTCAAGGGTGTGTACCACCTGACCGGTGACTACATCATCGTCTACACGCCGGGCCATGGCCACGAGCGTACCGAAGCCAGGATCATTCGCAAGCTGGACTCGGACGAAGCCCGCGCTCACCTGGGCGACCAGTACGACGCGTTCGTCGAGCAGCTGGAGCTGGTGCAGGGCGCTTGCCACGCGTTCGACCAGGACGAATTCATCAACGGTCAACTGACCCCTGTGTTCTTCGGTACCGCACTGGGTAACTTCGGTGTCGACCACGTGCTCGATGCCGTCGTCGACTGGGCGCCGCGCCCGCTGGGCCGTGTTGCCCACGAGCGTACCGTCGAGCCCGTGGAAGAGAAATTCACCGGCTTCGTGTTCAAGATCCAGGCGAACATGGACCCGAAACACCGCGACCGTATCGCCTTCATGCGCATTTGCTCGGGCAAGTACGAAAAGGGCATGAAAATGCGCCACGTGCGGCTGAACAAGGACCTGCGCATCGGTGATGCGCTGACCTTCTTCTCTTCCGAGCGTGAGCAGCTCGAAGAAGCCTACGCCGGCGACATCATCGGTTTGCACAACCACGGCACCATTCAGATCGGTGACACCTTCACCGAAGGCGAGGCGCTGGGCTTCACCGGTATCCCGCACTTCGCCCCGGAACTGTTCCGCCGCGTGCGCCTGAAAGACCCGCTGAAATCCAAGCAGTTGCGTCAGGGCCTGCAGCAGCTGGCCGAAGAAGGTGCTACCCAGGTGTTCTTCCCCGAGCGCAGCAACGACATCATCCTCGGTGCGGTCGGTGTGCTGCAGTTCGACGTGGTGGCCAGTCGCCTGAAGGAAGAGTACAAGGTCGAGTGCGCCTATGAGCCCATCACCGTATGGTCGGCGCGCTGGATCGCCTGCGATGACAAGAAGAAGTTGGAGGAATTCCAGAACAAGGCCATGGAGAACCTGGCCATCGATGGTGGCGGGCACCTGACTTACCTGGCCCCTACCCGGGTCAACCTGTCGCTGATGGAAGAGCGCTGGCCTGACGTCAAGTTCCGCGCCACGCGCGAGCACCACTGAGCGTAAAGGGCCCGGCCACTTCGGTGGCCAGGCCGTTGGGCGAAGAGGGCGGCTCGACGCCCGTCTCGCTCATCTCAACCGTTTGACGCCGCCCCCGCAAGGGCAGGCATCAGTTGCCCGCCTTCACACTGGTCCAGATACGTGTCCTGATACGGTCAATCTTGGCTGGCATCGCTTCAAGCGCGTACAACTTGCCCATCACCGCTTCGCTCGGATAGATCATGGTGTTGGCCTTGAGCGCCGGGTCAACCAGCGCATCGGCTTGCAGGTTGGCGTTGGCGTATTGCACGTGGTTGCTGATGGCGGCCATCACCTGCGGCTCCAGCAGGTAGTTCATGTAGGCATACCCGGCCTTTTCGTCCGGCGCATCGGCGGGCATGGCCACCATGTCGAACCACATCGGCGCCCCCTCCTTGGGTATCGAGTAGCCGACCTTGACCCCGTTGTGGGCCTCCTCGGCGCGATTTTTTGCCTGGAGCACATCCCCCGAGAACCCGACCACGACGCAGACGTCGCCATTGGCCAGGTCCGCCGTGTACTTGGATGAGTGGAAATAGCTGATGTACGGCCGCACCTGCATCAGCAGCGCCTTGGCCTTGTCATAGTCGGCCGGGTTCTGGCTGTGGTGGGGCAGTCCCAGGTAGTGCAGGGCGATGGGCAGCAACTCGGGGCCATTGTCCAGTACCGCCACGCCACACCCTTTGAGCTTGCTCATGTACTGCGGCTTGAAGATCAGGTCCCAGGAATCGACCGGCGCGTCGTCGCCCAATACGGCTTTGACCTTGTCGATGTTGTAGCCAATGCCCGTGCTGCCCCAGAGGTACGGGAACCCGTACTGGTTGCCCGGATCATTGCCTTCCAGTGCCTTGAGTAGCACCGGGTTGAGGTTCTTCCAGTTGGGCAACTGCGACTTGTCCAGCCGCTTGAGGGCTTTGCCCTGGATTTGCCGGGCCATGAAATGGTTGGAGGGAAACACCACGTCGTAGCCGGAATTGCCGGTCATCAACTTGCCATCGAGGGTCTCATTGCTGTCGTAGACGTCGTAGGTGGGCACGATGCCGGTGGCTTGCTGGAACTGCTTCAAAGTGTCGGGCGCTATATAACTGGACCAGTTGTAGATCTTGACGGTTTCTGCCGCGCTGGCCACGCTGGCGGCCAGCATCAAGGGGGCGATGATTAGCGTGCGCATGTCGGGTCACCTTGCTTTGTGTGTTGTTATCGAAGGCAGGCGATCAGCGGATCAGAAGATGAGTACGTAGGTCTTGCGCACGGTTTCCTGGATATCCCAGGTGCCGGTGCTGTTGGCCGGTAGCATCAATGCGTCTCCGGCTTCTATGACCAGGGGCTCGCCATCGTCAGGGGTAAAAGTGCAGCGGCCCTTGATGAAATGGCAGAACTCCTGTTGCGTGATTTGCCGTCGCCAGCGCCCTGGGGTGCATTCCCAGATGCCCGTTTCCACGCCATCGCTGCGTTGCACGCACGTGATCGATGTCACCGCCACGGGCTGGCCGAGGGGTACGGCAACAGGGCTGCTGGACTGTAAAACGGCGCTGTCTGCCCGTTTGAACTGAGTGATGCTCATGACAGGTCGATCCTGTTTGGGTGAAGAATCAGTGCATGAAGCCTTCCATGAAATCTGCCAGCTTGGTGGCCAGTTGCCGTCTCCATGGCGGTGTCGCGGGGTTGGCCAGGGTGCGATCCTCGTGGACGAAGCTCTGGATGATGGCGTTGTACCCCAGCCAGCGGCTGGGCTCCGCAGGCCAGCTGGCCAAGCTCGATAGCGGCCTGTTGTCGTGTACCCAGGGCTGTCCGGTAAGCGCGTTCTGCTGATTCAGGATAAGTGCGGCCAGGGTGCGACCGCCCAGGTTGGTCGCGCCTACGCCTTCGCCGCCGTAGCCACCTGCCAACGCGATACCCCGCTGGCGGTCGCACAGCATGTGCGGCCGGAAGCGCCGCGCCATGCCCAGGTTGCCGCCCCACGAATGGGTGATGCGCACATGGCGCAGTTGTGGAAACAGCTCGCTGAACAGGTAGCGACGCAGCTCGATCTCATGGGCCTGGAGGTTGAAGTCCTCGCGTAACCTGCCACCGAAGCGGTAGCCACCGCGGGCACCGAACACCAGGCGATCGTCGGCGGTGCGCTGACCATAGGTCACTTGCCGGCTGCCCTCGCTGAAGGCTTGCCCCTGGTCGAGGCCGATCTGCGCCCACGTGGCTTGCGGCAAGGGTTCGGTGGCCACCATCAGGCTCTGAACCGGCAACTGGTGTTTGCCCAACGGCGGCAAGCTGGCGGCATAGCCTTCCACCGCCGGGACGATCCAGTTGCACCGCAGGCGTGCCAACGGGGTGGTCACTTCGCCAGGCTGCCAGTCCAGCGCCGGTGTGTTCTCGTAAATTGGCACCCCCATGGCCTCGACCGCGCTGGCCAGGCCACGGACGAGCTTGGCCGGCTGTATCGTGGCCGTGTGCGGACTGTAGATGGCGCCATAGGCGTTGCTCACGCGCAACTGGCCCTGCAGTTGTGCTGGGCGCAGCCAGCGGTAATCGTCCTCGGTCATGCCCAGGTTGTACAAGTGGTCCAGGTAGGCACGCAGGCTTCGCTCCTGCTCGGGATACCGCGCCGCGCAGTACAACACGCCGCCCTTGCGGTAGTCGCAATCGAGCTGTTCGCGGTGCAAGACGCGCTGTACTTCGTCCGGAATGTCATGCAGCAGGTCGATGCTGGCGCGGCGCTGCAGCGGCGACAGGCTGGCCAGCAGGCGATCTTCACCCAGCAAATTGCCCATCAGCCATCCGCCGTTGCGCCCCGAGGCACCGAACCCGGCGATGTTGGCCTCGATCACCACGATGTTGAGGTGCGGCGCTTGGCGCTTGAGGTAGTAAGCGGTCCACAGGCCTGTGTAGCCAGCGCCGATGATGCAGACGTCTGCCTCGACGTTTTCACGCAGGGCAGGGCGCGCGCGCAGCGGCTCTTGCAGCTGGTCCATCCACAAGCTGAGGGTACGCAGGGGCTGCATGGGCCGGGCTCCACAAGCGGTCAGGTGATGGAGCGATGCTAGTGGGCAACGGCAGCGCTTGTCTTACGTGCGTGCACGCGAGGAAATCTGTTTGAGGTAGGCCTTGGGCGTCAGCCCGGTGTGCTCGCGAAAGCACTTGTAGAACGCGGACAGCGAGTTGAAACCGGCGTTGAACGCCAGGTCATCGATGGACGACTGGCCGTTGTCAGTTGCCAGGATCGTCATCAGGTGCTGCAGGCGCGCCTGGTTGACGTAGCGATAAAAGCTCTGGCCCAGCACCTGGTTCAACAGGTAGGAAATCTGATTGCGGCTGTAACCGCTGGCCTGAGCGACCTGTTGCAGGCTCAGCTCAGGATCCAGGTACGGGCGTTGTCGCTGAAAGTAGTGTTCAAGGTCTTGCGCCATGGTCGACAACTGACGCGGGGACAGACCTAGCCGGCTGGTGGCGGGCCGTGAAGTGCAACGGGTGCTGCCGGCACTTTGCTGACGCACGAGTGTGGCGTACTCATTGACCTGCCAGATCAGGCCGTCCTTTACCGTGATCGCCTCGCTGGACTGGAACGCCACCAGGCCGTCCCCGCCCTGCACGGTGACCTGGTACTGAATGTACGCCGTACAGCCATCGACGCGGATACGGTCGCTGTGCACGATGTCCTCGCCGGCGGCATGGGGCAGGCAGGCGCTCACGTACGCACGCAGCTCGGCATGGCTCAGCACGCGATTCTGGAAGAAGTCGTGGTATTGAATGTCGGGGTGGTACAGCGCCATCACGCCATCGAGATCGCGATACTTCCAGCACAGGTGGTAGCGCATCACGGTGTCGGCGGTGATCGGCGTCTGGGACGGGCCATCGGGCAGGGTCATGGCAGGATCATGCCTGTTCCCTGGCGTGGCGACAAGAATTGCAGAACACCTGATGCTAGAGGCCGATTCGCGTATTTTGCACGATCAATAATTAACCTGTTTTTGTAACTCATTGATTTAAAAGGGCGGGATTTTTTATGGCAACTGGCACAGCGGCTGCAACGTTTAATGCGCGAATGGACTTCTCGCTAACAACACAGGCGACCACATCATGATCTCATCTGCCGACTATCCCGTTGTCGATACTCAAAGCCGCTCAGGTGTTTCCTGGGCAGCGATCTTCGCTGGCGCAGCCGGTGCTGCTGCCATCTCTCTCCTTCTGGTAGTGCTCGGTGCAGGGCTCGGCTTTGCCGCGACCTCGCCGTGGGCAGATGAAGGGGCCAGTGCCAAAGCCCTGGGTATTTCCACCATTGTCTGGTTGCTGCTGACCCAGATCATCGCTTCGGGCATGGGCGGCTACATTGCCGGCCGTCTGCGCGTGAAATGGGCCAATCTGCACGGTGACGAAGTGTATTTCCGCGACACTGCACACGGCTTCCTGTCGTGGGCCGTGGCTACCTTGGTGACGGCCATGCTGGTACTGGGTACCGCCGGCAACATCGTCGGTGCAGGTGCCAGTGCAGCGACTCAAGCGGCCGGCATGACCGCCGCTGCCGGTGGTGCTGCCGCCTCCAATGCCTCGGACGAGTCCCTGGACTACTTCGTCGACGGCCTGTTCCGTGGCGAGGGCCCAGCGCCTGTCAGCGATGATGCGGCCAATGGTGTTGCCGCTCGCATCTTGGCCAAAGGTCTCGCCGGGGACGGCGCCCTGGCACCTGAAGACCGTGCCTACCTGGCGCAGCTGGTTGCCCAGCGCACCCGCCTGTCCCAGCCGGAAGCTGAAGCGCGCGTCGACCAAGTCATGGCTCAAGTTCAACAACTGAAGACCGATGCCAAGCAGGCTGCAGACACCGCCGCCAAAGTGGCTGCCTGGACTGCCCTGTGGACCTTCGTGGCCCTTCTGTGCGGCGCCTTCTTCGCCAGCCTCGCCGCGCTGTACGGTGGTCGTCGTCGCGACCAGGTTCAGTGGCTTGAAGGCGACTACGTCGCTCACCGCACTATTCAACGCTAAGTAAGGAGAACGAACATGCGCTCGATATTGCTATGGCTGCTGGGTGTACCGATTCCAATCATCATTCTGATTGCACTGTTCATGCACTGACGAAAAGGGCCGCTTAGCGGCCCTTTTCGTTTATGTCTTACTTGTCGATCTGTCGTCTTGCACCGGTTCTGAAAGCCAGTGAATTGGCAGCGGTCTTGCCGGCCCGCCGGACCGGCCGATCCATACCTTCATTAGAGAAACTGCTCCGCATAGTGACAAGCCACCTGCCGGGTCTCCACCTGCCTGAACGCCGGTACTTCATTGGCGCAGCGATCGGTCGCGTAGGGGCAGCGTTTGTGAAAAGCGCAGCCATCCGGCGGGTTGAGCGGGTTGGGCAGCTCGCCGGCAATGCGGATACGCGGTTTGGACGGATCTGGATGAATAGCGGGTGTGGCAGACAGCAGGGCCTGGGTATACGGATGCAGCGGCTTTTCGTAGATATCGGCTTTGGGCCCCATCTCCGCCGGTCTGCCCAGGTACATGACCAGTACATCGTCGGCCACGTGCCGTACTACCGCCAGGTTGTGAGAGATGAACACGTAACCGGTACCGTACTGCTGTTGCATGTCCATGAACAAATTCAGCACTTGGGCCTGGATCGACACATCCAGCGCAGACGTCGGTTCGTCGGCCACCAACACCTTGGGCTGCAACATCATGGCCCGTGCCAGCGCGATACGCTGGCGTTGTCCACCCGAGAACATGTGCGGATAGCGCTGGTAATGCTCCGGGCGCAGCCCCACCTGCTCCATCATCTTCTGCACCCTGTCACGCCGCTGCGCCTTGCTCAGCGTGGTGTTGATCAGCAACGGCTCGGCCAGTTGGTCACCGATCTTCTGCCGCGGGTTGAGCGAGGCGTAAGGGCTTTGGAAGACCATTTGTACGTCCCGGCGCAGTTGCTTGCGCTCGACCTTGCTGGCACCGGTTACCTCGGTACCTGCGATCTGCAGCGAGCCTGAGGTGGGCTGCTCGATCAGGGTCAGGGCGCGGGCCAGGGTCGACTTGCCGCAACCGGACTCACCGACCACCGCCAACGTCTTGCCCGCCTCCAGCTCGAACGAAACGCCATTGAGCGCGCGTACCAGCGCATGGCCCTTGAACAACCCGCGGGAGACTTCGTAATGCCGGGTCAGGTCCCGGGCCGATAGAACGACGGCCATCACGCCACCTCCTGGTTCAGTGGGTAGAAACAGCGGGCCAGGCTCTGGGCTTTGGGGTCCAGGGCCGGGCGCTGGTGTCGACAGTTGTCCTGCACATACGGGCAGCGTGGCGACAGCAGGCAACCCGTGGGGCGGTCATAGCGGCCCGGAACGATGCCGGGCAGGGTGGCCAATCGCTCGGCACCCAGGCTGTGCTCGGGAATCGCCGCCAGCAGGGCTTCGGTATAGGGGTGGGCAGGGATGTCGAACAGCTCTGGCACCTGGCCCACCTCCACAGCCTGGCCTGCATACATCACGCACACCCGGCGCGCGGTCTCGGCCACGACCGCCAGGTCATGGGTGATCAGGATCAGGGCCATGTTGCGCTCCTGCTGCAGGTTGACCAGCAGCTCCATGATCTGCGCCTGGATGGTCACGTCCAGCGCCGTGGTCGGCTCGTCGGCGATCAGCAGCTTGGGCTCGCCGGCAATGGCCATGGCGATGGCCACCCGTTGGCTCATGCCGCCGGACAGTTGATGCGGATAGGCGTCCAGGCGACTCTCGGCGGCCGGGATCTCGACCTTCTGCAGCAGTTCCAGGGCCCGTTGCCGCGCCGCCTTGCCCTTGAGGCCCAAGTGTTGACGCAGCACTTCTTCGATCTGATAACCCACGGTGTAGCTGGGGTTCAGGGCCGTCATCGGGTCCTGGAAGACCATGGCGATATCCTTGCCCACCACCTTGCGCCGTTGCCGGCCGCTGAGGGTGAGCATGTCGGTACCGTCGAAGGTCATGGCATCGGCGGTGATCCGGCCCGGGGCCTCGATCAGGCCCATCAGGGCCATCATGGTCACCGATTTGCCCGAACCGGACTCGCCGACGATGGCCAGGATTTCGCCGGCATGAACCTGCAAGTCCAGCCCGTCCACCACCGGCACGGCGTCCGCGTCGCCAAAACGCACGTTGAGGTTGTTGATCTGCAACAAAGACATGGCTGTGCTCCTCAGGCGGCGTTCTTGAGTTTGGGGTCGAGCGCATCGCGCAGGCCATCACCCATCAGGTTGATCGCCAGTACGCTGAGCAGGATGGTCAGGCCCGGCAGGCTCACCACCCACCAGGCGCGCTCGATGTAATCCCTGGCCGAGGCCAGCATGGTGCCCCACTCCGGCGTCGGGGGTTGCACGCCAAGGCCCAGGAAGCCCAGGGCGGCGGCATCGAGAATGGCCGAGGAAAAGCTCAAGGTGGCCTGCACGATCAGCGGCGCCATGCAGTTGGGCAGCACGGTCACGAACATCAGGCGCCACAGCCCAGCACCTGCCAGCCGGGCGGCGGTGACGTAGTCGCGGTTAAGCTCGCCCATCACGGCGGCGCGGGTCAGGCGCACGTACGAGGGCAGCGAGACGATGGCAATGGCGATCACGGTGTTGATCAGGCCAGGGCCGAGGATGGCGACGATGGCGACGGCCAGTAGCAGCGAGGGCAGGGCCAGCATCACGTCCATCAGGCGCATGATCGAAGGGCCGACGAAATGCGGGAAGAAGCCTGCCAGCAACCCGAGCAGAATGCCGGGGATCAGCGATATCACCACCGATGACAAGCCGATCAGCAAGGACAGGCGCGCCCCCTGGATCAAGCGCGAGAGCAGGTCGCGGCCAAGCTCATCGGTGCCCAGGATGAACTGCCAGGTGCCGCCCTCCAGCCACACCGGGGGAGTCAGTAGAAAATCGCGGTACTGCTCGCTGGGGTCGTGGGGTGCGACCCAGGGCGCAAACAGCGCGCAGAACACCACCACGCACATGAACGCCAGGCCCATCACCGCGCCCTTGTTGCGCGCGAATGCCTGCCAGAATTCCTTGTAGGGCGAGGGGTAGAGAAGGCTCTGGTCCACCGGGCTGACCGGGGACAGGTTTTTTGCAGTCGGGTTGGTCATGACGGGGCCTCAGCGCTGATGACGGATGCGTGGGTTGGCCAAGCCGTAGAGAATGTCCACGACGAAGTTGACCAGGATCACCAGGCAGGCAATCAACAGAATGCCGTTCTGGACCACGGGGTAGTCACGGGCACCGATGGCTTCGATCAGCCATTTGCCGATGCCCGGCCAGGAGAAGATGGTTTCGGTCAACACTGCACCGGCCAGCAAGGTGCCGACCTGCAGGCCGAACACGGTCAAGACGGGAATCAGGGCGTTGCGCAAGCCGTGCATGAACACGACCCGGGCCGGGGAAAGCCCTTTGGCGCGCGCCGTGCGGATGTAGTCCTCGCGCAGCACTTCGAGCATGGAGGAGCGCGTCATGCGCGCGATCACGGCCAGCGGGATGGTACCGAGGACGATGGCCGGCAGAATCAGGTGCATCACCGCATCCTTGAACGAGCCTTCTTCATCGCTGAGCAGGGTGTCGATGAGCATGAAGCCGGTCTTGGGTTCGATGTCATAGAGCAGGTCGATGCGCCCGGATACCGGAGTCCAGCCCAGGCTCACCGAGAAGAACATGATCAGGATCAGGCCCCACCAGAAGATCGGCATCGAGTAGCCGGCCAGCGAAATCCCCATCACCCCATGGTCGAACAGCGAGCCGCGCTTGAGCGCGGCGATCACCCCGGCCAGCAAGCCGACCACGCCGGCGAACAGCAAGGCGGCCATGGCCAGTTCCAGGGTGGCCGGGAACAAGGTGGTGAACTCGCTCCATACGCTCTCGCGCGTGCGCAGCGACTCGCCCAGGTCGCCCTGGGCCAGCTTGCCGATGTAGTCCAGGTACTGGGCTGGCAACGGTTTGTTCAGGCCTAGCCGTTCCATGGCCTCGGCATGCATTTGCGGGTCGACCCTGCGTTCGCCCATCATCACTTCCACCGGGTCACCGGGGATCAGGCGTATCAGCGCGAAGGTCAGCAAGGTGATGCCGAAAAAGGTCGGGATCAACAGGCCGAGGCGCCGGGCAATAAAACTCAACATGGTCGCAGTTACCTCATCAGGCCGCATGGCAGGTACCTGCCACGGCAGAGCCGCCATTGCCCACAGGGCAACGGCGGTCGTTGTTGTTCTACTTCACTCGGGTGGTAGCGAAGTTGTTGCTGGTCAGGGGGCTGATCACGTAGCCCTCCACGTTGTCACGCATGGCCGTGAACACCTTGGGGTGGGCCATGCTGATCCAGGGCTGGTCCTCATCGTACACCGTCAATGCCTCGCTATAGAGCCTGGCACGCTCGTCGTTGTCGCTCACCTCGCGGGCGCGGGTGATCAATGCCTGGAATTTCGAGTTGCACCAGCGTGCATAGTTCTCGCCATTGCTGGCCGCCTCGCAGCTAAGCAAGGGGGTGAGGAAGTTGTCCGGGTCGCCGTTGTCGCCGGCCCAGCCACTGGACACCAGGTCCGCCTCGCCTTTCTTGGCACGGCGCAGCATTTCGGCCCATTCCATGACACGGATATCCAGCTTAAGGCCGATCTGCGCCAGGTCGGACTGAAGCATCTCGGCGGACAGTCGCGGATTTGGGTTGGTCGGGCCGCCGCCATTGCGGGTGAACAGGGTGATGACCGTGCCCTGGGGTACACCGGCTTGTTTAAGCAGCGCACGCGCCTGGTCCAGATCGCGTGGCGGGTTCTGGTTGGCGGTGTTGTAGCCGATCATCGAAGGGGGATACGGGTTGATGCCGACCAGCGCATTGCCTTTGCCGAACAGCTGGTCGACGTGGGGCTGGCGGTCGAATGCCATGTTGATCGCCTTGCGCACGCGTACATCACTCAGGTACGGATGCTGGGTGTTCATGGCAATGTAGCCGGTCACCAGCGCTTCGGTCTGCGCGACCTTCAGGCGCGGATCCGCCATGATCGACGGCACATCGTCCGGTTTGGGATACAGCGCAACCTGGCACTCGTTGGCGCGCAACTTCTGCAGGCGCACGTTACTGTCGGTGGCGATGGCGAAAACCAGGGCATCGGCGGGCGGCTTGCCACGGAAGTAGTCCGGGTTGGGCTTGAAGCGCACCTGGGCATCTTTGTTGTAGCGCTGGAAAATGAACGGCCCGGTGCCGATTGGCTTGCTGTTGAGCTCTGCCGTTTTGCCGGCTGCCAACAACTGATCGCCGTACTCGGCGGAATAGATGGATGTGAAGCCCATGGCCATGTCGCGCAGGAAAGGCGCCTCGGGCCGGGTCAGGGTGATCACCACGGTGTAGTCGTCGGTCTTGTCCACCGACTTGAGCAACGATTTGAAGGCCATGCTCTCGAAGTAGGGGTAGCCGATGCTGGTCTTGTCGTGCCAGGGGTGGTTCGGGTCAAGCTGGCGGCGCAAGCTCCAAAGCACATCGTCGGCGTTCAGATCGCGGCTGGGCTTGAAATAGTCGGTGGTGTGGAACTTGACCCCACGGCGAAGGTGGAAGGTATAGGTCAGGCCGTCGGCAGAAATGTCCCAGCGCTCGGCCAGGGCTGGTTGTACATCCGTGGTGCCGGGCTTGAAGTCCACCAGGCGGTTGAAGAGGGTTTCAGCTGCAGCGTCGAACGTCACCGCCGTGGTGTATTGCACCACGTCGAACCCTTCGGGGCTGGCCTCGGTGCACACCACCAGCGGCTTGGCGGCCAGCTGAGACGTACTGCCCAGGATCAGCGTTGCCAGCAACAGGCGCAATGCCGATGTCTTCTTGGTCACAGCTTGCATGGATCAATTCTCCCTGCGTTGTGCTCCAGCCTGACGCCCGACCCGCTGGCAAGCGGGCCGGGCGGCCGGTCAGAGGATGTTGAACGGAATGGTGGTCACGAGCCTGAATTCGTTCAGGCTGCCATCGCCCTGTGCCTTGCTTGCGCGGTGCGTGGTGTAGGTAGCGCGGATGCTGGTGTCCTTGAGCGGTCCGCTCTGTACCGCGTAGCTGGTGCCGATGCCCCACTCGTAATGGGTCTCGCCATCGAGGCCTTGGACGTCGTAGGCGCTGCCTCGGTAATGGGTGCCGTCGATGCCCCAGCCACGCGCGTTGTACAGGTTGAATTTCAGCCCTGGCACGCCGTAGTAGGCCATGTTGAGCACATAGGATAGCTGCAGCGATTTCTCGTTCGGGCCGTTGAAGTCCGACAGCAGCGAGTTGGCCAGGTAGATGCCGTTGGTTTCGTGGAGGTAGTCGAAGTACTCGTTGCCATTGACCTGCTGCCAGGCGGCGGTAAGGGTGTGCGCCTGATGGGTCAGGCCCAGCGACAGGCTGTAGGTGTCGTTGTCGATGTCGCCCATCTTGCGGCTGCCGGCGTCCACCGTCTTGTAGTAGTTAAGACCCGTGGACAGGCTGAGCACGGCGCTGTCGCCGAACAGGTGATTGGCGCCGAAATAGTACTGGTTCCAGAAATCGTCGACCTTGGTGGCGTACAGGCTGGTGGTCAGGCTCTTGAGGGGCTGGTAGTTGATACCGACCGTGCTGGCGCGGTCGGTTTCTACCCCGGCCGCCCCGTATTCGCTGCGGAACTTGCTCAGGCTCTGCTCGGTACGTGGCGAGACCCGGTCGAAGGTACCCAGGTCGAACGTCAGGTTGTCGAATTCAGCGCTGTGCAGGAATGCGCCCTGAAAACTGGAGGGCAGGGCGCGGTTGCCGATGAAAGCGATCATCGGGGTATCGACGGCCTGACGACCGAGGGTCAGGGTGGTATTGGATATACGCGCCTTGACGTTACCCAACCCCAGTTTGCTCCACTGGCCGATGGCATCGCCGTCGCTGTGGGTCAGGGTACGGTTGTTCGGCCCTGCAATCGCTTCGCGATCCTGCTGCAGGGCGATGGCATTGTAGCCGGCTGCCTCCACGGCAAAGCCTACCGTGCCCTGGGTAAAGCCCGAGGTGTAATTGAGGATGGTGCCCTGCACCCAGTTTTCACGCGTGTGGGTGGGGTGACGGGTACCGTCGCTCTTGTAGTAGCGCCATAGCGGTGCGCGGGTGGCGCGTTCGCGGGCGTACCAGTTGCGCGTCGTCCCGCTCAAGCTCTGGCCATCGACGAAACCCTTGGCCTGCGCCTGGGCGCTTTGGGCTGCGACGGTGAGCGGCAGGTAGGCTTGGCTCTGTGGGTCGGCGTGGGCGGTGGAGGTTGCCGCGCCTATGGCTAACGCCAGCGCGCTCGAATTGAACAGTCTCACGATAGAAGCTCCTTTTCATTTCTAGTTATTGCCGGCCTTGTGGGCCGGGTGGGTGTTGCCGTGTTGCCTGGGGCGCCCCGGGATCACCGAGGCTGAAGCGGACGATGGTCAGGCATGGCGCGCGGGTCTCCCCACCTGCGCGCCACGCCTGCCCGGCGGTGCTAATCGACGCTGACGCCGGAAAAATCGTTGCGTCCGAACGGGCTGACCTTGAACCCGGACACTTGGGTGCTCAGGGGCTGATTGACAGTTGAGTGGGCCACTGGCGTGATCGGCACCTGCTGCTTGAGCCGCTGCTGGGCTTGCTGATAGAGCGTGGTGCGCTGGGCCTGGTCGGTGACCTGCTTGGCTTGCTTGACCAGGCTGTCGTACTGCGGGTCGCACCATTGCGAGTAGTTGTTGCTGCCAATGGCATCGCAGCTGTATAGCGTGCCCAGCCAGTTGTCGGGGTCGCCGTTGTCACCAGTCCAACCGATCAGCGCCACATCGTGCTCACCGCTCTTGAGGCGCTTGATGTATTCGCCCCATTCGTAGCTGACAATGCGCACTTTGAAGCCCAGCTTGCTCCAATCGGCTTGGAGCATTTCGGCCATCAGCTTGGCGTTAGGGTTGTAGGGGCGTTGCACCGGCATGGCCCACAGGGTGATTTCGGTGCCAGGCTTGACCCCGGCCTGCTCGAGCAGCTGGCGGGCTTTGTCCGGGTCATGGGGTGCATCGGTGATGCTGGTGTCGTAGGACCACTGTGTGGGCGGCATCGCGTTGACCGCCCGTTGCCCGGCTTGCTGGTACACCGCCTGCAGGATGGCTTGCTTGTTGACCGCCATGTCCATGGCCTGGCGCACCTCAAGCCGGTCGAATGGCGGGTGCTGGGTGTTGTAGGCGATATAGCCCAGGTTGAACCCTGCTTGCTGCAAGACCTGCACTTTGGGGTCCTGCTTGAGCCCTGGCAGGTCGGCCGGCCGCGGATGCAGGGTGACCTGGCACTCGTTGCGGCGCAGTTTCTGGATGCGCACCGACGGGTCGACATTGATCGAGAACACCAGGTTGTCGAGCTTCACCTGCTCGGGCGCCCAGTAGGCACGGTTGGCCTTGTAGCGGATCTGCGAGTCCTTCTGGTAACGCTGGAACACGAACGGGCCGGTGCCTATCGGTTGCTGGTTGATGTCGCTGGGCCGCCCGGTCTTGAGCAGTTGCTCGGCGTATTCGGCGGACAGGATCGATGCAACGCTCATGGCCAGGTTCTGGATGAACGCGGCGTCTACCGTGTGCAGCGTGAACACCACGGTGTATGGGTCGGTCTTTTCGACGCCTGCAATGTTCTTGTCCAGGCCCATGCTGACGAAGTAGGGAAACTCGGTGGGGTAGGCCTTGCGAAACGGGTGCTGCCTGTCGAGCATGCGGTTGAAGGTGAACAGCACGTCGTCTGCGTTGAAGGGACGGCTGGGGGTGAAGGCCTTGTTGCTGTGAAAGCTCACGCCTTCGCGCAGGTGAAAGGTGTAGCGCAGGCCGTTCTCGCTGACTTCCCAGCGGGTGGCCAGGGCAGGGTGCACCGCCGTGCCGCCGCGTTCGAACTCCACCAGGCGGTTGTAGATCGGCTGGGCGGCGTCATTGTCGGTGGCGGTGGTGTATTGGGCGGTATCGAAACCGGCCGGGCTGCCTTCGGAGCAGAACACCAGGTTGTTGGCCAGCACCGCTGGCGTCTGGCCGAGGAGGGTCAGGGCGAGCAGTGTAGAAAGTCGGGTCACGTGGCGCATGCTAAGTCCTTTTGGGTGCGGGGCCGGCTCCGGGCACGAATCGCGGCAACAGTTCGCCTGTCCCGCACGCTTGGCAGCGGGACGACGGGGTATGGATTGGGTGGGTCAGGCGCCCGTCAGGCGGGCGCAGCCCTCAGGCTATTTGTCCACGCTGACGCCGTAGAACGCGTTCAGGGCAAATGGACTGATCTTGAAGTCCTTCACCTTGGCACTCATGGGCTGGTAGACGGTGGAGTGGGCGATCGGGGTGATCGGCACCTGTTCCTTGAGGATGTGCTGGGCTTTCTGATAAAGCTCGGTGCGCTTGGCCTGGTCGGAGGTGGCCTTGGCCTGCTTGATCAAGTCATCGTAGGGCTTGTAGCACCACTTGGAGAAGTTGTTGCCGTCGATGGCGTCGCAGCCATACAAGGTGCCCAGCCAGTTGTCAGGGTCGCCATTGTCCCCGCTCCAGCCAATGAGCATGGCGCCCTGTTCGCCCGCCTTGGAGCGCTTGATGTACTCGCCCCATTCATAGCTGACGATCTTGGCCTTGATACCGACCTTGGCCCAGTCTGCCTGGAGCATCTCGGCCATCAGCTTGGCGTTGGGGTTGTATGGGCGCTGGACCGGCATGGCCCAAAGAGTGATTTCGGTGCCGTCCTTGATGCCCGCTTCCTTGAGCAATTGGCGGGCCTTGTCCGGGTCGTAGGGAGCGTCCTTGATGCTGCTGTCATACGACCACTGGGTCGGTGGCATGGCATTGACCGCCAGCTGGCCTGCCCCCTGGTAGACCGACTCGATGATTTTCTGCTTGTCCACGGCCATGTCCAGCGCCTGGCGCACCTTGAGTTGAGCCATGGGGTTGGGCTGGTTGCTGCCCTTGACCTGGTCCATCACGTTGTAGGCGATGTAGCCCAGGTTGAAGCCCGCCTGCTGGGGCATCTGCAGCTTGGGGTCCTGCTTGAGCGGGGCGATATCGGCCGGGCGCGGGAACAGCGTGACCTGGCACTCGTTCTTCTTGAGTTTCTGCATGCGCACCGAAGCATCGGTGGTGATGGCGAAGATCAGGTTGTCG
Organism: Pseudomonas sp. WSY_20; assembly: GCF_043104335.1. NCBI lineage: Bacteria > Pseudomonadati > Pseudomonadota > Gammaproteobacteria > Pseudomonadales > Pseudomonadaceae > Pseudomonas > Pseudomonas sp. WSY_20. The sequence goes on from NZ_JBICKP010000014.1 coordinate 67,488, forward strand.
ATCTTCACGTCCTCGGGTTTCCAGTAGTCCTTGTTACCCTTGAAGCGAATCTGCGCGTCTTTCTGGTACTTGCTGAACACGAACGGGCCGGTGCCGATCGGCTTCTGGTTGATGTCGGCGGCCTTGCCATTCTTGAGCAACTGGTCGGCGTACTCGGCGGACTGGATGGACGCAAAGCTCATGGCCAGGTTCTGGATGAAAGCGGCGTCGACGTCGTTGAGAGTGAACTTGACCGTATGGTCGTCCAGTTTCTCGACGCCGGCGATGTTCTTGTCCATGCCCATGTCGGTGAAGTATGGGAACTCGGTGGGGTAGGCCTTGCGGAACGGATGGTCCTTGTCGAGCATGCGGTTGAACGTGAACAGCACGTCGTCCGCATTAAACGGGCGGGTGGGCTTGAAGTAATCGGTGGTGTGGAACTTCACGCCTTCGCGCAGGTGGAAGGTGTAGGTCTTGCCATCCTCCGCCACCTCCCAGCGCGTTGCCAGCCCAGGAATGACCGCGGTGCCGCCTCGCTCGAACTGAGTCAACCGGTTGAAAACCGTTTCGGCAGAGGCGTCGAAATCGGTACCGGTGGTGTATTGCCCCGGGTCGAAACCGGCCGGGCTGCCTTCTGAACAGAACACCAGGTTGGAAGCGGCGAAGGCCGACGGCGCGCCGGTGAGCAAACCTGCGCCTAGCAGGAACGGAATGACTGCATGTTTGAGCATGTTGGCCTCATTGTTGTCATTGTTCAGAAGAGGCGGCCTCGTGAGCCGACCTGCGGATACTTATGCAGGGGTGGGCCCAATGCAATATGCACAAGGTTAGTCTGGACTTGAAATGTGGCACGGGAGTACATGAATGTCGCATCGGTGTAACTTTTGACGGAGTTAAACGTTTGCGAGGGCAAAATGGTGGCTTTTTTCAGAATATTGCTGATTAAAGGAAGATGTCGGGAAAGGCTTAAGAGGGTGTAGGAAATCTCTTAAAATGCGGGCTAACCGTTAGGGGAAGAAGAAATGCCCTGGCGGGCCAGTGAAGGCGCCAGGGCATCTGCTGCTGGTCAGGGGCTGGCCTTGGACCTGCTCCTGCCCCCTTGAGGTCAGGGCATCTGAACTTCGATCAAGCCATCGGCGTTCATGCTCACTTCGCTGGTGCCCGCCTCGATGTCCGGCGCGGGCGCAGCCTCGTCTGCTGCCATGGCTTTCATCGCCATCGGCGCACTGCGCAGGTAAGGACGTGGGTAGCCGCTGCTGTTCAAGTTGAGGCTGACCACCTTGTAACCGCTGCCGCCCAGGGCTTCGGTGGCCAACTGGGCGCGCGCCTTGAACGCGTCGACGGCCTCCTTGAGCAGCGCGTCTTCGCTGGACTTGCGGGTAGCCGGTGCGATGGAGAAGTCCATGCCGCCCATTTTCAGGTCTTGCAGCAGCTCGGCGGTGAGCTGTGAAAGCGCCGGGAAGTCCGCGCTTTCGAGCCGCAGCTCGGCACGCTCGCGCCAGCCGGTGATTTTCTGGCCCTTGGTGTCGTACACCGGGTAGCTGTTGCGGCTGCCCTGGCTGATCTTGACGTCCTTGACCTGGCGCGACTGCTGCACGGCCTTGTTCATGGTCTCGGTGATCTGCTTGGCAAGCTTGCTCGGGTCGGTGTTCTGCGCTTCGCTGTAGAGGGTCACGACCATCAGGTCGCGTGCCACTTCCTTGCTCACTTCGGCGCGCAGCGACACCTGGTTGAAGCGCGGTTCATCGGCGGCCAGCGCTGGCAGGCTGGCCAGCAGACCGCAGGACAAGAGAAGGGCAGCGCCGCGACGTTGGATTAGCATAAGGTGCTCCTTGGCAGATGAAAGCGTGGGGTGTGGCCATCCATTCCACGCATGGCCCATCAGACCGGGAACAGTGTAGTGGGTTCAGCGCTGGCCCCATGAAGCTGTGACAAAGTGTGGCGGTTTGCCGCATCACTGCAGCAGCATGTCCCGCTTCGGTATACTCCAGCCGATTTTCTGGAGCACTCATCAGGAGAGCTCATGCTCGCCGCCGTACAACCGCTGTCCGCTACACGCCAGAACCTCTGGCGACTGACCGTCATTCGCGTTCTTGTGTTGGCCGCCCAGGCCGGCTCGGTGGGCGTGGCCTACTGGACCGAGCTGTTGCCACTGCCCTGGCTGTCGCTGGCCGGCACCCTGGCCTTGTCCTCGCTGCTGTGCGCGTTCACGGCCCTGCGCCTGCGCCTGTCGCTGCCGGTCACCGAACTCGAATATGCCCTGCAACTGGCGTGCGACCTGTTGATACACAGCGCCCTGCTGTACTACTCCGGCGGCTCGACCAACCCCTTCGTGTCCTACTACCTGGTGCCGCTGGCGATCGCGGCGGTTACGCTGCCCTGGCTGTATTCGCTGATTCTGTCGGGCATCGCGCTGACGGCCTACAGCCTGCTGCTGGTGCAGTTCTACCCGCTCGAAGGCCTGCCACTGGCACGGGACAAGATGCAGGTCTACGGCATGTGGCTGAGCATTGCGCTGGCCGCCGCGGTGATCACCTTCTTTGCCGCGCGCATGGCCGAGGAACTTCGGCGCCAGGAGCAGCTGCGCTCGGAGCGCCGCGAAGAAAGCCTGCGCGATGAGCAGTTGCTGGCCGTGGCCACCCAGGCTGCGGGCGCAGCCCACGAGCTGGGTACGCCGCTGGCGACGATGAGCGTGTTGCTCAACGAGATGCGCCAGGATCACACTGATCCGCTGCTGCAGGAAGACCTGCAGATCCTTCAGGACCAGGTCAAGCTGTGCAAGGAAACCCTGCAACAGCTGGTTCGCGCAGCCGAGGCCAATCGCCGGCTGGCCATCGTCGAGCAGGACGTCACCGTCTGGCTCGACGAGGCCCTCAACCGCTGGCACCTGATGCGCCCGGAAGCCAGTTACCGCTTCCAGCGCCTGCGTGATGGTCTTGTCCCCCGGCTGACGCCGCCGCCTGATCTGACCCAGGCGCTGCTCAACCTGTTGAACAACGCCGCCGATGCCTGTCCCGATGACCTGGAGGTGCGCCTGGATTGGGATCACCAGGACATCGTCATCAGCATCCGCGACCATGGCCCTGGCGTACCGCCAGCCATCGCCGAAGCCATTGGCAAACCTTTCATTACCACCAAGGGCAAGGGCTTCGGCCTGGGCCTGTTCCTGAGCAAGGCCAGCGTCACCCGTGCGGGTGGCTCAGTGAAACTCTATAGTCATGAACAAGGTGGCACCCTGACCGAATTGCGCCTGCCACACGGCACGCGAGGAGAAGCATGATGAGTGAAGAAAACCAGGTCGAAACCGAAGAGCTGCCGCACCTGCTGCTGGTGGACGACGATGCTACCTTTACCCGGGTGATGGCCCGGGCCATGAGCCGCAGGGGCTTTCGGGTGAGCACCGCCAGCTCGGCCGAAGAAGGTTTGATCTTGGCCCAGCAAGACCTGCCGGACTACGCCACGCTCGACCTGAAAATGGACGGGGATTCGGGCCTGGTGCTGCTGCCCAAGCTGCTGGAGCTGGACCCGGAAATGCGGGTCGTCATCCTGACCGGGTACTCGAGCATCGCCACGGCAGTGGAAGCGGTCAAGCGCGGCGCCTGCAACTACCTGTGCAAACCGGCTGACGCTGACGACGTGCTGGCGGCCTTGCTGTCCGAGCACACCGACCTGGACACGCTGGTGCCGGAAAACCCCATGTCCGTGGACCGTCTGCAGTGGGAACACATCCAGCGCGTGCTGAACGAGCACGAGGGCAACATCTCGGCGACCGCGCGCGCGCTGGGCATGCACCGCCGGACATTGCAGCGCAAATTGCAGAAGCGGCCAGTGCGGCGCTGAATGCTGCTGCAGGCGCGATCTTGGCGGACGCCGGACCGGCCGCGATGAGCCCAGATGTAATGGGGCTGCGAGTTTGAAATCCTGCGGCCGCTGTGCGGCCCATCGCGTCCGGTTCAGTACTCCAGCAGGGCCGCTTGCAAGGCCATCACGGCACAATGCCCGCAAATCCTGGCCGTTGGCGTATCATTAGCCCCCTAACGGCAACCCCCCTTTCAGGATTGTGCGCCCATGCTTGCCCTTCTCATCCAGACGCTGAACATCACGGCGCCCGTTTTCGCCATGTTGTTTTTGGGCGTGTTGCTTCGCCGTATCCACCTGATCGACGACAACTTCAACAAGGTCGCCTCGCAACTGGTGTTCAACGTCTGCATGCCGGCCTTGCTGTTTCTGGGCATCTATCATGCCGACCTGGCGGCTGCGGTCCGGCCTGGGATCATGCTCTATTTCACGGTGGCCACCCTGGCCGGATTTGCCATCGCCTGGGGCATGGCCGTCTGGCGCAGCCCGTGGGCCGACCGAGGCATCTACACCCAAGGGGCCTTTCGCGGCAACAACGGCGTGATTGGCCTGGCACTGGCCGCAAGCTTGTACGGCGACTATGGCATCTCATTGGGTGCAGTGTTGGCCGGGTTGGTGATCCTGTTGTACAACTCGTTGTCTGCCATCGTGCTGGCGGTCTACAGCCCCGATCTGAAGTCCGACCCGTGGAGCATTCTCAAAAGCATCCTGAAAAACCCGCTGATCCTCAGCGTGCTGGTCGCCATTCCCATGGCCTACGGCCAAGTCCCGTTGCCAAATTGGCTGCTTACCTCCGGTGATTACCTGGCGCAGATGACGCTGCCCCTGGCCCTGATCTGCATTGGCGGCACCCTGTCGCTGACGGCTCTGCGCGACAGCGGCCGGCTGGCCGTGGACGCCAGCCTGGTAAAAATGGCCTGGCTGCCGCTGATCGGTACCCTTGGCGCCTGGCTTTGTGGTTTTCGCGGCGCTGAACTGGGCATCCTGTTCCTCTACATCGGCAGCCCTACCGCAGCGGCCAGCTACGTGATGGCGCGGGCGGCCAACGGCAACCATGAATTGGCCGCTTCGATCATCGTGATCACCACGCTAATGGCCGCGATCACCACCAACATTGGTATTTTCATCTTGCAGTGGGGCGGATGGATCTAGATCCTTGACTGCAAACAACAGCAACAGCATTGCCTCACTGAGCGAAAGGACACTTCATGCAAGACCAGAGCACGCCCGAGCGGTTACAGCGCGGGCTGAAGAATCGTCACATCCAGCTGATCGCGCTCGGCGGCGCCATCGGCACAGGGTTGTTCCTGGGCATCGCCCAGACCATTCAGCTGGCCGGCCCCTCGGTCTTGCTGGGCTATGCCATTGCTGGCCTGATGGCTTTCCTGATCATGCGCCAGCTTGGGGAAATGGTCGTGGAAGAGCCGGTCGCCGGTAGCTTCAGCCATTTTGCCCACCAGTACTGGAGCGAGTTCGCAGGCTTCGTGTCTGGCTGGAACTACTGGGTAGTCTACGTGTTGGTCGGCATGGCCGAGCTGACGGCGGTGGGTATCTACGTCCAGTACTGGTGGCCTGAGTTTCCAACCTGGGCCACGGCCGCGATCTTTTTCGTGGTGATCAACCTGATCAACCTCACCCAGGTGAAGGTTTATGGTGAGATGGAGTTCTGGTTCGCCTTGGTAAAAATCGTGGCCATCGTCAGCATGATAGGTTTCGGCGCCTGGTTGCTCAGCACCGGCAGCGGCGGCCCGGATGCCAGTGTGGCCAACCTGTGGCAATACGGCGGGTTCTTCCCCAATGGCGTGACCGGCCTGGTCATGGCCCTGGCCGTGATCATGTTTTCGTTCGGTGGCCTGGAACTGGTAGGCATCACGGCCGCCGAGGCCGACAATCCGCGCCAGAGCATACCCAAGGCCACCAACCAGGTGGTCTACCGGATCCTGATCTTCTACATCGGCGCGCTTGCGGTGCTGCTTTCGCTGTACCCTTGGCAGAAAGTGGTACAAGGCGGTAGCCCGTTCGTGATGATTTTCCATGAACTGGACAGCGACCTGGTCGCGACCGTCCTCAACATCGTGGTCCTGACAGCGGCGCTGTCGGTTTACAACAGCTGCGTGTACGCCAACAGCCGCATGCTGTTCGGCCTGGCCAGCCAAGGCGATGCCCCACGTCAGTTGCTCAAGGTCAGCCGCAGCGGTGTACCCCTGGCAGCTTTAGGCATTTCTGCCCTGGCCACGGGCCTGTGCGTGGTGATCAATTACCTGATGCCCGGCCAAGCCTTTGGCCTGCTGATGGCACTGGCGGTGTCGGCATTGGTGATCAACTGGGCCAGCATCAGCATCACCCACCTCAAGTTCCGCAAGGCCAAGCGCGCGGCAGGAGTACAGCCCTTCTACAAGAGCTTGGGTCATCCGTTCACCAACTACCTGTGCCTGGCCTTCATCGTGCTGATTTTGGTGGTGATGTACCTGACGCCACCTATTCGCATCTCTGTGATGTTGATCCCGGGCTGGATCCTGCTGCTGTGGGTAGCCTTCAAGTTGAAGAAGGCTCGTCAGGCCAGCCGCTGACCTGACGCTCGGTACTCAATGCTGGCGGCGCCAGGCGCGCACCGTGGTGTACACCAACACCACCGCCAGCACGGGCAATACATAGAGCAGCATCAGGCGCTCCAGGCGCTCGGCCAGTGGCATGCCCATGGTGAACGCGGCGATGTGCAGGCCGTAGGCCAGGTACAGGCACAGGAACACCAGTCCTTCGGCCCGGGTGATGCGATAACCCGAATAAAACACCGGCAAGCTCAACGCGGCCACGCCCAGCATGACGGGCAGGTCGAAATCCAGTGCATTGGGCGAAATCGACAAGGGCTCGGGGGTCACCACGGCGGTCAGGCCCAACACGCCCAGCAGGTTGAACAGGTTGCTGCCGATCACCGTGCCCACGGCGATCTCGCGTTCACCGCGCAAGGCAGCGATCAGGGCTGCCGCCAATTCCGGCAACGATGTGCAGATGGCCACCACCGTAAGGCCGATGACGCGCTCGGACAGGCCCAGGTCGGTGGCCACCTCCACGGCCGCGTCGAGCAGCAGATGACCGGCCAGGCTCAGCAGCCCCAGGCCTGCCATCACCAACAGCAGCGCAGCGCACCAGAAGCGCGCCGGGCTTTGTGGCACCGATGGCGGGGCAGGGTAGGTGCGTGCGTAGTGACGGGACTGGTGCCAGAGCATGGCCAGATAACCCACCAGCCCCAGCAGCAGCAACACGCCTTCAACGCGTCCCAGATAGCCATTGGCAGCCAACCCGTAGACCAAGGCACTGGCCAGGATCATCAACGGGATATCCAGGCGTACCAGCTGGCGAGAGACGCGAAGCGGAATGACCAGGGCTGCCAGGCCAAGAATGGCCAGCACATTGAAGATGTTGCTGCCGATGACGCTGCCCACGGCAACGTCCGGTGCGCCTTGGTAGGCGGCCTGCAGGCTGAGGGTCAACTGGGGTGCGGTGCTGCCGAATGCCACCAGGCTCAGCCCGATGATCAGCGGCCGGACATGAAGGCGTTGCGCCAGGCGCAGTGCAGCCCGTACCAGCAGTTCGGCGCCTGCGACCAACAGCAGCAAGGCGATGCCCAGCTGCAGCAGGCTGAACGTGGGGAGGGTGGCCAGATCGAAAATGGTAGGGCTCCTGGGCGTCAGTCACTAAGACCTTGTACTCGCACGCGCGCTGTTCCGCTACGCACCATGCCGATTTTTTCAGCGGCAGCCCGAGACAGGTCGATCAGTCGACTGCGGGCGTGCGGGCCGCGGTCATTGATACGGACCACGACGCTGCGTCGATTGGCCAGGTTGGTCACCAGCACCCGGCTGCCGAACGGCAGGTTGCGATGAGCCGCCGTCAGGCCATGCTGATTGAACGCCTCGCCGCTGGCGGTGCGTTTGCCGTGATGGCGGGCACCGTAGTAGGAGGCAGTACCCGTGCGGTCATATCCTCGCGGGTCGATGTCATGGCTGGCGCAGCCTGCCAGACAGGAAAAGAGGGCCAAACTGGCCAGAGAACGTTTCAACATGCAGGTACTCCAGTGCGCCGCAGCTTGTGACCGGGCGCGGGACAAACCAAGGTTGACCAGGGTGCGCTGGTCAGCCTCGGCTGGTCTGTCAGCGAGGGCGAGCCCCCGCTGGAGGGTACGGTCAACCTTCGAGCTTGGTCTTGAGCAGCTGATTCACCTGCCCAGGGTTGGCCTTGCCCTTGGATGCCTTCATGGCTTGGCCGACGAAGAAGCCGAACATCTTGCCGCGCTTGGCCTCGTCGGCGGCGCGGTACTGTTCGACCTGTTCGGCATTGGCCGCCAGCACCTCGTCGAGCATCGATTCGATAGCGCCACTGTCGGTGACCTGCTTGAGGCCACGGCTTTCGATGATGGTGTCGGCATCGCCTTCACCTGCGGCCATGGCCTCGAACACGGTCTTGGCGATCTTGCCGCTGATGGTGTTGTCGCGGATGCGCACCAGCATGCCGCCCAGCTGTGCGGCGGTGACCGGGGCCTGGTCGATCTCGATGCCGAGCTTGTTGAGCAGGCTGCCCAGCTCGACCATGACCCAGTTGGCGGCCATTTTGGCGTCGCCCCCGAGCTTGACCACCTCCTCGAAGTAGTCCGCCTGTTCACGGCTCGAGGCCAGTACGTTGGCATCGTACGCCGACAGCCCGTACTGGCTCTGGAAGCGCTCGACTTTCTGGGTGGGCAGTTCCGGCAAGCCGGCGCGCACGGTTTCCAGGAAGCTGTCCTCGATGACCACCGGCAGCAGGTCCGGGTCGGGGAAGTAACGGTAGTCGTTGGCTTCCTCCTTGCTGCGCATGGAACGGGTTTCGTCCTTGTTCGGATCGTACAGGCGCGTTTCCTGGACCACCTTGCCGCCGTCCTCGATCAAGTCGATCTGGCGTTGGATTTCGCTGTTGATCGCGCGCTCGATGAAGCGGAACGAGTTGACGTTCTTGATCTCGCAGCGAGTGCCAAACTCGGTCTGGCCCTTGGGCCGGATCGACACGTTGCAGTCGCAGCGCAGCGACCCTTCGGCCATGTTGCCGTCGCAGATGCCCAGGTAGCGCACCAGCGCATGGATGGCCTTGACGTAGGCCACCGCTTCCTTGGCGCTGCGCATGTCGGGCTCGGACACGATTTCCAGCAGCGGGGTGCCGGCACGGTTCAGGTCGATGCCGGTGGAGCCGCTGAAATCTTCGTGCAGGCTCTTGCCCGCATCTTCTTCCAGGTGGGCGCGGGTCACGCCAATGCGCTTGATGGTGCCGTCTTCCAGGGCGATGTCCAGATGGCCCTTGCCCACAATGGGCAGGTCCATCTGGCTAATCTGGTAGCCCTTGGGCAGGTCAGGGTAGAAGTAGTTCTTGCGCGCGAACACGTTGCGCTTGCCGATTTCGGCATCGATGGCCAGGCCGAACATGCACGCCATGCGTACCGCTTCCTGGTTCAGGACCGGCAGTACACCTGGCATGCCCAGGTCGACCAGGCTCGCCTGCGTATTGGGTTGCGAGCCAAACGTGGTGGCACTACCGGAAAAGATTTTCGACTGGGTGGCGAGCTGAGTGTGGATTTCCAGCCCGATCACAACTTCCCATTGCATGTGTCTGTTCCTCAGAAGCTGTTAGGGGCGCGGGTGTGCCAATCGGTCACCTGCTGGTAGCGATGGGCTACGTTAAGCAGGCGGCCTTCCTGGAAGTAGGGCGCCAGCAACTGCACGCCCACCGGCAGGCCATCGACGAAGCCGGCTGGCATCGAGAGGCCTGGCAGGCCCGCGAGGTTGGCCGTGATGGTGTAGACGTCCTCGAGGTAGGCGGCAACCGGATCGCTGCTCTTGGCGCCCAGTTTCCAGGCCGGGTTGGGGGTGGTCGGGCCGAGAATCAGGTCGACGTCCTTGAAGGCAGCCATGAAGTCGTTCTTGATCAGGCGGCGAATTTGCTGGGCCTTCACGTAGTAGGCGTCATAGTAGCCCGCCGACAGGGCGTAGGTGCCGACCATGATCCGGCGCTGCACTTCGGCGCCGAAGCCTTCGCCACGGGAACGCTTGTACAGGTCGGTCAGGTCCTTGGGCGCTTCGCAGCGATGACCGAAGCGAACACCGTCGAAACGCGACAGGTTCGAGGACGCTTCTGCCGGGGCGATCACATAGTACGCCGGGATGGCGTGCTGCATGTTCGGCAGGCTGATTTCCTTGACCACCGCGCCGAGCTTTTCCAGTTCCTTGACGCTGGCCTGTACGAGGTCGGCAATGCGCGGGTCCAGGCCAGCACCGAAGTACTCCTTCGGCAGACCGATGCGCAGCCCTTGCAGCGAATCACCCAGGGTGGCGCTGTAGTCGGGAACCGGCTCCTCGATGCTGGTCGAGTCCTTGGCGTCGAAGCCGGCCATGCCTTGCAGCAATAGCGCGCAGTCCTCGGCCGTGCGGGCCAGGGGGCCGCCCTGATCCAGGCTTGAGGCATAGGCGATCATGCCCCAGCGCGAGACGCGCCCGTAAGTGGGCTTGAGGCCGGTGAGGTTGGTCAGCGCGGCCGGCTGACGGATCGAGCCGCCGGTGTCGGTGCCGGTGGTCACCGGCAACAGGCGCGCGGCTACGGCAGCGGCCGAGCCGCCGGACGAGCCACCGGGTACGTGCTCGAGGTTCCAGGGGTTCTTCACCGCGCCGTAGTGGCTCGATTCGTTGGCCGAACCCATGGCGAACTCGTCCATGTTGGTCTTGCCCAGCGTCACCATGCCGGCTTCGGCAAGCTTGGCCACCACGGTGGCGTCATAGGGCGCCTTGAAGGTATCGAGCATCTTCGAGGCGCAGCTGGTGCGCACGCCCTGTGTGCAGAACAGGTCCTTGTGGGCAATGGGCGCGCCCAGCAATGCCCCGCCTTCGCCAGCGGCACGGCGGGCATCGGCGGCACGTGCCTGGCCCAGGGCCAGCTCGTCGGTCACGGTGATGAAGCTGTTGAGCTGTGGGTCGAGCTGCTTGATACGGTCCAGCAGGGCGCTGGTCAGCTCTTCGGAGGAAAACGACTTGTCGGCGAGTCCGCGGGCGATCTCGGCCAGGGTCAATTGATGCATGGCAGGCTCTATCCCTTACTCGATGACTTTCGGAACCAGGTACAGACCGTTCTCGGTCTGCGGGGCGACGGCCTGATAAGCGTCGCGCTGGTTGTGCTCGGTGACCTGGTCGGGGCGCAGGCGCTGGCTGGCCTCCAGGGGGTGAGCCAGGGGTTCGATGCCGGCGGTGTCCACCGCTTGCATCTGGTCGACCAACCCGAGGATGCTGTTCAAGGCGTCGGTAATGCGTGGCAGTTCGCCATCATTTAGGCCCAGTCGGGCCAGATGCGCGATCTTTTCCACGTCGCAGCGTTCAAGCGCCATGGGGATCTCCAGAAGGATAGAAAGAACGGATTCAGTGTCCGCAATGAGGAACATGTCAGCTTTTTGGCGGTCCAATGGCCGCGATCATCGGCTGGCATGCTCGGAAAAACAGCCAATTTAACATATTGGCTCCTTGCCCAAAATCCCTGCCATTGTTAGAGTTTGCCGCACTTTTTTACCCACGCTTTCCCCAGGGTCACTTTCCCATGTTCAAGAAACTGCGTGGCATGTTTTCCAGCGATCTGTCCATCGACCTGGGTACTGCCAACACCCTAATTTACGTGCGTGAGCGCGGTATCGTCCTGAATGAGCCCTCGGTTGTTGCCATCCGTACCCATGGCAATCAGAAAAGCGTCGTCGCCGTCGGTACCGAAGCCAAACGCATGCTGGGCCGTACGCCTGGCAACATCGCAGCCATTCGTCCGATGAAGGACGGCGTGATCGCCGACTTCAGCGTCTGCGAAAAAATGTTGCAATACTTTATCAACAAGGTTCATGAGAACAGCTTCCTGCAGCCCAGCCCTCGCGTGCTGATCTGCGTGCCGTGCAAGTCCACCCAGGTTGAGCGCCGCGCCATTCGCGAGTCGGCCCTGGGTGCAGGTGCCCGCGAAGTGTTCCTGATCGAAGAACCCATGGCCGCTGCCATCGGTGCCGGCCTGCCGGTCGAAGAGGCCCGTGGCTCCATGGTCGTCGACATCGGCGGCGGTACCACCGAAATCGCGCTGATCTCGCTCAACGGCGTGGTGTATGCCGAATCGGTGCGTGTGGGTGGCGACCGCTTCGACGAAGCCATCGTGACCTACGTGCGCCGTAACTACGGCAGCCTGATCGGCGAATCCACCGCCGAGCGCATCAAGCAGGAAATCGGTACTGCCTACCCGGGCGGTGAAGTGCGTGAAGTCGATGTCCGCGGCCGTAACCTGGCCGAAGGCGTACCGCGTGCGTTCACTCTGAACTCCAACGAAGTGCTCGAAGCGCTGCAGGAGTCGCTGGCGACCATCGTCCAGGCGGTCAAGAGTGCCCTGGAGCAATCGCCACCTGAACTGGCTTCCGACATCGCCGAACGTGGCCTGGTGTTGACCGGCGGCGGCGCACTGCTGCGTGACCTGGACAAGCTACTGGCCCAGGAAACCGGGCTGCCGGTCATCGTCGCCGAAGACCCGCTGACCTGTGTCGCACGCGGGGGCGGTCGAGCCCTGGAAATGATGGATAAGCACGCAATGGACCTGCTCTCGAGCGAGTGACGCTTACTCGCTGCTCGTGAGCCCCGGTTTACAGGTAGCACGCACAGTGCTACCTGTATGTGCTGGCCGGTGCCCGTTTGGGTGCCTCATCCATCAATTCGCAACCAGGCTGGTGCCTTGTCCCATGTCCAATGACTTCCTGAGTCGTCCACGAGGAACGGCCCATTAAACCGCTTTTCTCCAAGGGCCCCTCGCTGGGCGTTCGCCTGCTCGTCCTGGTGGTGGTGTCGGTCGCGTTGATGGTCGTCGACGCGCGCTTCGACCTGCTCAAGCCTGTCCGCAGCCAGATGGGCCTGGTGCTCATGGAATCGTACTGGATCACCGACTTGCCGCAACGCGCCTGGCAAGGGGTGGCGGGCCAGTTCGGCAGCCGCAACGAGCTGATTGCCGAAAACGAGAAACTCAAGACCGAGGCCCTGCTGCTGCAAGGCCGCCTGCAGAAGCTGGCGGCGTTGACCGAGCAGAACGTGCGCCTGCGGGAGCTGCTCAATTCCTCGGCGCTGGTCGACGAAAAGGTCGAAGTTGCCGAGTTGATCGGTGTCGACCCCAACCCCTTCACCCACCGCATCCTGATCAACAAGGGTGAGCGCGATGGCGTGTTTCTCGGTCAACCGGTGCTCGACGCCCGCGGCTTGATGGGGCAGGTGGTCGAACTGATGCCCTATACCTCGCGGGTCTTGCTGCTCACCGACACCACCCATAGCATTCCCGTGCAGGTCAACCGCAACGGTTTGCGCGCCATCGCCAGCGGTACCGGTAACCCTGAGCGCCTCGAGCTGCGCCATGTGGCCGATACGGCGGACATCAAGGAAGGCGACCTGCTGGTCAGCTCCGGCATGGGCCAACGTTTCCCCGCCGGTTATCCCGTGGCCACCGTCAACGAGGTGATCCACGATTCCGGCCAGCCATTCGCCATCGTGCGCGCCATCCCCACCGCGGCGCTCAACCGTAGCCGTTACATGCTGCTGGTGTTCAGCGACCGGCGCACGCCCGAGCAGCGCGCCACCGATGCCGCGATTGCCCAGGAAGAAGCGGACCGCAAGGGGGGGGCGGTTCCTGCTCAGGGTACTGGTACGACCGGTCAAGGCACGCCTGTGAACGGCACGCCCGCAAACACCGCCCCTGCCGCGACCCCTGCGCCTGCCACCCAGCCCGGTATGCCTGCAACGGCGCCTGCTGCACAGCCTGCAAGCCCGGCCGCAGCACCCGCTGTGCCCACTCAACCCCGGAGGCAGTGATGGCCGCATCGCGCCGCAACAATGGTTGGGTCATCTGGCTGACGTTTGTCGTCGGCCTGCTGCTCAGCGTCTCGCCCATGCCGCAGTTCATGGAAGTCTTTCGCCCCATGTGGCTGGCGTTGCTGGTGTCGTTCTGGACCTTGAACGTGCCGCACAAGGTCGGCATGGCCACAGCGTTCATGCTTGGCCTGGCCGAGGACGTGCTGTACGGCACCCTGTTGGGGCAGAACGCGTTGATCCTCACCCTGATCACATTCCTCGTGCTGTCCCTGCAACAGCGCCTGCGCATGTTCCCCATGTGGCAGCAAAGCCTGATCATTCTGGTGGTCTTCGGCATTGCGCAGTTGCTTCAGCTGTGGCTCAGCGCCCTGACCGGCAATCGCCTGCCAACCCTGGCGCTGGTCTGGTCGGCCGTGATCAGCGCGCTGCTCTGGCCATGGATCAGCTTTGCCTTGCGCGATCTTCGCCGACGCTTGCACATCAATTGACGGCTTGGTGGCCGCTGACAGGGAGATGTCCGAATGACCCCGCTATACCTGGCTTCCGGCTCTCCACGGCGGCGTGAGCTGCTGACGCAGATCGGTGTGCCCTTCAGGGTGGCCAGCGCGCCCATCGATGAAACCCCGCTGCCTGGCGAAAGCGCAGAGGCGTATGTGCAGCGCCTGGCCAAAGCCAAGGCTGCAGCCGGTCGCGCCAGTCTCGAACCTGCCAAGATGGCGAACGCAGGCGCTGTGGTGCTGGGCGCTGACACGGCCGTGGTGCTTGACGGCCGCATTCTCGGCAAGCCCGAGCACCGTGACGACGCGCTTGGCATGTTGGCCCGGTTGTCTGGCCGCGAACACCAGGTATTGACGGCAGTGGCGCTCGATGACGGCAAGCGTGTGGAGAGCCTGTGTGTCAGCAGCACTGTCCGCTTTCGCCTCATCGACCAGCAGGAGGCCCAGCGCTACTGGGCCAGCGGCGAGCCAGCGGACAAAGCGGGCGGCTATGCCATCCAAGGGCTGGGCGCGGTATTCGTCACCGGGCTAATGGGCAGCTATTCGGCCGTGGTCGGTCTGCCATTGAGTGAAACGGCACAGTTGCTCGAGCGCTTCGGCATCGCTTGCTGGCAACCGGCGGCCTCGACACCTGAGGTGACACGCCCGCAGTAGCCAGCACCGTTTGCGCCATCCATCATTAGAACAAGACCCTGGACGAGAACCTGCCATGAGCGAAGAGATCCTGATCAACATCACCCCGATGGAGTCACGCGTGGCGGTGGTGGAAAACGGGGTACTGCAGGAAGTGCACGTCGAGCGCACCCAGCGTCGCGGCATCGTCGGCAATATCTACAAGGGCAAGGTGGTCAGGGTGCTGCCCGGCATGCAGGCGGCGTTCGTGGACATCGGGCTGGAACGGGCCGCATTCATCCATGCCTCGGAAATTTCGCAGCGCGAAGGCTCGGCGGTGGAAAACATCACCGCCCTGGTCCATGAAGGCCAGGCGCTGGTGGTGCAGGTCACCAAGGACCCCATCGGCAGCAAGGGCGCGCGGCTGACCACCCAGTTGTCGATCCCGTCGCGCTACCTGGTCTACATGCCCCGCAGCAGCCACGTGGGCATTTCGCTCAAGATCGAGGACGAGGCCGAGCGTGAACGCCTTAAACGCGTGGTCAGCGACTGCGTAGACAGCGAGAACATACAAGGGGCCGGCGGCTTCATCCTGCGCACCGCCGCCGAGGGCGCGCGGGCTGAGGAAATCCTGCAGGACATCCGCTACCTGCGACGGTTATGGGAGCAGATCGGGGCGCAGATCAAGACCTGTGGCGCACCCCTGGTCATCTACGAGGACCTGGGCCTGGCGCTGCGTACCCTGCGCGACCTGGTCAACCCGAAGATCGAAAAAATCCGCATCGACTCTCGGGAAACCTTCCAGCGCACCACGCAGTTCGTGCAAGAGCTGATGCCTGAAATCGCCGACCGTCTCGAACACTACCCAGGCGAAAGGCCCATCTTCGACCTGTACGGTGTCGAAGACGAAATCCAGCGCGCCCTGGATCGCAAGGTGCCACTGAAGTCGGGTGGCTACCTGGTGGTCGATCCGGCCGAGGCGATGACAACCATCGACGTCAACACCGGCGCTTTCGTGGGCCACCGCAACCTGGAAGAAACCATCTTCAAGACCAACCTGGAGGCCGCCACCGCCATTGCCCGGCAACTGCGGCTGCGCAACATTGGCGGCATCATCATCATCGACTTCATCGACATGGAGGACGAGGATCACCAGCGCCAAGTGCTGCGAACGCTGGAAAAACAGCTGGAGCGCGACCACGCCAAAACCAACATCATCGGCATCACCGAGTTGGGCCTGGTACAGATGACCCGCAAGCGCACCCGGGAGAGCCTTGAGCAGGTGCTGTGCGAACCGTGCCAGGCCTGCCAGGGACGAGGCAAGCTCAAAACCCCCGAAACCATCTGTTACGAGATTTTTCGCGAAATCCTGCGTGAAGCCCGCGCTTACCAGGCTGAAGGCTATCGCGTGCTGGCCAATCAGAAGGTGGTCGATCGCCTGTTGGACGAAGAGTCTGGCAACGTGGCTGAACTCGAGGCATTCATCGGGCGAACCATTCGCTTCCAGGTCGAGTCGATGTATTCGCAAGAGCAGTATGACGTGGTGCTGCTCTGAGGCCTGCTGAAACCCGACGCGCTTCGGTCGGCATGGCGAAAACGGCACCACGGGCCATTATGCATATACGACCTGGAGGGCCATGGCCATGGGACGTCTAAGCCGCGTTCTGAGTGTCCTGACCCGTTGGGGATTGGGGGCTTGCGCCTTGCTGCTTATCGCAGTGGCGCTGTACGCCAGCCTCGGCCGGGCCTTGGTGCCGCTGGTGGCCGAGTACCGCAGCACGGTGCAGGCCAAGGTCGCCGAGGCACTGGGTGTGCCCGTGCACATTGGCGCGCTCCAGGGCCGCTGGAGCAGGCTGTCACCGGTGCTGACCGTACACGACCTGCAAATCGGTGAAGGCGCCACGGCCTTGCGGCTCGATGACGTCATCGTGGTGCCGGATGTCTGGGGCAGCCTGGTCGCACGTCAAGTGCGCCTGGCGCGCATCCAGCTGGCCGGCCTGCAACTGATCGCCCGCGAGGATGAAAACGGCGAGTGGAAGCTCGAGGGCCTGCCCAAGCAGGACGACGCACCGCTGCAACCCGAACAATTGCTCAAGGACCTGCGCCGGCTTGGGCGGGTCGATGTGTTCGACAGTCAGGTCACCCTGCACGCCTGGCAGCGTGATCCGCTGACGCTGACCTATGTCAGCGCAGGCTTGCTGGCAGGGCCTTCGCGGCAATCGCTGGACCTACGGGCAACCTTGCCAGATGGCCAACCACTGACGCTGAGCGCGCGCAGCCGGGCTTCGGCCGAGGCCTGGCGTGACGCGCAGGTAGACGGCTACCTCAACCTGCCGGACAGTGACTGGGCGCGCTGGTTGCCGCCTCGGCTGTTGGGGCAGTGGCATGCCCAGGTGCTTCAGGCTGGCGGCGAGGCCTGGTTCGACTGGCGCGACCGCCAGTTGCACCAGGGCGCCGTACGCCTGAATGCGCCGCACCTTGAAGGGGCCTATGACACGCGCAAACCGGCCAAGGTAGACAATCTGGCCCTCAATGCCTGGTTCAAGCGTCAGGATGAGGGCTTCGACGTCGTTGTCGACTCACTGGCGATGGACCTAGGCGACACGCATTGGGCGTCGCGGCTGCGGTTGAGGCAGCGCAACGGTGCTGCGCCGGCTGGTGAAAGCTGGCAGGTGCAGGCCGATCGTCTGGAGCTGACCCCCCTCACGCCGTTGATCCACGCCTTGGCGCCCATGGGCCAGCAGGCGCTGGCGGTGGTCGATGGCCTCAATGTCACAGGTGCCTTGCGCAACGTGCAACTGACGGCCCGGCCCCATGCCGACGGTGATCGCCGGTTGGCGTTTGAAGGCAACCTGGAGCGCGTGGGTTTCGATGCGTATCACGGTGCCCCGGCTGCCGGTAACGTGAATGGCAGCATCAGCGGCGACCTTGGGCACGGCGAGCTGCGTCTGGATACCGACGCGTTCATGCTGCACCTGGATCCGATCTTCGCCAAACCCTGGCACTACCAGAAAGCCAATGCGCGCCTGACCTGGACGCTGGACAAGGCAGGTTTCACCCTGATTGCCCCTTATCTGAAGGTCGTGGGCGAGGAGGGCAAGATAGCAGGCGACTTCCTCATCCGCCTGTTGTTCGAGCAAGGCCGTGAAGACTACATGGACCTGCGTGTCGGTCTGACCGATGGCGATGGCCGCTACACCGCCAAGTACCTGCCTGAGGTATTGAGCCCGGCCCTGGACCAATGGCTGCGCAGCGCAATCGTCAAAGGCAGCGTCGACCAGGGTTATTTCCAGTACCAAGGCTCGCTCAATCACGGCGCCAGGCCCGAAGCCCGCAGCATCAGCCTGTTCTTCAAGGTGCATGATGCCACCTTGGACTTCCAGCCCGGCTGGCCACAGGTACAGCATGTGGACGGGGACGTGTTCATCGAGGACAGCGGTGTGCGCATCAAGGCACAACGCGGCGTGCTGCTCGATACCAAGGTCAGCGACGTGAACGTCGACATTCCACATGTGGAAGGCAACGGTGATAGCCACTTGCACTTGGACGGCAATTTCGACGGTGGCCTGGTGGACGGGCTCAAGATACTCAAGCAAGCGCCCATCGGCACCCATGAGATCTTCGCCGGCTGGGAAGGCGAGGGCCCCCTCAAAGGCAAGGTCAAGCTGGACATACCGCTGGCCCATGGGCAGCAGCCCAAGGTAAAGGTGGATTTCGCCACGCGCGATGCGCGGCTCAAGATCGCTTCGCCTGAGCTTGAGCTCACGCGCTTGAAGGGCGACTTCAGCTTCGACTATGACAAGGGCCTCAGTGGCAAGGGCATTTCCCTGCAGGCATTCGGCAAGCCGGTCACTGCGCAGATCGCGGCTGAAGGCGAACCGGGGCAGATGCAGACACGAATCAGTGCCAGCGGTCGGGTTTCGCTGCAGGCGCTGACCCAATGGCTGCATTTCGACCAGTCACTGCCAGCCTCGGGCGAGCTACCGTACCAGCTGCAGTTGAGCATTGGCGCACGTGAAAACCTGTTGAGCGTCGATTCGGACCTCAAAGGCCTGTCGATCGACCTGCCGGCACCCTTTGGCAAAGCGCCCGCCGACAGCCGGGCCAGCCGTTTCAGCATGAACCTGCAAGGCGCGCAACGGCGCATCGACGCCGCCTACACCGATCTCGCCCGGCTGGCCTATGTAGCACCCGCCGAGCACCTGGACCAGGGTGCTGGCGAGTTGCTGCTTGGCGCTGGGCAAGTGCAGCCTCCTGGCGGGCGCGGCCTGCGCGTTCGTGGGCACCTCGATACCCTGGACCTTGACCCTTGGCAGGCTCAGGCGCAGAAGCTCGGGGGCGACGATCCCGGCGGCAGTGCGCGGCAGACTTTGCAGAGCGTGGACCTGAGCATAGGAACCCTGAAGGCTTACGGTACGGAACTGAACCAGTCGAGGGTGCGCCTGGCACGTGGGTCGGCGGCCTGGGACGTGCGCTTGGACAGTCGGCAGGTGGTGGGTGACGCGCGTGTGCCAGACGCCGAAGGCGCCCCTATCGTCGTGCGGCTGCAAACCTTGCGCCTGCCTGCAGGCAATGCCGACCAGGCGCAGGACGAAGACGGCGCCGATCCGCTGGCGTCCTTCGACCCGCGCAAGGTGCCGCCGCTGGACGTACGCATCGATAGGTTCTACCGCGGTGACGATCTGTACGGCAGCGCTGCGATCAAGCTGCGCCCGACCCGTACCGGTGTGAACGCCAGCGACATCGATCTGAACCTCAAGGGGCTGCGTATCGACGGCAGCGGTGGTTGGGATGGCGCGGGCGGCACGAGCTGGTACAAAGGCCGCGTGCAGGGCAAGCAACTGGGCGATGTGCTCACGGCCTGGGGCTTTGCCCCGACGGTAACCAGCCGGGACTTTCGCATGGACGTGGACGGGCGGTGGCCGGGATCCCCGGCGGCGATCAGCCTGAAACGCTTCTCCGGCAGCCTCGATGCGGTGCTGCACAGCGGGCAGTTCGTCGAGGTAGACGGTGGGGCGCAAGCGTTGCGGGTATTTGGCTTATTGAACTTCAACGCCATCGGCCGGCGCTTGCGCCTGGACTTCTCCGACCTGTTCGAAAAGGGCCTGGCCTACGACCGACTCAAGGGGCTGCTGGTGGCCAGTGAAGGGGTCTACGTAACCCGCACGCCGATCAAGGTCACCGGCCCGTCGAGCGATTTCGAACTCGATGGTACGCTGGACATGGTGCGTGAGCGGGTCGCTGCCAACCTGCAGGTCAGCCTGCCGGTCACCAACAACCTCCCCCTGGCAGCGTTGATCGTCGGCGCCCCGGCCGTGGGCGGCGCACTGTTTCTGGTCGACCGCCTGATCGGCGACCGGGTGTCGCGCTTTGCCAGCGTGCATTACCGGGTAGTTGGGCCGTGGAAAGAGCCTAAGATTACCTTTGTGAAACCATTCCAGAAATAGCGTCAGGAGAGTCGATGAAGGCTGCGGTAATCCAGATGGTCAGCCAGGATGATGTGCAGGGTAACCTGCGTCAGGCGAGCAGGCTTTTGGAGCAGGCGGCTTCAGGTGGCGCCAGGCTGGCTGTGCTGCCAGAGAACTTCGCTGCCATGGGGCGTGCAGACGCTGCGGCCATCGGCCGCGCCGAGGCCCTTGGCGAAGGCCCGATCCTGCCCTGGTTGAAACGCGTGGCCTGCGACCTCAGGTTATGGATTGTCGCAGGCACCATTGCCCTGCCACCGAATGGTCAGCCCCGGGCCAAGCCACATGCCTGCTCGTTGCTGATCGACGAGCATGGGCAGCAGGTGGCGCGGTACGACAAGTTGCACCTGTTCGATGTGGATGTTGCCGACAATCGTGGCCGTTATCGTGAATCCGATGACTATGCCCCAGGTGCGCAAGTGGTGGTTGCCGATACGCCGGTCGGGCGGTTGGGCCTGAGCGTGTGCTACGACCTGCGCTTTCCCGAGTTGTACAGCCATCTGCGGGCAGCCGGGGCGGAGCTGATCAGTGCACCGTCGGCCTTCACGGCGGTGACTGGGGCGGCGCATTGGGACGTGCTGATCCGCGCACGCGCCATCGAGACACAATGCTACATGCTGGCCGCAGCCCAAGGCGGGCTACACCCCGGCCAGCGCCAGACCCACGGCCACGCGGCGATCGTCGACCCATGGGGGCGCATCGTGGCGCAACAGGCGCAAGGCGAAGCGGTACTGCTTGCCGAGCGCGACAGTGACGAACAGGCGTCCATTCGGGCGCGCATGCCGGTGATCGATCACCGGCGCTTCTTCTTGCAGGACGCATTGCGGCCTGCGCACACTTCGGAGTGACTATGAGCCAGATGTTATCCACCGTCAGCGAGCAGCTCCTGACCCCAGGCGGCTTGACCCTGGACAGCCTGCAAAGTGTGCTGGGTGAATTGGCCGGCCCTGGCATCGACGCCGCTGACCTGTATTTCCAGGGCCAGATTTCGGAAACCTGGGCGCTGGAGGATGGGATTGTCAAAGAGGGCAGCTTCAACCTCGACCAGGGGGTCGGTGTTCGTGCCCAGGCCGGCGAAAAAACCGGTTTCGCCTACAGCAATGCCATCAACCTCGAAGCCTTGACCTCTGCCGCACGCGCCGCGCGGTCGATTTCCCGTGCCGGTCAGAACGGCACGGTCCAGGCGTTTCGTGCCCAGGACGTGACCACGCTCTACCCGGCGGATAACCCATTGGACGTGCTCAGCCGTGCCGAGAAGGTCGAGCTGCTCAAGCGTGTCGATGCCGCCACCCGCGCGCTGGACCCGCGTATCCAGCAGGTCAGCGTCAGCATGGCGGGCGTCTGGGAGCGAATTCTGGTCGCGGCCGCCGACGGCAGCCTGGCGGCCGACGTGCGGCCCCTGGTGCGCTTCAACGTCAGTGTCATCGTCGAGCAGAACGGCCGTCGCGAACGCGGCGGGCAGGGCGGCGGCGGGCGCACCGACTATCGCTTCTTCACTGAGGAGCGAGTAATGGGCTATGCCCGCGAAGCACTGCGCCAGGCGTTGGTGAACCTGGAAGCCGTTGCCGCGCCTGCCGGCACCTTGCCCGTGGTGTTGGGGCCTGGCTGGTCCGGCGTGCTGCTGCACGAGGCGGTCGGCCATGGCCTGGAAGGCGATTTCAACCGCAAGGGCAGTTCGGCATTCAGCGGCCGGATAGGCCAGAAGGTCGCGTCCAGCCTCTGCACCATCGTCGATGATGGCACCCTGGAAGGTCGGCGTGGGTCCTTGAGCGTGGACGACGAGGGGACGCCAACCGAGTGCACCACCCTGATCGAAAACGGCGTGCTCAAGGGGTACATGCAGGACAAGCTCAACGCGCGCCTGATGGGCATGGCGGTGACGGGCAACGGTCGGCGGGAATCCTATGCCCACTTGCCGATGCCGCGCATGACCAACACCTACATGCGAGCCGGTGAGAGTGACCCACAGGAAATCATCGCTTCGGTGAAGAAGGGCATCTACTGCGCGAATTTAGGTGGCGGGCAGGTGGACATCACCAGCGGCAAGTTCGTGTTTTCGACCAGCGAGGCCTACCTGATCGAGGATGGCAAGATCACCGCACCGGTCAAAGGCGCGACCTTGATTGGCAATGGCCCGGAGGCGATGAGCCGTGTGTCGATGGTCGGCAACGACCTGTCGCTCGACAGTGGGGTAGGCACATGTGGCAAGGACGGGCAGTCCGTGCCGGTCGGAGTAGGCCAACCGACCTTGAAACTCGATGCGATCACGGTGGGCGGTACCGGGGCGTGAGGGTCGGCTGGGGCCGCATGGCGGCCCCGCCGCGATCAGCGCAGCCCGCGCTGCAGCTCGTCCAGATCGCGAATGTACTTGAACACCTTGCGCGAAGCGGCAGGGGGTTTGTTCCTGGCCTTCTCGTGCTGGGCATGGCGCACCAGCGAGCGCAACTGCTGGCGGTCGGTCTCCGGGTATTCGTTGACGAACCGTTCGAGGTCCTCGTCGTTGCCGTCGATCAATCGATCACGCCAGCGTTCAAGACTGTGGAAACGCTCGTTGTACTGGCGAGTGGAGCTGTCCATCTGTTCCAGCAGGGCATGAATGGCGTCCAGGTCCTGGACACGCATCAGCTTGCCGACGAACGACATGTGGCGTTTGCGAGCCCCATGTGCGGTGTGCTTGCTGGCTTCGGCCAATGCCTTGCGCAGTTCATCGGTCAAGGGCAGGCGCGCCAGGGTATCGGCCTTGAGGGTGGTGAGCCGCTCGCCGAGTTCGACCAGCGCATGCAGTTCGCGCTTGATCTGGGTTTTGCTTTTTTCGCCGTCGAAGGCGTCGTCGTTTGAATCAACCATGGTGGCAGTCCGCTAAAGATCGCCGCCATGATAACCAGTCGGGGGCCGCTTGTCCGGCCCGGCCGTTGAATGGCCCTTGCCGAACGCAGAATTCTGAGTGGAGAAAACCATGAGTGCAGTCCAGAGTATCGGCCCGAACGATCTGCCAGCCTTGCAAGAGCAGGTCGAAGCGATCATTGCCGAGGCCCGCCGCCAGGGCGCCAGCGCCTGCGAGGTGGCGGTGTCGCTGGAGCAGGGCCTGTCCACCACGGTCCGCCAGCGCGAGGTCGAGACGGTAGAATTCAACCGTGACCAGGGCTTTGGCATCACCCTGTACGTGGGGCAGCGCAAAGGCTCGGCCAGCACCTCGGCCAGTGGTCCGGATGCCATTCGCGAAACCGTTGCAGCCGCGCTGGCCATTGCCAAGCACACCTCCGAGGACGAATGCGCCGGGCTTGCCGACGCCGCCCTGATGGCCCGCGATATCCCGGACCTCGACCTTTATCACGACTGGAACCTGGAGCCGGAGAAGGCCATTGAAATGGCCTTGGCGTGCGAAGCGGCTGCATTCGACGCTGATCCTCGGATTCTCAATGCCGATGGCACCTCGCTCAACACCCACCAGGGGTGCAGGGTGTATGGCAACAGCAACGGCTTTGTCGGTGGCTACGCCTCCACGCGTCACAGCCTGAGCTGCGTGATGATCGCCGAGGGCGATGGGCAGATGCAGCGTGACTACTGGTACGACGTCAATCGCCAAGGCCACCTGCTGGCTGACCCGCGCAGTATCGGCATCCGTGCCGCCCAACGGGCTGCCAGTCGCCTGGGCGCACGGCCGGTGCCGACCTGTGAGGTGCCGGTACTGTTCTCGGCCGAATTGGCAGGCGGGCTGTTCGGCAGCTTCCTGTCGGCGGTTTCCGGTGGGAACCTGTACCGCAAGTCTTCCTTCCTGGAGGGCGCCCTCGGCCAACAGTTGTTTCCAGCCTGGCTGACCTTGGACGAGCGCCCTCACATTCCGCGCGCATTGGGCAGCGCAGCCTTCGATGGTGATGGCCTGGCGACCTATGCCAAACCGTTCGTGGACAAGGGCCAATTAGTGTCCTACCTGCTCGGTACCTACTCAGGCCGCAAACTGGGTCTGCCCAGCACCGCCAACTCAGGCGGCGTGCACAACCTGTTCGTCACCCATGGCAGCGACGACCAGGCGGCATTGATCCGGCGCATGGGGCGCGGCCTGTTGGTTACCGAATTGATGGGGCATGGCCTGAACATGGTGACAGGGGACTATTCCCGGGGCGCGGCTGGTTTCTGGATCGAGAATGGGGAGATTCAGCACGCTGTCCAGGAAGTCACCATCGCGGGCAACATGAAGGACATGTTCCAGCAGATCGTGGCCATTGGCAGCGACTTGGAGACCCGTAGCAACATTCACACAGGCTCGGTGCTGATCGAGCGGATGATGGTTGCTGGCAGTTGATCCTTTTCATTTGAGACCGTGGGGCCGCTGTGCGGCCCATCGCGGCGGTCCTATCTATTAACGGCAAAAAATCAATCAGCGGATACTCAACACCATCTACCGGTTGAACTGATTCTATTTATCAATTAATAATGAATATCATTTCACAGCTACACGATGATGATGTTCATGACTACCGCCCTCCGCGAACTGCCCTATCTCGAAAACTGGCGCTGGCTCAGTCGCCGGATCCGCTGTGCCCTCGAGCCCGATGAGCCGCGCCTGATCGAACATTACCTGGCGGAAGGGCGTTACCTGGTGTGCTGCACCCAAACGTCCCCCTGGACCGTGGCATTGACGTCCTTTCGCCTGCTGCTCGATACCGCCTGCGACCGCATGCTGCCTTGGCATTGGCGCTGCCAGTGCCTGGATCAGGCCTGGCGGCCACTGTTGATCCTGCGCAACCTCGACCGGCAGGAGCAGAACCAACGCTGGCAGCCCTATGCCCTGCAACTGGCCAATTGCCGTCTGCTGCCCTCGATTTCCCCCGATGAATTGATGCAAGGATCCGATGATGACCAATACCCGCATCGAGCGTGACAGCATGGGCGAGTTGCACGTGCCGGCAGACGCGCTGTACGGCGCGCAGACCCAGCGTGCGGTCGACAACTTCCCCATCAGTGGCCAGCGCATGCCAGCCCAGTTCATACGCGCGCTGCTGCTGGCCAAGGCCGCGGCGGCCAACGCCAACGTCGAACTGGAGCAGTTGTCCGCGCAGCAAGGCCAGGCGATCGTCACGGCGGTACAGCAACTGCTGGCAGAAGACTTCAGCGTGCATTTTCCGGTCGATGTGTTCCAGACCGGTTCCGGCACCAGTTCCAACATGAACGCCAACGAAGTGATCGCAACGCTGGCCAGCCGGGTCTCCAGCGACGCGGTCAATCCCAATGATCACGTCAATTGCGGGCAGAGCAGCAATGACATCATTCCGACCACCATTCATGTCAGCGCCGCCCTGGCGCTTCACGAGCAACTGCTGCCAGCGCTAAGCCACCTCGTGCAGGTGATCGAAGCCAAGTCGGTCCAGGTTCGTCCGTATATCAAGACAGGCCGCACGCACTTGATGGACGCCATGCCTGTGCGCATGAGCCAAGTGCTCGATGGTTGGGCGGCGCAGGTCACCGGGGCCAAGGCGCATATCGAGGCCACCTTGCCCAGCCTGCAGGCCCTGGCCCAAGGGGGCACGGCCGTAGGCACCGGCATCAATGCCCACCCTGATTTCGCCGCCGGCTTCGCCCGTCACCTCAGCGCGCTGACTGGCGTAGCGTTTCGCCCTGCCCAGAATCTGTTTGCGGTAATCGGCTCCCAGGACACGGCCGTTGCACTGTCCGGCCAGCTCAAGACCACGGCGGTGGCGCTGATGAAGATCGCCAACGACCTGCGCTGGATGAACTCAGGGCCATTGGCGGGCCTGGGTGAAATCGAGCTGCAGGGCTTGCAACCCGGCTCTTCGATCATGCCTGGAAAGGTCAACCCGGTGATTCCTGAAGCCACCGCCATGGTCGCCGCCCAGGTTATCGGCAATGACGCAACGATCGCGGTAGCGGGGCAGTCCGGCAACTTCGAGCTCAACGTCATGTTGCCGGTCATTGCCCGTAACCTGCTCGAAAGCATCGAACTGATGGCCAATGCCAGCCGGTTACTGGCAGACAAGGCCATTGCCACATTCAAGGTCAATGAACACAAACTCAACGAGGCGCTGGCGCGCAACCCGATCCTGGTCACGGCGCTGAACCCGATCATTGGTTACCTCAAGGCAGCCGAAATCGCCAAGGCCGCTTACGCGCAAGGGCGCCCCATCATTGATGTGGCGCTCGAACACACCGACCTTTCCCGTGATCGGTTGCAGGCCTTGCTGAACCCGGAAAAGCTGACCGCCGGTGGTATCTGATGGGTGAAATGGCCCTGGAGGCTCGTCATGCAGCACTGGAAACGCATCACGCAAATCGCCAATCACCTGTTCTCGCAAGGTGAGCTGGTGGACGCTCGCGAACACTACCTCCAGGCCCTGGCATTGGCCCAGGTGCTGTTCACGCGCTGGCAGGATGCCGATGAAGCCGTGGCCTCATTGGTGATTGCGCATCACAACCTGGCCGACTTGCACCTGCGCCTGCAGCAGCCCCATGAAAGCGCCGATTACCTGTGCGCCGTGCACCAACGGCTATTACAGGCCAGTCAGGACGTGTGCCTGCCACGGGCGCTGCGTGATGCAGCACTGCGCCACAGCGCCCGCACCTATACCGAGTTGTTGAGTTTCATCGCCGAACATGGCCAGTACCCGCGCACCGAGCACCTGCTCAATCGGCACAGCGCCTGTTCACTTCAACCTGCCCACGGAGTCCATTGACATGCCCCATGCATTGCCTGCACTGCCCTATGCCTACGATGCGCTGGAACCGCACATCGACACGCAGACCATGGAAATCCATCACACCAAGCATCACCAGACGTACGTCAATGGCCTCAACGCAGCGGTCGAGAACAGCGAATGGGCCGACTGGCCTGTGGAAAAACTGGTGGCGGCGGTCGAGCAGTTACCTGAAAAGATGCGAGGCGCCGTGATCAACCATGGCGGCGGACATGCCAACCACAGTCTGTTCTGGACGGTGATGTCCCCCCATGGTGGAGGTGAACCCCAGGGCGAGGTAGCCCGTGCCATCGAGACACAATTGGGTGGCTTCGAGGCATTCAAGGAAGCCTTCACCAAGGCCGCTCTGACCCGCTTCGGCAGTGGCTGGGCCTGGCTCAGCGTTACACCGCAGCAGACCCTTGTGGTCGAGAGCAGCGGCAACCAGGACAGCCCGTTGATGCAAGGCCATACGCCGATTCTCGGCCTGGACGTCTGGGAGCACGCGTACTACCTGAAGTATCAGAATCGTCGGCCTGAGTACATTGGCGCTTTCTACAACGTCATCGACTGGGCGCAAGTGAACCGCCGCTACCTCGATGCCGTGAAATGAGCCAGGCAGGCATGCGCGCCGAAGTGATGACCGTCAACAGCGTGCGCTTGTTCAGGCTGGCGCTTGGCACCCTGTTGCTGCTGGCCGGCACCGCGCTGTTGGTGGCGCGCGCACTTGCCTGGCTCGACCTGGACCCACGTATGTTGCGGGCGTTGGAGGGCGGCGCGCTATGCGCATTGGGGACGGCCCTGGGTGCGGTCCCCGTACTGGTAATTCGCACCATGCCTGTGGCGCTGGCGGACACCCTGTTGGGCTTTGGTGCTGGCGTGATGCTGGCGGCCACGGCCTTCTCGCTGCTGGTGCCTGGGCTGGAGGCCGCTCAGGCAATCGGCTTTGGGGCTTGGGGAGCCGGCGGCCTCATCAGCGCAGGCCTGCTGACAGGCGCGCTGTGCCTTTATCTGGTGGACTTGAAACTCTCGGCAGGCTCACCCCCAGGGCTGACCTCTGGCGAACCGGTCATCGCCTCGCGCATGTGGCTGTTCGTTTTCGCCATCATCGCCCACAACATTCCAGAGGGCATGGCCATAGGCGTATCAGCGGGCGGGGGCATGGCAGACGCTGATAGCCTGGCAATGGGCATCGCCTTGCAGGATGTACCGGAGGGGCTGGTCATTGCGCTGGTACTTGCCGGCGCAGGCATGTCACGCTTCAAGGCCTTTCTCATCGGCGCCGCCTCCGGTCTGGTGGAGCCAGTGGCGGCCGTTATCTGCGCCTGGCTTGTGAATGTGGCGCAACTGCTCTTGCCGCTGGGCCTCGCCTGCGCTGCAGGTGCGATGCTGCTGGTCGTGACCCAGGAAATCATCCCCGAATCACGCAGCCACGGTAATCACCGCCTGGCCAGCCTGGGGCTGTGCATCGGTTTCTGCCTGATGATGGTGATGGATACTGCGCTGTCCTGAAGCGCCCGCGAGACTTCGGGCGCAAGGAGGAGGGTGGCGCACTTGGCGACGGTCGATGGAAACGCGTGCTGGCCGTGCTGAGGGTTCACTCCCCCTCGTCGAAATAGTTGTTGATCAACTCGACCAGTGCCTCCATGGCTTCACTGTCCTGCTCGCCTTCGGTATGCAGGTAGACCTGAGTGCCTTTGCCCGCCGCCAGCATCATGACCCCCATGATGCTCTTGCCATCGACCAGCTTGTCCGGTGCACGACCCACCCTGACCTGGCAGGGAAAGCGACCGGCAACCCCGACGAATTTGGCTGCCGCCCGGGCATGCAGACCCAGTTTGTTGATGATGGTGATTTCGCGGGCGGGCATGAGCTGGCGGATCCTTGGGCTAGAGGTCGCGGTGGCGAACCTGGACGTTTTTCAAAGATTGCTGGAGCAACTGGCCCAGCCGTTCGGTGAGGTACACCGAGCGATGATGGCCGCCAGTGCATCCGATGGCGATGGTGACATAGGCACGGTTGCTGGCGGCGAACCGTGGCAGCCACTTGAGCAGGTAGCTGGAAATGTCGGTGAACATCTCTTCGACGTCCGGCTGGGCGGCGAGGTAATCAATCACGGGCTGTTCAAGGCCGGAGTGCCCGCGCAGCTCTGGCTTCCAGTAGGGGTTGGGCAGGCAACGCACGTCGAACACCAGGTCGGCATCGACCGGCATACCCCGCTTGAAGCCGAATGACTCCACTAGAAAAGCCGTACCCGGCTCTGGCTTGTCCAACAGGCGTAGTTTGATCGAGTCGCGCAACTGATAGAGATTCAGGCGCGTGGTATCGATCTTGAGGTCGGCCAGATCGGCGATCGGCCCCAGCAAATCCCGTTCGACGCGGATCGCCTCGGCCAGTGAGCGATCAGCATTGGTCAACGGGTGGCGCCGGCGGGTTTCGGAGAAGCGCTTGAGCAACGTGTCTTCGTCGGCATCGAGGTACAGCACGTCGCACTGGATGTGACGGGCACGCGCTTGTTCAAGCAGTTCGGGAAAACGCGACAAATGGCTCGGCAGGTTACGCGCGTCAATCGATACGGCAACCTTGGGCTGCGGCAACTCGGTGTTGAGCAACGCGCTTTCCGCCAACTGCGGCAGCAACCCGGCGGGCAGGTTGTCGATGCAGTAGAACCCGTTGTCTTCAAGGACATCGAGGGCCGTGCTCTTACCGGAGCCTGACCGGCCACTGACGATGATCAAGCGCATGTTCAATGCTCGTTCTGCACGTCCAGGACGACCTGGAACAAGGCCTCGCTGCTCTGGGCTGCACGCAAGCGATCACGAACGTCCTTGCGATCGAGCATGCTGGCTATCTGGCGCAGCAGTTCAAGATGGGCGTCGGTGGCCGCAACCGGAACCAGCAGAACGAAAAGCAGGTCCACGGGCGCGCCATCGATCGCGTCATAATCAATAGGCGCGTCGAGGTGCAGAAGGGCGCTGACCGGTGAGGAGCACCCTTCAAGGCGGCAATGGGGAATGGCGATGCCATTACCGAAACCGGTAGAGCCCAACTTTTCGCGGGCCACCAGTTTTTCGAAGACGTCTTGCATTTCAAGTTCAGGCACTTGATCGGCAATCAGGGTGGCGACCTTTTCAAGGGCGCGCTTCTTGCTGCCGCCCGGCACGTTCACGAGGGAACGGCCGGGGGTCAGGATGGTTTCAAGTCGGATCATGGATGAGGGGGATCAGCGGGCTGCTGCACCTTGCAGCAGGCTTTGCTGTTTTTCCTTGTGTTTTTTCAGTTGGCGGTCGAGCTTGTCGGCCAAGGCGTCGATCGCTGCATACATGTCTTCGTGTTCGGCGTTGGCTACCACTTCACCGCCAGGAATCTGCAAGGTCGCTTCGACCTTCTGCTGCAGCTTCTCGACTTTCATGATGACCTGCACGTTAGTGATCTTGTCGAAGTGACTCTCCACGCGGGCGAGCTTTTCGAGCACGTAATCGCGCATTGGCTGGGTGACTTCTACATGCTGTCCACTGATATTGACTTGCATACAGCTTCTCCTTTTGTTGCCCGTGCATCAAAGAGGCAGGTGTTGCACCTGCCACACAAACGCGGTGGCACATCTCAGGGGCTACATCAATCGCTTGCGCTCGCTCGAGGGTGCGATACCCAGGGACTCGCGGTACTTGGCGACGGTGCGACGGGCGACCTGGATGCCTTGTGCCTCCAGTAAACCAGCGATCTTGCTGTCACTCAATGGCTTTTTCTGATTTTCCGCCGCAACCAGTTTCTTGATGATCGCGCGGATCGCCGTGGACGAGCATTCACCGCCCTCGGAGGTGCTGACGTGGCTCGAGAAAAAGTATTTCAGCTCGTAGATGCCACGCGGCGTGTGCATGTACTTCTGGGTGGTGACCCGGGAAATGGTCGATTCGTGCATGCCCACGGCTTCTGCGATGTCATGCAGCACCAGCGGCTTCATTGCCTCGTCGCCGTGGTCCAGGAAGCCGCGCTGGTGCTCGACGATCTGCGTAGCCACCTTCATCAAGGTTTCATTACGACTTTGCAGGCTCTTGATGAACCAGCGGGCTTCCTGCAGCTGGTTGCGCATGAAGGTGTTGTCGGCACTGGTGTCGGCGCGGCGCACGAACCCGGCGTATTGCGCGTTCACGCGCAGACGTGGCACCGCCTCCTGGTTCAGTTCCACCAGCCATCGCTCGCTGTCCTTGCGCACGATCACATCCGGCACCACGTACTCGGGCTCGCTGGACTCGATTTGCGACCCTGGGCGGGGGTTAAGGCTCTGCACCAGTTCGATGACCTGGCGCAGCTCGTCTTCCTTGAGTTTCATGCGGCGCATGAGCTGGCTGTAGTCGCGGCTTCCCAGCAGATCGATGAAGTCGCTGACCAGGCGCATGGCCTCGGTCATCCACGGGGTGCTGGCCGGCAGCTGGCGCAGTTGTAGCAACAGGCATTCGCCCAGCGTACGGGCGCCCACACCGGCAGGTTCGAATTGCTGGATGCGGTGCAGCACTGCCTCGACTTCGTCCAGCTCGATGTCGAGCTCGGGGTCAAACCCTGCACAAATCTCGTCCAGGCTGTCTTCCAGGTAGCCCTGGTTGTTGATGCTGTCGATCAAGGTGACTGCAATGAGGCGGTCGGTGTCGGACATCGGGGCAAGGTTCAACTGCCACAGCAGGTGGCTTTGCAAGCTCTCCCCAGCCGAAGTGCGGGTAGTGAAATCCCACTCGTCGTCGTCATTGCTCGGCAGGCTGCTGGCGCTTGTCTGGTAGATGTCTTCCCAGGCGGTGTCGACGGGAAGCTCGTTGGGAATGCGTTCGTTCCACTCGCCGTCCTCGAGGTTCTCGGCGCTGGCAGTGGTTTCCTGGAAGCTGTTGTCCTGAACGTCGCTGGTGGGTTTGTTCTCGGCGTTATCCGCCATGGGGTCGGTGTTGTCGAAGTCGTCGCCGTCTTCCTGGCGCTCGAGCATCGGATTGGACTCCAGGGCTTCCTGGATTTCCTGCTGAAGGTCCAGGGTGGAAAGCTGGAGCAGGCGGATGGCCTGTTGCAACTGCGGTGTCATCGTCAGTTGCTGGCCCATTTTTAGGACGAGCGATGGTTTCATGGCAGATGCTTTGTACCTTGTTCGCCGGCGCACATGCGCCTTCCACTACACGAGGGCGCCGGGGCGCCATTTCAAGCAAGATTTATGCCTTAAATTGTAGCGTTTGCCTAGAGCACTGTAACAACTTGGCCCAACTTGTGGGCGTCTTTGTCCGTGCCCAAGGCGCGCGTCTTGATCAAAGCCTGAACTCGTGCCCCAGGTAAACTTCTTTCACCAGGTCATTGGCCAGGATGGTCTGGGCATCGCCCTCGGCGATCAGGCGACCGTCGTTGACGATGTAGGCCGTTTCACAGATATCGAGCGTTTCACGCACGTTGTGGTCCGTGATCAGCACACCGATGCCCTTGGCCTTGAGGTGATGAATGATCTGCTTGATATCGCCGACCGAAATCGGGTCTACGCCTGCGAAGGGCTCGTCGAGCAGAATGAATTTTGGCGCGGTTGCCAATGCCCGCGCAATCTCGACCCGTCGGCGCTCACCACCGGACAGGCTCATGCCCAGGTTGTCGCGAATGTGGGTGATGTGGAATTCCTGGAGCAGACTTTCGAGCGCCTGGCGCTGGCCCTCGCGGTCGAGGTCCTTGCGGGTTTCCAGGATCGCCTTGATGTTGTCGGCCACAGTCAGCTTGCGGAAGATCGACGCTTCCTGCGGAAGATAGCCGATACCGGCCTGGGCGCGACCGTGCATGGGCTGGTGGCTGACATCGAGGCTGTCGATCAGCACGCGCCCCTGATCGGCCTGAACCAGGCCGACGATCATGTAGAAGCACGTGGTCTTGCCGGCGCCGTTGGGGCCGAGCAGGCCGACGATCTGACCGCTGTCGATCGACAGGCTGACGTCTCGCACGACCTGGCGGCCCTTGTAGCTCTTGGCCAGGTGCTGGGCTTTGAGGGTTGCCATTTACTCGGCCTTCTTCTTGGGCTGGATCACCATGTCGATGCGCTGACGCGGCGTGGTTACGTTGCCACCCCGACCGGCAGTGGCCACTTGTGTCTGGGTGTTGTAGACGATTTTCTCGCCTTCGGTGGTGTTGCCTTCGTTCTCCACCTTGGCTCGGTCGGTAAGTACCACCAGGTCTCTCTGGGCCTGGTACTGGATGGTAACGCCCCAGCCTTTCATCTTGTCCGCCTTGGACGCGCTTTGTTGCTGCTCGAAGTAGGCCAGGTTGCCCACCGAAGTAACCACGTCGATATCGCCACCGTTCGTGCGAGTGATGGTCACGGTGTTGCCTTTGATCATCATCGAGCCCTGGGTGATGATCACGTCACCGGTGTAGGTGGCCACGCCTTTCTTGTCGTCCAGGTGCGCATTGTCGGCCTGGATGCGAATCGGCTGGTCACGGTCGTTCGGCAGGGCGAGGGCGCTCGCGCTTCCCAGTGCTGCGCTCAGGCTGAGCAAAAGGGGGAGGGTTTTAACGAGCCTCATACTGTCCTCTTACGTTAGAGAGCAGGTCCATCCTGCCTTCTTTCAGGTACGCTTTCATTCCTTTGCCCGTGGTCGTCCCACCGGCGCCGTCGATTCTAACGGCTTGCTCGGTCTGCGCATATTGCTTCTGCGGGAACACGGTCATGCGCGAGCTGGTGATGATGGTCTCACGCTTCTGTTCGTCAGTGCGGGCAACGCGCACATTGTCGATCAACTCGACCTCGCTGCCATCGGGGTTGACCTCGGCGCGGGTGCTTTGTACATGCCACGGAAACGCCGTGCCGCGGTACAGGTGCAAGTCCGGCGTGGTCAACATCGTGACCTCGCTGGCCTTGAGATGTTCGACTTTGTCGGCGGTCATTTCGTACTGGAGCCTGCCATCGGGCAGAAACTGGACGCTCTGGGCGTTAATGGCGTAGTAGTCGATGGCGCTTTCGTCGACCTGGGCGACTGGCTTCTCCAGGAAACTCTCCGGGCTGACGTTCCAGTAGCCGACGGCCACCAGCAGGGCCGCAATGACCCCGAGCAGCACGATGTTTCTGGCTTTCTTGCTGAACATGGGCAACCTTAAAGGTAGTTGGCGTTGGCAGCATCCAGGGTGCCCTGGGCCTGCATGATGAGTTCGCAGAATTCGCGCGCGGCACCTTCGCCCCCGCGGGCCTGGGTCACGCCATGAGCGTGTTCGCGCACGAACGGCGCCGCATTGGCCACGGCCATGCCCAGTGCCACGCGACGAATGACCGGCAAGTCCGGCAGGTCGTCGCCAAGGTAGGCCACCTGATCATAGCTCAGGCCCAGCTCGGCGAGCAGGCCGTCGAGCACCACGAGTTTGTCCTCGCGCCCCTGATACAGATGCGCGATACCCAGGTTCTTCGCCCTGCGCTCGACGACCGGTGTCTTGCGTCCGCTGATGATCGCGGTGGTGACGCCTGATGCCATCAGCATCTTGATGCCATGCCCGTCGAGGGTATTGAAGGTCTTGAACTCGCTGCCGTCCTCAAGAAAATAGAGGCGCCCGTCGGTGAGCACGCCATCGACGTCGAAGACCGCCAGTTTGACGGTCTTGGCGCGTTGTATCAGATCCTGATTCATCGTGGAGCTCCTCACAGTACGCCAGCGCGCAGCAGATCGTGCATGTTCAGGGCGCCGGTGGGGCGGTCGTGGGCGTCCACCACCACCAGGGCGCCAATCTTGTTGTCTTCCATGATTTTCAATGCCTCGGCAGCCAGCATTTCAGCCCGGGCGGTTTTGCCGTGTACGGTCATCACCTCCTCGATCAAGGCGGTGCGCACGTCGATGTTGCGGTCCAGGCTGCGGCGCAGGTCGCCGTCGGTGAAGACGCCGGCCAGGGTGCCATCGTTTTCGATGATCACGGTCATGCCCAGGCCTTTGCGGGACATCTCGAGCAGGGCGTCCTTGAGCAGCGTGCCGCGCGTGACCCTGGGCAGGTCGTCGCCGGCATGCATCACGTTCTCGACCTTTAGCAGCAGCCTGCGTCCAAGTGCACCGCCGGGGTGCGAGAAAGCAAAGTCTTCGGCCGTGAACCCGCGTGCTTCGAGCAGGGCGATGGCAAGGGCATCCCCCAGTACCAGCGAGGCGGTAGTAGAGGATGTGGGTGCCAGGTTCAGCGGGCAGGCTTCCTGGGCGACGCTGGCGTCAAGGTTGACGTCGGCGGCCTGGGCCAGGGAAGAGGCCGGGTTGCCGGTCAGGCTCACCAGCTTGATGCCCAGGCGCTTGATCAGTGGTAGCAAGGTGATGATTTCGGCAGTGCTGCCGGAGTTCGACAGCGCGAGAATCACGTCGTCGCGGGTGATCATGCCCATGTCGCCGTGACTGGCTTCGGCCGGGTGCACGAAGAAGGCTGGCGTGCCGGTGCTGGCCAGGGTGGCGGCGATCTTGTTGCCGATATGCCCGGACTTGCCCATGCCGACCACCACGACCCGGCCCTTGCTGGCCAGGATCAGCTCGCAGGCCTTGACGAAGTCGTCGCCGATACGCTCGATCAGGGCCGTGACGGCCTCGAGTTCCAGGCGCAGGGTGCGCTGGGCGGATTGGATCAGCTCGCTGGATTGGCTCATGTCGAAAAAGCAGTGTCTGATAAAAAGGCGGCGATTATAGCGGTAATGATTGAAACCCTCACGCTTTCGATTGTCGTAGGCAATATCCCCAAACGCTGTCGACTAGCTGAACAGCGGACGGTACGGCCTTGGGGCGGCGTTCAGAGCGGTGTTATAGTTCGCGGCTATTCGGCCTGGCCCGGGGCGTGTGCCTTCCCGATGAAGGCTGACGTCCACTAGGACAGGGCTGCACTAGCAAGGAGTCTAGATGAGTGTGGATAGCGCCTGCGCGGTCGAGTTGAAGGGGGTTACCTTCAAACGCGGTTCACGCAGCATTTTCAACAATGTCGACATCCGTATCCCACGCGGCAAGGTCACCGGCATCATGGGGCCATCGGGTTGCGGCAAGACCACGTTGCTTCGTCTGATGGGTGCGCAACTGCGCCCTGCAAGCGGGGAAGTGTGGGTGGCCGGGCAGAACCTGCCGGCGCTTTCACGCAGTGACCTGTTCGATGCACGCAAGCAGATGGGCGTGCTGTTCCAGAGCGGCGCCCTGTTCACCGACCTCGATGTCTTCGAGAACGTGGCGTTCCCCCTGCGCGTGCACACCCAACTGCCAGACGAGATGATTCGCGACATCGTGCTGATGAAACTGCAGGCAGTAGGCTTGCGCGGCGCCATCGACCTGATGCCGGACGAACTGTCCGGCGGCATGAAGCGGCGCGTGGCCCTGGCTCGGGCCATCGCACTGGACCCGCAGATCCTCATGTACGACGAGCCCTTCGTGGGCCAGGACCCGATCGCCATGGGCGTGCTGGTGCGCCTGATCCGCCTGCTCAACGATGCCCTGGGCATTACCAGCATCGTGGTGTCCCATGACCTGGCAGAAACTGCCAGCATCGCCGACTACATCTATGTGGTGGGCGATGGCCAGGTGCTGGGGCAAGGTACCCCGGACGAATTGATGGGTTCGGATAACCCGCGCATTCGCCAGTTCATGAAAGGCGATCCCGATGGCCCCGTGCCGTTCCACTTCCCTGCGCCCGATTACCGCGCCGACCTGCTGGGGGCGCGCTGATGCGTCAGAAATCCATTCTTGAACGTGTGCGCCTGCTGGGGCGCTCGGCCATTGACGTGCTGGCGGTGCTGGGGCGGTCCTGCCTGTTTCTGTTCCATGCGCTGGTTGGGCGCGGCGGCATCGGCGGCGGCTTTCAGTTGCTCACTCGCCAACTGTATTCGGTGGGTGTGCTGTCCTTGGCCATCGTGGTGGTCTCGGGCATGTTCATCGGCATGGTGCTGGCCCTGCAGGGCTACAGCATCCTTACAAAGTACGGCTCCGAGCAGGCGGTAGGGCAGATGGTCGCCCTGACCCTGCTGCGCGAACTGGGCCCGGTCGTTACCGCCTTGCTGTTCGCAGGCCGGGCCGGTTCTGCTCTGACGGCCGAGATCGGCAACATGAAGTCGACCGAGCAGCTTTCCAGCCTCGAGATGATCGGCGTCGACCCCCTCAAATACATTGTTGCGCCGCGCCTATGGGCAGGGTTCATCTCGCTGCCGTTGCTGGCGCTGATCTTCAGCGTGGTCGGTATCTGGGGTGGCTCGTGGGTGGCGGTCGACTGGCTGGGCGTCTACGAGGGGTCTTTCTGGGCCAACATGCAGAACAGTGTCTCCTTCACCGACGATGTGCTCAACGGGCTGATCAAGAGCCTGGTGTTCGCCTTCGTTACTACCTGGATTGCCGTGTTCCAAGGGTACGACTGCGAGCCCACTTCTGAAGGGATCAGCCGTGCCACTACCAAGACCGTGGTCTATGCCTCGCTGGCTGTACTGGGTCTGGACTTTATTCTGACCGCTTTGATGTTTGGAGATTTCTGATGCAAAACCGCACCCTGGAAATCGGTGTCGGCCTGTTCCTCCTGGCCGGCATTCTGGCGTTGCTGATGCTGGCCCTGCGTGTCAGTGGCCTATCGGCCAGCCCGGCCACCGATACGTACAAAGTCTATGCCTACTTCGACAACATCGCCGGTTTGACTGTCAGAGCCAAGGTGACCATGGCCGGGGTTACCATCGGCAAGGTCACCGCCATCGACCTGGACCGTGATTCGTACACCGGTCGGGTGACGCTGCAACTGGACAAGTCGGTGGATAACCTGCCGACCGACTCCACGGCGTCGATCCTGACGGCCGGGCTGCTTGGCGAGAAATACATCGGTATCAGCGTGGGCGGTGAGGAAGACGTACTCAAGGAGGGTGCGACCATTCACGACACCCAGTCGTCGCTGGTACTCGAAGACCTGATTGGCAAGTTCCTGCTCAACTCCGTTGGCAAGGAACCCAGAGACGCGCAACCGGACAACTGAGGAGTTTCCATGATATCGATTCTGCGACGTGGCCTGCTGGTTCTGCTGGCGGCTTTCCCCTTGCTGGCCGTGGCGGCACAATCGCCCCACGATGTAATCCAGAGCACCACCAACGAGCTGTTGACTGATCTGAAGGCCAACAAGCAGCAGTACAAGGCCAACCCCAATGCGTTCTACGAGTCGCTCAATCGGATTCTCGGTCCGGTGGTCGATGCCGACGGTATCTCCAGGAGCATCATGACCGTCAAGTATTCGCGCAAGGCCACGCCTGAGCAGATGCAGCGTTTCCAGGAAAACTTCAAGCGCAGCCTGCTGCAGTTCTACGGCAATGCCCTGCTCGAATACAACAACGAAGGAATCGTGGTCGACCCGACCAAGGCCGATGATGGCAAGCGTGCCAGTGTTGGCATGAAGGTCACCGGCAACAACGGCGCGGTATACCCGGTGCAGTACACGTTGCAGAACATCGCTGGCGAGTGGAAGGTCCGCAATGTGATTGTCAACGGCATCAACATCGGCAAGCTGTTCCGTGACCAGTTCGCCGATGCCATGCAGCGCAACGGCAACGACTTGGACAAGACCATCGACGGCTGGGCCGGTGAAGTGGCCAAGGCCAAGCAGAGCGCCGACAGCTCGCCGGAAAAGGCTGTCAAATGAGCCAGGCCGCCACCGCAAGCATGACCGAGCCTGGCGTACTGCGCCTGGCCGGCGTGCTGGACTACCGCAGTGGCCCTGCGCTGCGCAAGCAGGGCCAGGCGCTGATCAAGGCCAGCGGTGACGCGCAGTTGATCATCGACTGCACGGCTGTGGAGCGCTCCACGAGCGTGGGTCTGTCGCTGTTACTGGCTTTCCTGCGCGACGCCCAGGCCGCTGGCAAGCGTTGCCAGGTGCGTGGCATGCCTGATGACATGCGCGACATCGCCCAGGTTTATGACCTCGACGAGGTGCTGGCGAGCTGAAGCGCTAGCGGTAGAATCGCCCCTCGGTCAGTGAACCCCTTCGTTGGGCTTCGCAGGCGAGGGGCTTTTTTGTATGATGGCCGACCCGTGCGCATCGGGCGCCGATTGAGGTTGAGCATGCAGGCCCTAGAAGTTAAAAGCTTCCTTGAAGAAAAATTGCCGGGTTCCCGGGTCGAAGTTGAAGGCGAAGGCTGCAACTTCCAGTTGAACGTGATCAGCGACGAGCTGGCTGGCCTTAGCCCGGTCAAGCGTCAGCAGGCGATCTACGCCCACCTCAATCCATGGATCGCCGATGGCAGCATTCATGCGGTAACCATGAAATTTTTCAGCAGCGCAGCTTGGGCTGAGCGCACCTGAGCCACAAGGCGGCGAGATTCCAAATGGACAAACTGATTATCACTGGTGGCGCTCGTCTTGACGGCGAGATCCGCATTTCGGGTGCGAAAAACGCCGCCCTGCCGATCCTGGCCGCCACCTTGCTGGCCGATGGCCCGGTCACCGTAGGCAACCTGCCGCACCTGCACGACATCACTACCATGATCGAGCTGTTCGGGCGCATGGGCATCGAGCCTGTGATCGACGAAAAGCTGGCTGTGGAAATCGACCCGCGCAGCATCAAGACCCTGGTCGCGCCGTATGAACTGGTCAAGACCATGCGTGCCTCGATCCTGGTGCTCGGCCCCATGGTCGCCCGCTTCGGTGAAGCCGAAGTGGCCTTGCCCGGCGGTTGCGCCATTGGCTCACGCCCGGTCGACCTGCACATCCGCGGCCTGGAGGCCATGGGGGCAACGATCGAAGTCGAGGCCGGCTACATCAAGGCCAAGGCGCCTGAAGGCGGGCTGCGTGGTGCGCACTTCTTCTTCGATACCGTCAGCGTGACCGGCACCGAGAACATCATGATGGCCGCAGCCCTGGCCAAAGGCCGCAGCGTGTTGCAGAACGCCGCGCGCGAGCCTGAAGTGGTCGACTTGGCCAACTTCATCAATGCCATGGGCGGTAACGTGCAGGGCGCGGGCACCGACACCATCACCATCGATGGCGTGGAGCGTTTGGGTTCGGCCAACTACCGGGTCATGCCCGACCGTATCGAGACCGGTACCTACCTGGTCGCCGCTGCCGTGACCGGTGGCCGCGTCAAGGTCAAGGACACCGATCCAACCATCCTTGAAGCCGTACTGGAAAAACTCAAGGAAGCCGGTGCCGATATCAACACCGGCGCGGACTGGATCGAGCTGGACATGCACGGCAAGCGGCCCAAGGCTGTCAACCTGCGCACCGCGCCCTATCCTGCGTTCCCGACCGACATGCAGGCGCAGTTCATCTCGCTCAACGCCATCGCCGAAGGCACTGGCGCTGTCATCGAGACAATCTTTGAAAACCGCTTCATGCACGTGTATGAAATGCACCGTATGGGCGCGCAGATCCAGGTCGAGGGCAACACGGCCATCGTCACTGGCGTCAATGCGCTCAAGGGCGCCCCGGTCATGGCCACCGACTTGCGCGCATCGGCCAGTCTGGTACTGTCGGCCCTGGTTGCCGAGGGCGACACCCTGATTGATCGCATCTACCACATCGACCGTGGTTACGAGTGCATCGAGGAAAAACTGCAGATGCTGGGCGCGAAGATCCGTCGCGTTCCGGGCTAGGAGCCCGTTGGCGCAGTGTAGGAAGGCTTGCAGCCTCGCTTGCCCTGCCTGTGCCTCATGAATTGAATGCCGCCAGGTCGTTGACCTGGCCAGCAGTAGCCGCTTAAGGACTGACGTTCCAATGCTGACCATCGCGCTTTCCAAAGGCCGAATTCTCGACGATACCCTGCCGTTGCTGGCCGAAGCCGGTATCGCACCTACCGAGAACCCGGACAAGAGCCGCAAGCTGATCATTCCCACCACGCAGGACGACGTACGCTTGCTGATCGTGCGTGCCACCGACGTGCCGACCTATGTCGAGCATGGCGCCGCCGACCTGGGCGTGGCCGGCAAAGACGTGCTGATGGAGTACGGCGGCCAAGGCCTCTACGAACCGCTGGACCTGCAGATTGCTCGCTGCAAGCTGATGACGGCCGGGGTGGTCGGTGCGCCAGAGCCCAAGGGGCGTCTGCGGGTGGCCACCAAGTTCGTCAACGTGGCCAAGCGTTACTATGCCGAGCAAGGCCGCCAAGTCGACATCATCAAGCTGTACGGTTCCATGGAGCTGGCGCCGCTGAT
Organism: Pseudomonas sp. WSY_20; assembly: GCF_043104335.1. NCBI lineage: Bacteria > Pseudomonadati > Pseudomonadota > Gammaproteobacteria > Pseudomonadales > Pseudomonadaceae > Pseudomonas > Pseudomonas sp. WSY_20. The sequence goes on from NZ_JBICKP010000014.1 coordinate 108,579, forward strand.
CAACCTGGCCGACAAGATCATCGACGTGGTCGATACCGGTAACACCTTGCGTGCCAACGGCCTGGAACCCCAAGAGATGATCGCCGACATCAGTTCCCGCCTGGTGGTCAACAAGGCCTCCATGAAAATGCAGCACGCCCGCATCCAAAGCCTGATCGACACCCTGCGCAAAGCGGTCGAATCGCGACACCGCGGCTGACTTCTGCGCGCGACCTTTGCTGTCGCGCCCGTCTATCCGCGTCATAGCCACTTTTCTCAGGTGCCCGCGCGGATGGACTGGTAGCCTAGGGCGCCTGAGCATTCGCTATCAACCGAGGCCCTCGCCATGACCGTGTCCACTGCAATTGCCCGTCTCAACGCTGCTGACCCGGACTTCGCCCGACATCTGGATCATCTGCTGAGCTGGGAGAGTGTGTCCGATGAGGCGGTCAACCAGCGCGTGCTCGACATCATCAAGGCTGTGCGCGAGCGCGGCGACGACGCCTTGGTAGAGTTCACCCAGCGCTTCGATGGCCTGCAAGCCGACTCCATCCAGGACTTGATCCTCGATCATCAGCGGCTTGAGCTTGCACTGACGCGCATCACCGACACCCAGCGTGCGGCCCTTGAAAAAGCCGCCCAGCGCGTGCGCCTTTACCACGAGCGGCAAAAACAGGACTCCTGGCAGTACACCGAAGCCGATGGCACAGTGCTGGGCCAGAAGGTTACCCCGCTGGATCGCGCCGGGTTGTACGTACCTGGCGGCAAGGCGTCCTACCCCTCATCCGTGCTGATGAACGCCATTCCAGCCAAGGTGGCGGGTGTGGGCGAGGTGGTCATGGTGGTGCCCACACCGCGTGGCGAGGTCAACGAACTGGTGCTGGCCGCGGCCTGTATCGCCGGTGTCGATCGGGTGTTCACCGTCGGTGGCGCCCAGGCGGTGGCTGCCCTGGCCTATGGCACTGCCAGCGTACCCAAGGTCGACAAGATCGTCGGCCCGGGCAACATCTATGTCGCCACGGCCAAGCGTCATGTGTTCGGGCAGGTCGGGATCGACATGATCGCCGGCCCCTCCGAGATCCTGGTGGTGTGTGACGGCCAGACCGATCCTGACTGGATCGCCATGGACCTGTTCTCCCAGGCCGAGCACGACGAGGACGCCCAGGCCATCCTGGTAAGCCCGGACGCCGCTTTCCTCGACCGCGTCGCGGCGAGCATCGACAAGCTGCTGCCGACCATGGAGCGGGCCGACATCATCGAGAAGTCGGTCAATGGGCGGGGTGCATTGATCCAGGTGCGCGACATGCAGCAGGCCATTGAGGTGGCTAACCGTATCGCGCCTGAGCACCTCGAGTTGTCAGTGGCAAATCCACAGGCGTGGCTGCCGCACATCCGTCATGCCGGCGCCATCTTCATGGGGCGTCACACCAGCGAGGCGCTGGGTGACTACTGCGCGGGCCCGAACCATGTATTGCCCACCTCCGGCACTGCACGCTTCTCGTCGCCGCTGGGGGTCTATGACTTCCAGAAACGTTCATCGATCATCTTCTGTTCGGAGCAGGGCGCGTCCGAACTGGGGCGCACGGCCTCCGTGCTGGCCCGCGGCGAGTCGCTGACCGCTCACGCGCGCAGCGCCGAATACCGCATTCTGACTACCGAGAAGGGGAACTGAACATGAGTCGATTCTGGAGCCCTTTCGTCAAGGCGCTGGTGCCCTATGTCCCTGGTGAGCAACCCAAGCTTGCCCGCCTGGTCAAGCTGAACACCAACGAGAACCCCTATGGCCCGTCGCCCAAGGCGCTCGAAGCCATGCGCGGTGAAATCAACGACAGCCTGCGCCTTTACCCTGATCCCAATGGCGATCACCTGAAGCAGGCGGTAGCGGACTACTACGGCATCACCGCTGCCCAGGTGTTTGTCGGCAACGGCTCGGACGAGGTGCTGGCGCACATCTTCCATGGCCTGTTCCAGCACGATGCACCTCTGCTGTTCCCAGACATCAGCTACAGCTTCTATCCAGTGTATTGCGGGCTGTACGGTATTGCCTACGAGCAGGTGCCTCTGGACGAGCAGTTCCAGATTCGCGTCGAGGATTACCGCAAGCCCAATGCCGGCATCATTTTCCCCAATCCCAATGCGCCGACTGGCTGCCTGATGCCGTTGCAGGCCATCGAGCAGCTGTTGCAGCAGAACCCGGATTCGGTGGTGGTCGTCGATGAGGCCTATATCGATTTCGGCGGTCAGACGGCGATCAGCCTGGTAGGCCGTTACGACAATTTGCTGGTCACCCAGACCCTGTCGAAATCGCGCTCCCTGGCCGGCCTGCGGGTGGGCCTGGCGGTAGGTCATCCGGACCTGATCGAGGCGCTGGAGCGGATCAAGAACAGTTTCAACTCCTACCCGCTGGACCGCGCCGCCATCGTCGGTGCGGCAGCGGCATTCGCCGATCGCGCTTATTTCCAGCAGACCTGCCAGAAAGTGATCGACAGTCGCGAATCGCTGGTGGGCGAGTTGCAAGCGCGTGGCTTCGAGGTGCTGCCATCGGCAGCCAACTTCGTCTTCGCCCGCCATCCCCAACACGATGCCGCCGCCCTCGCAGCCCGGCTACGCGAGCAAGGGGTGATCGTGCGTCACTTCAAGCAGGCGCGGATCGATCAGTTCCTGCGCATCACCATTGGCACTCCTGAAATGAATCAGGCGTTGCTCGACGCCCTGGTCTGACGCCGTTGCGTTCGCCATGTCCTGCAAGGGTCATGGCGAATGCCTTTTTCAAGGTTATCGAACCACGAGTGCGGACCAGGCGACGCACCTGATCCTGCTCGCCTTCTGACACGAGTTACCAATGCCTGAACCTAGAACGCCCAAAACCCCCGCAGTGGATCCTGACCGCGACCCGTTGCTCATCGACGCCGAGGCGGACGACGAGCAGGTACAGCGCCAGCCGCCGATCAGGCACAAGCCCTGGCTGCTGTTACTCGGCCTGGTACTGGTGGCCTTGAACCTGCGCCCTTCGTTGTCGAGCATGGCGCCGGTGCTGGGGCAGGTTTCCGACGGGCTGGGGCTCAGCGCAGCGCAGGCAGGCCTGCTGACGACATTGCCGGTGCTGTGCCTGGGCTTGTTCGCGCCGCTCGCGCCCATGCTGGCGCGCCGTCTGGGCAGCGAACGGGTGGTGCTGGGCATTCTGGCGACCTTGGCGCTGGGCATCGTACTGCGCAGTGTCCTGGGCACGACAGGTCTGTTTCTGGGCAGCCTGGTGGCCGGTGCCAGTATCGGCATCATCGGTGTACTGCTGCCGGGTATCGTCAAGCGCGACTTTCCACAGCATGCCGGCACGCTGACCGGCGTCTATACCATGGCGCTGTGCCTGGGGGCGGCGATGGCGGCGGGGGCGACCGTGCCGTTGGCGCACGCGTTGGGCGACAACTGGGCCCCGGCACTGGGGTTCTGGATGCTACCGGCCGTGCTGGCCATGCTGGTATGGCTGCCGCAGGCGCGCAACGGTCATGGCGTGCACAAGGTCGCCTATCGCGTGCGTGGCCTTTGGCGTGATCCGCTGGCATGGCAGGTCACGCTGTACATGGGGCTGCAGTCCTCGCTCGCCTACATTGTCTTCGGCTGGCTGCCCTCGATTCTGATTGGCCGCGGCCTCAGTCCAACCCAGGCGGGCCTGGTGCTGTCGGGGTCGGTGATCATGCAGCTGGTCAGCTCGCTTGCGGCACCTTGGCTGGCCACCCGTGGGCGTGATCAGCGCCTGGCGATCGTGGTGGTCATGCTGGTGACCCTGTGCGGGCTGTTCGGCTGCCTCTACGCACCCTTGTCGGGGCTGTGGGGCTGGGCAGTGCTGCTGGGCCTGGGCCAAGGCGGCACGTTTGCCCTGGCTCTGACCTTGATCGTGCTGCGCTCAAGGGATGCGCATGTGGCGGCGAACCTCTCCAGCATGGCTCAGGGCGTTGGCTACACGCTGGCGTCGATGGGCCCGTTCGCCGTGGGCCTGGTGCATGACCTGACCGGAGGCTGGAATGCTTTGGGTTGGGTGTTTGCCGTGCTCGGTGCAGGGGCCATCGTGTTCGGCCTGGGGGCCGGGCGCGCGTTGCATGTGCAGGTTACCAGCGAGAAGGTCTGATAGCTTCGCGGTGGTACTGGCGTAACCCGGCGAGGCAGATTATCGTGCGGTTTTCACCCTCAGGAAGCCCCTTTGATGAGCGATGCCAACCGCGAGTTGATCACCCGTTTCTACCAGGCTTTCCAACGGCTTGATGCCCAGGCCATGGTCGCCTGTTACAGCGATGACGTGGTGTTCAGTGATCCGGTCTTCGGCACGCTGCGTGGCAAGGACGCCGACGACATGTGGCGGATGCTGACCCGGCGCGCCAAGGATTTCTCCCTGCGCTACGACAACGTGCGTGCCGATGAGCGCGGTGGTTCGGCGCAATGGATTGCCACTTACGTCTTCGCCCAGACCGGACGAGGCGTGGTCAACACCATCCAGGCACGTTTTGAAATCCGCGATGGGCTGATACACCGGCATGAAGACAACTTCGACCTGTGGGCCTGGTCCCGCCAGGCCTTGGGTGCGCCAGGGCTGCTGCTGGGCTGGACACCCTGGCTGCAAGCGAAAGTACGCCACCAGGCATTCAAGGGCTTGCGCGCGTACCAGCACGCTCAAGGGGCGGCGACCGCCTGATCAGGCTCATGATAGGTGAACGTGGCACGCTCGCCGGCCTGCCAGGGTAGCCGTATCTTGATCACGGGTATGAAGCCGCCATGGGTGCGGTGCCAGTCTTTTTGATCAGCTTGAGCTTGCTCCAGGGCACCGTACTCCCCGTCGATGTAGAAGAATGACTGGATGGGCAAATCGCCCGCGTGGGCTTCATCCCAAGCGCCGATTACTACCTCGTTCCAGACAAAGGGCAGCTCGTCAGCAAACAGGCGTTGCGCGCGCAGGGTCTGGTGGAAGGCTTGTGCACGTTCCGGTACGCGCGCCCGGCGTATGTCGAAGGCGCATTGACGCTTATAGTCGCCGGTCAGCCTGAAGCGTGCGATCCAGTCTTCGGCCGTATGCACGCCTTGCTCATGGCAGGCCGCTTCACGTTCGGGTGTCTGTCGATTGTCACCGCATCCCCGGTTGTCTCGTTCCCATGTGTCGCCGTCGGTGGGCCATGCGCAGAGCATTTCATAGCGCAGGGAGCCGGCGGGTCGCTGCAACAGCGGATACAAGGTGAAGCCACTGCGACCATCGGCGGGCAGGCCAGTGGTCGGCAAGTCACTGCGCAGGTAGGAAAACGAAACACCACCTTTGTCCTTGCTGTTCTGGCTATGATGCCAGGTGTGATAGTGCGGGGATGGAAGCGTGGATCTCAGCAAGACGCCGGAGCAGGCATGGGCCGGCACGGCATTGCCCTCGCACTGGGTGGGGATGGCGTTATAGTTTTCCTGCATGCGGGCGGCGGTCTGGGCGCCAATCGAAGCCTGTGCGCTGGCGGTTGCAGCGAGTAGCGCAGTGGCCAGCAGTGAACGAATCTGTGAATGGAGCATGGTGAGCCCTCGTCGAGTGGGCTCATGAAGTTAATGATGGATACAGCCGTTGTGGTGAGTGAAAACGTGCCGGATCAGGTAATAAAACCTTGGTATGTGTACCTGGTTAGGGCGGCCAATGGCGCGCTTTACTGTGGCATCAGCGATGACCCGCGGCGGCGCTTCGAGGCGCACTGCAAAGGCCAGGGTGCACGCTTTTTCAAGACCAGCCCTGCCCAGGCCCTGGTCTACGTGGAGCGGTGGCCGGACAAAGGCGAAGCCTTGCGCCAGGAAAGGCTGGTCAAGCGCTTGCGCAAGTCGGCGAAAGAGGCACTGGTGTCCTCCTACAACGCCGAACCTGCCTGCGGTGCAGTCAGTCCTTGCGACGCTTGAGCTGATCCACGAGCGTTGTGGGCAGACCCTTGATGATCAAGGTGCCAGCCGCTTCGTCGTACTCCACCTTGTCACCCAGCAAATGGGCCTCGAAACTGATCGACAGCCCTTCGGCACGGCCGGTGAAGCGCCGGAATTGGTTGAGGGTGCGCTTATCGGCAGGAATCTCCGGTGACAGCCCGTAGTCCTTGTTGCGGATATGGTCGTAAAAAGCTTTGGGCCGATCTTCATCGATGAGGCTGGACAGTTCTTCGAGCGTCACAGGCTCGCCCAGCTTGGTCTGCGTGGTGGCGTAGTCCACCAGCGTCTGGGTTTTTTCACGGGCAGAGGCCTCGGGCAGGTCCTCGCTTTCCACGAAGTCACTGAACGCCTTGAGCAACGTGCGCGTCTCGCCCGGCCCGTCCACACCTTCCTGACACCCGATGAAGTCACGGAAGTAATCCGAGACTTTCTTGCCATTCTTGCCCTTGATGAACGAGATGTACTGCTTGGAGTTCTGGTTGTTCTTCCATTCCGAAAGGTTGATGCGCGCCGCCAGGTGCAACTGACCCAGGTCCAGGTGCCGCGAAGGCATGACATCGAGTTCGGCGTTCACGGCAACGCCTTCGCTGTGGTGCAGCAGTGCGATGGCCAGGTACTCGGTCATGCCTTGCTGATAGTGCGCAAAGAGCACGTGCCCGCCGGTGGACAGGTTGGATTCTTCCATCAGCTTTTGCAGGTGCTCCACGGCCAGCCGGCTGAAGGCGGTGAAATCCTGCTCCTGGTCCAGGTACTGCTTCAACCAGCCACTGAGCGGGTAGGCACCGGACTCGCTGTGAAAGAACCCCCAGGCCTTGCCCTGCTTGGCGTTGTAGCTGTCATTGAGGTCAGCGAGCAGATTCTCGATGGCGTCGGAGGCTGCCAGCTCGGCGTCACGGGCGTGCAGCACGGCAGGGCTGCCATCGGGCTTTTTGTCGATCAGGTGAACGATGCAATGTCGGATTGGCATGGGATTCTCGGCCAGCTGCAAAAACGCTGAAGTTTACCTCAGACGCTCGGTGATTCAGTGGCCGGATCGTAGCAGAAATGAAGGTTGGCGGTTTTTTGCTCAGATTCGCGGCGTTTTCATCAGTAGGGCCTGAAAACCTGCATTAAATCAGGGGCGGCAGCGGATATTTATCCGCTGCTGTGGTAGTTTTGCGCGGTCTTGCGCCCCTGTTGTGGCGCATTGCTGCAGTACGCGCTCGGCGTGTCGAACCAAACGCTGATTTGCGTATCTACATACCCAATTGGCGCGGCCCTCCAATCTCGTCGGGGCTGGCCCGATAACGTCGTCGTTCGCTGCATAACCATCGAATTTGATAGGGAAGGAACACCACCATGGCATTGACCAAAGACCAACTGATTGCCGACATCGCCGAATCGATCGCAGCGCCTAAAGCCACCGCCAAGAACGCTCTGGAGCAACTGGGCCAGATCGTTGCCGACCAACTGGAAAACGGCGCTGAAATCACCCTGCCAGGCATCGGCAAGCTGAAAGTCTCCGAGCGTCCTGCCCGTACCGGCCGCAATCCTTCGACTGGCGCCGCCATCGAAATCGCTGCCAAGAAAGTCGTCAAGTTCGTACCGGCCAAAGTGCTGACCGACGCCATCAACAAGTAATTGTCGATGCGGTGACCTAACCGCGCTCGGGTTGCCCGAGCGCGGTTTTTTCATGCCTGTGAAATGTGCTTGGCGCGCCATGCCTTGCGTGCAGCATCGTCATGGAAGCTCCAGGCGAGCATGCGGCTTTGTTTCTGCCCTTGGCCCATTTCGACAACGCGCACCGCCGCGGCCCCGGTCTTTTTCAAGACGGCCTCCAGCGCCGGCAGGTTACTGGCCTTCGATACCAGGCTGGTGAACCACAGTGTCTGGCTGGCGTAGGGCGCGCTCTCGTGGATCAATTGGGTGACGAAGCGGATTTCACCGCCTTCGCACCACAGCTCGTTGTTCTGGCCTCCGAAGTTCAGCACGGGCAGCTTGCGCTTGGGGTCCTGCTTGCCCAGGTTCTTCCATTTGCGCTGGCTGCCACGGGTGGCTTCCTCGCGTGAGGCATGGAAGGGCGGATTGCACAGGGTCAGATCGAAGCGCTCATCGTCCTTGAGCAGGCCGCTGAGGATATGCGCAGGGTTGCTCTGCTGGCGCAGGTTGATGACCTTGTCCAGGCCATTGGCCTGAAGGATCGTCCTGGCCGACGCCAATGCTATGGGATCGATGTCCGAGCCCAGGAAGCGCCAGCGGTAATCGCTATGGCCCAGCAGCGGGTAGATGCAGTTGGCACCCACGCCGATGTCGAGCACGCGCACCTGGGCGCCTTTGGGGGGCTGGCCTGCGTTGTCGGCAGCCAGCAGGTCGGCGGCCACATGAATGTAGTCGGCGCGACCGGGGATCGGCGGGCACAGGTAGTTGGCCGGGATGTCCCAGTGCTGGATCCCGTACTGGGCTTTGAGCAGGGCACGGTTGAACACTCGCACGGCTTCGGGGTTGGCGAAATCGATGCTGGGTTTGCCATGGGGATTGGTGAGGGTGAAGCGCGCCAGATCAGGGTGGGCCTTGATCAGGCTCGGGAAGTCGTAGCGGCCCTGGTGGCGGTTGCGCGGGTGCAGGGTGGGTTTATTTTGAGTCATGCTCGGGTCCGGTGCTGCATGTGCTGGCCAGGGGGCCGCTGTGCGGCCCATTCGCGGCACAAGGCCGCTCCCACAGGATAGTGGGGCTCCTTGAAGGCAGCGCCGTTCCTGTGGGAGCGGCCTTGTGCCGCGAAACGAGGGCGAAGCCCTCGCTGGTCAGGTCAGCATTGTCAGGTTACAGCGCTGCAATCCGCGCATGCTGCTCGGTGAAGTTCGCCAACGCCTGCTCGGACTCGGCCAGCTTGGCACGTTCCTTCTCGATGACGGCAGGCGGTGCCTTGTCGACGAATGCGGCGTTGGACAGCTTGCCACCCACGCGCGCCACTTCGCCTTGCAGGCGCTGGATTTCCTTGTTCAGGCGGGCCAGTTCGGCATTTTTGTCGATCAGCCCGGCCATCGGTACCAGCACCTGCAGGTCGCCCACCAACGCCGTGGCGGACAATGGCGCCTCGTCGTTGTCGCCCAGCACGGTGAACGATTCGACCTTGGCCAATTTCTTGAGCAAGGCTTCGTTTTCCTGCAGGCGACGCTGGTCGTCGGCGCTGGCGTTCTTCAGGTACAGCGGCAGGGGCTTGCCGGGGCCGATGTTCATTTCGGCGCGAATGTTGCGCAAGCCGACCATCAGCTCCTTGAGCCACTCGATGTCGCCTTCGGCAGCCACGTCGATGCGTGCATCATTGGCCTGGGGCCAGGGCTGCAGCATGATGGTCTTGCCTTCGACGCCGGCCAGGGGCGCGATGCGCTGCCAGATCTCTTCGGTGATGAACGGCATGAACGGGTGGGCCAGGCGCAATGCCACTTCCAGCACGCGAACCAAGGTACGGCGCGTGCCACGGGCGCGCTCCACAGGGGCCTGCTCGTCCCACAACACCGGCTTGGAAAGCTCCAGGTACCAGTCGCAGTACTGGTTCCAGATGAATTCGTACAGCGCCTGGCTGGCCAGGTCGAAGCGGAACTGCTCAAGCTGACGGGTCACTTCGGCTTCGGTGCGCTGCAGCTGCGAGATGATCCAGCGGTCGGCCAGCGACAGCTCGTAGGCTTCGCCGTTCTGGCCGCAGTCCTCACCCTTGTCCAGCACGTAGCGGGCAGCGTTCCAGATCTTGTTGCAGAAGTTGCGGTAGCCTTCGACGCGGCCCATGTCGAACTTGATGTCGCGACCGGTCGAGGCCAAGGAGCAGAACGTGAAGCGCAGGGCGTCGGTGCCGTAGCTGGCAATGCCCTCGGGGAACTCGGCCTTGGTCTGCTTGGCGATCTTCTCGGCCAGCTTGGGCTGCATCATGCCGCTGGTGCGTTTTTCCAGCAGGGCATCGAGGGTGATGCCGTCGACGATGTCCAGCGGGTCCAGCACGTTGCCCTTGGACTTGGACATCTTCTGGCCCTGGCCGTCACGCACCAGGCCGTGCACGTACACGGTCTTGAACGGAACCTGGGGCGTGCCGTCCTCGTTCTTGATCAGGTGCATGGTCAACATGATCATGCGCGCAACCCAGAAGAAGATGATGTCGAACCCGGTCACCAGTACATCGGTGGAGTGGAATTTCTTGAGGAACTCGGTTTGCTCCGGCCAGCCCAGGGTCGAGAAGGTCCACAGGCCCGAGCTGAACCAAGTATCGAGTACGTCGTCATCCTGACGCAGGTTCACGTCCGCGCCGAGGCCGTGCTTGCTGCGCACTTCCTCTTCGTTGCGCCCGACGTAGACCCGGCCCGCCTCGTCGTACCAGGCCGGGATACGATGGCCCCACCACAGCTGACGGCTGATGCACCAGTCCTGGATGTCGCGCATCCAGGAGAAGTACATGTTCTCGTACTGCTTGGGCACGAACTGGATACGACCATCTTCGACCGCAGCAATGGCAGGCTCGGCCAGTGGCTTGGTGGAAACGTACCACTGGTCGGTCAGCCACGGTTCGATGATGGTGCCCGAGCGGTCACCCTTGGGCACTTTCAAGGCATGGTCGTCGATGCCGACCAGCAGGCCCTGGGCTTGCAGGTCGGCAACGATCTGCTTGCGTGCAACGAAGCGATCAAGGCCGGCATACTGGGACGGCAGGGCGGTGTCTACCTGGTCATTGAGCGAACCATCGAGGTTGAACGCCTGAGCCGCCGGCAGCACCACGGCATTCTTGTCGAAAATGTTCAGCAGCGGCAGGTTGTGACGCTTGCCGACTTCATAGTCGTTGAAGTCGTGGGCCGGGGTGATCTTGACGCAACCGGTGCCGAACTCAGGGTCGCAGTAGTCATCGGCGACGATGGGGATGCGACGGCCAACCAGCGGCAACTCGACGAACTTGCCGATCAGGGCCTGGTAGCGTTCGTCGGTGGGGTTAACCGCGACGGCAGCGTCACCCAGCAGGGTTTCCGGACGCGTGGTGGCGACCACCAGGTAATCCAGCCCCTCGGCGGTGGTGGCACCGTCGGCCAGCGGGTAGCGCAGGTTCCACAGGTGGCCTTTCTCGTCGTGGCTTTCCACTTCCAGGTCGGAAATGGCGGTGTGCAGCTTGGTGTCCCAGTTGACCAGGCGCTTGCCCCGGTAGATCAGGCCGTCTTCGTGCAGGCGCACGAACGCTTCCTTGACCGCTTCGGACAGGCCATCGTCCATGGTGAAGCGCTCGCGGCTCCAGTCTACGGAGGAGCCAAGGCGACGAATCTGCCGGCTGATGTTGCCGCCCGACTGGTCCTTCCACTCCCAGATTTTTTCCAGGAACTGTTCGCGGCCCAGGTCATGACGGTTCAGGCCCTTGGCTTCGAGCTGGCGCTCGACCAGCATCTGCGTGGCGATGCCCGCGTGGTCGGTACCCGGCTGCCAGAGGGTGTCGCGACCCTGCATGCGACGGAAGCGGATCAGGGCGTCCATGATCGCGTTGTTGAAGCCATGACCCATGTGCAGGCTGCCGGTCACGTTTGGCGGCGGGATCATGATGGTGTAGGACTCGCCTGCACCTTGTGGGGCGAAATAGTTCTCGGCTTCCCAGGTGTTGTACCAGGAAGTTTCGATGGCGTGCGGCTGGTAGGTCTTATCCATGCGCGGCGGGACCCTGTGCATTTATTCGGGAAAGCCGGGAAGTATAACCAAGCCGAAGGGCGCAGGCGACAAGCGGCTGCTGGGTGGCCAAGCGGTCTTCATCGCAGTTGGCGTTAGCGATTGGCGCGTTGGAGCGGCCTCGTGCCGCGATGGGCCGCGAAGCGGCCCCAGTATTTGAATCACAACATATAAAATGGGGCCGCTGCGCGGCCCATCGCGGCACGAGGCCGCTCCTACCAGAGGGGCGTAGCTTGCAGGGGTTGTAAAGGCCAGGTGCTCAGCAGCCCTTTCACTCCGAACGTTTGATCAACCGCTCGATGCGCGCATCGAGGCGACGCTTGATCTCGTTTTCGATGTGCGGGGTAAAGTCGTTGATCACATCCTGCATGATCATCTGCGCTGCAGCGCGCAGTTCGCTTTCAAGGTGCAGCAGGGTGTCCTGGCGACGTGCTTGCGGGTCATCAAGGGGGTTGTCGCTGACAGCCGGGGCGGCAGCGCTGTCAACGGGCGAGGGCGCCTGTTCCACCGTGTCGGTGAGCAAAGGCGGTTGCAGGTCGGCATCGCCAAGCAGTTGGCGAATCGACTCGAGGTCGTCGAGCAGGTGGGTGGAGCCGGGCAGGGGAGCGTGCTTGTCCATCGTTATCAAAATCGCTGTAAGCGGTGGTCTTGCAGAGCATAGCCTTGTTCACGGTAGAAACGGAATCGCTCACGCGCCGATTGGCGGATGGCGGCCTCTTCAACCACGATCTCGGCAACCCGCTCGAACTGGCTGACAAAACCGGGAACATTGGCGCCCAGGTTGATCAACAAGTCCTGGTGCCCCTGTGCATGATCCCCGACACCAAGCGCCACGCGCGCATCGGCGTGGTCTTCGGCCAGGTCATGGGGCACGAAGGCTTCGCCCCTGAATGCCCACAAACGCTTGTCCAAGGCGGCACGCTGATCGTCATCCTGGCAATGCAGGTAGACGCGATGGCCCAGCCGCCAGGCTTTGTCGCACAGCTTGCAGGCGAAATCCAGGCGCGCCTCCAGCGAATCGGTGGGCAGTATATAGAAGTCGACTTTGCTCATGTGGGTTCCGTTGGCCGGCAGCGCCCGAGGCACTGCCGGCGCTCGCCGTCAGGCGCCGGCACGGTCCAGCAGGTACTGGGTCAACAGGGGCACCGGCCGACCGGAGGCACCCTTGTCCTTGCCGCCGCTGATCCAGGCGGTACCGGCGATATCCAGGTGCGCCCAGTCATAGGCCTTGGCGAATCGCGACAGGAAGCAACCGGCGGTGATGGTGCCGGCTTTCGGCCCGCCAATGTTGCCCATGTCGGCGAACGGACTGTCCAGTTGTTCCTGGTACTCATCGAACAGCGGCAATTGCCAGGCGCGGTCATCGGCGCGCTTGCCCGCCTCGAGCAGTTGGCTGACCAGCTCGTCGTTGTTGCCCATCAGGCCGCTGGTGTGGCTGCCCAGGGCGACGATGCAGGCGCCGGTGAGCGTGGCGATATCGATCACCGCCTGGGGCTTGAAACGCTCGGCGTAGGTGAGGGTATCGCACAGCACCAGGCGACCTTCGGCGTCGGTGTTGAGAATTTCCACGGTCTGGCCGCTCATGGTGGTGACGATGTCACCAGGGCGAGTGGCGCCGCCGCTGGGCATGTTCTCGGCACAGGCGAGCAGGCACACCAGGTTGATGGGCAGCTGCAGTTCCAGCACCGCACGCAGGGTACCGAACACGCTGGCTGCGCCGCACATGTCGTATTTCATCTCGTCCATGCCGGCACCGGGCTTGAGGCTGATGCCGCCGGTGTCGAAGGTGATGCCCTTGCCCACCAGCACGTAGGGCTTGTCACCTTTCTTGCCGCCTTGGTAGTTGAGCACGATCAGACGCGGAGGTTGATCGCTGCCCTGGCCGACGGCGTAGAACGCGCCCATGCCCAGGTCCTTGATCTTCTTCTCGTCCAGCACATCGACTTTCAGGCCCTTGTGCGCCTTGCCCAGCTCCTTGGCCTGCTCGGCCAGGTAGCTTGGATGGCACAGGTTGGGAGGCAGGTTGCCCAGGTCACGGGTATAGGCCATGCCGGTGGCAATGGCACTGGCGTGGCGCACGGCGCGCTCCACGTCGGCCTGGTTGAGTTTGGTGGTGAGCAGGGTGACTTTCTTCAGCGCCCGAGGCTCGGCCTTCTGGCTTTTGAAACGATCGAATACGTACTCGCCATCGAGTAGGGTTTCGCCCAGCAGGCGATATTTGCCGTAGCCTGTATCGCGGTTGCTCAGCGCAATGTCATCGAGTGCCAGAACGGCGTCGGCGCCATTGAGGCCCTTGAGCACACCGGCAACGCTGGCCACCAGCTTGCGCCAGGTGCGATCACCCAGTGCCTCATCCTTGCCGCTACCCACCAGCAGCACACGCTCGGCCTTCAGGCCCGCAACGGCGTGCAGCAGCAGCGTCTGGCCAGGCTTGCCGACCAGGTCGCCACGCTTGAGCGCAGCGCTGATGGCGCCCTCGCTTGCCAGGTCCACGGCCTGGGCCACGGTGCCCAAGGCACGTTTTTCACCGACTGGGATGACCAGCGTTGCGGTCTTGACCGATGCAGCGGCTACGCTTTTTACAACCAGTTCCATCTCAGGGTCCCCGAATGATCGATACGTGTGGCGCCGTGCTGGCCGGCGCTTTGAACGCGACTGGCTGCGCGGTGGCAGGCCAGTGGAAAAGCTGCCAGTTTGAGCCTGCGGCCGGCGTGCTGACAACCCCGGCGTGCTGTGCGATGCGCGGCCAAGTGACAGGCGCGGTCAATCACAGGATAATGCGCGCACTTTATATGGAGGTTCGCCTTGGGCGAACCAGCATTGGCCTTGGATGTACTAAGTCATCGTCTGGTGCCATCGATTGGCAGTCCGTGCTGACAACCCAGGAGTGTCTGGTTTGATCGTCTTTCGTTATCTATCCCGCGAGGTCCTGGTGACCTTGAGCGCCGTCAGCGCCGTGCTGCTGGTGATCATCATGAGCGGGCGCTTCATCAAATACCTGGCCCAGGCTGCACAGGGGGTGCTCGACCCTGGCGTCCTGTTCCTGATCATGGGGTTCCGCCTGCCGGGCTTCCTGCAACTGATCCTGCCGCTGGGGTTGTTCCTGGGTATTCTGCTGGCCTATGGCCGGCTGTACCTGGAAAGCGAAATGACCGTGCTGTCGGCCACCGGCATGAGCCAGCAGCGCCTGCTGGCCATGACCATGGCGCCTGCGGCACTGGTGGCGCTGCTGGTGGCCTGGTTGAGCCTGAGCCTGGCACCCCTGGGCGTGGCCCAGGTGCAGAAGATCATCAGCCAGCAGGATGCCCTGACCGAATTCGACACTTTGGTGCCGGGCCGCTTCCAGACCCTGCGCGATGGTTCGCGGGTGACCTACACCGAGCAGCTTTCCGATGACCGGGTAAACCTGGGCGGCGTGTTCATCTCGGAAAAACGCTTCAACCAGGACAAGACCAAGGACCGCGCCCCGTCGGTGCTGGTGGCCGAGCGCGGGCACCAGGAAATCCAGGCTGACGGCAACCGTTACCTGGTGCTCGAAAACGGCTACCGGTACGACGGCAACCCAGGCCAGGCCGACTACCGCGCCATCAAGTACGACACCTATGGCGTGTTGTTGCCCAAGCCTGAAGTCAGCGAGGAGGTCACCGAGCGCGAGGCGATCCCCACCACCGATCTGTTCGGTGCCCAGGATTTGCGAGAGCGCGCCGAACTGCAATGGCGCCTGTCCCTGCCGATCCTGGTGTTCATCGTGACCCTGCTTGCCGTGCCGCTGTCGCGGGCCAACCCCCGGCAGGGGCGGTTCCTCAAGCTGCTGCCAGCCATCCTCCTGTACATGGCGTACCTGACAATGCTGATTTCCGTGCGCGGTGCACTCGAGAAGGGCAAGTTGCCCATCGCCCTTGGCATGTGGTGGGTGCATGGGCTGTTCCTGCTCATCGGCTTGGGCCTGATGTACTGGGAACCCCTTCGCCTCAAGCGCGCAGCCCGTCGTGCGGAGGTGGCCCGTGGCTAAGCTCGATCGTTATATCGGCCAGAGCGTGCTGGTGGCTATCCTGGCTGTGCTGGGCATCATCCTGGGGCTGGCCTCGCTGTTTGCCTTCATCGACGAAATGGGCGACCTGAGCGATACCTACACGGTGCTCGAAGCAGGCAAGTATGTGCTACTTACCGCGCCGCGGCGGCTGTACGACATGCTGCCGATGGCGGCGCTGATCGGCTGCCTGATCGGCCTGGGTACGCTGGCCAGCAGCAGTGAGCTGACCATCATGCGCGCCGCTGGGGTGTCGATCGGTCGTATCGTCTGGGCGGTGATGAAACCGATGCTGGTGCTGATGCTGGTTGGTCTGCTGATCGGCGAATACGTGGCACCGGTCACCGAAAACAAAGCCCAGGCCGATCGCTCCCTGGCCCAGGGTGGCGGTGAAGCGCAAAGCTCCAAGCGTGGCATGTGGCACCGGCAGGGCGAGGAGTTCGTGCACATCAACTCCGTGCAGCCCAACGGCCTTCTGCTGGGTGTGACCCGCTACCGGTTCGACGACCAGCGCAAGATCATCAGCTCCAGCTTTGCGCGCCGGGCGCGTTACGAAAACGATCACTGGCTGCTGACCGATGTGCGCACCACACTGTTCCATGGCGACCGTACCGAAGTCGTGCAAAACCCTGAAGAACAATGGGATGTGTCGGTCACGCCGCAGTTGCTCAACACGGTGGTGCTGGCGCCTGAATCGCTGTCGATCACCGGCCTGTGGGACTACATCCACTACCTGTCCGACCAAGGGCTGAACAACGCCCGCTACTGGCTGGCCTTCTGGACCAAGGTCCTGCAACCGGCCATTACGGCAGCCCTGGTACTCATGGCCATTTCGTTCATTTTCGGGCCGCTGCGATCGGTGACGCTTGGCCAGCGTGTCTTCACCGGCGTGCTGGTGGGCTTCGTGTTCCGTATTGCCCAGGACCTGCTGGGCCCATCCAGCCAGGTGTTCGGCTTCCCGCCTTTGCTTGCGGTGGTGCTGCCAGCCGGCATCTGTGCTGTGGCAGGCTTGTGGTTGTTGCGCCGCGCTGGATAAACCCGCTGCGCAGCCGCATGGCTGCGTGCTTGACCCTAGGGGCCGCTATAGCGGCCCCTCGTGTTTCAGGGCCGCTGCCGCTTGAGTAGAGCGCTCATTTCTTCGGCTTGGGGACTCGAACCAGTTGGCTCTCGGAGTAGATGTCGTGCCAGCTGCGTTTGCGCTTGTCGACCAGGGCCCAGAAGAAACCCAGCCCCAGGCATAGCCACGAGGCGATGGAAACGACAAACCGCAACAGCGCCTGCCAGAGCGTGATGGGCGAGCCATCGGCGTTCTGCACACGCACGCCCCAGACCTGCATGCCTAGTGTTTGCCCGCCATGGGTCCAGAACTTGGCGAAGAAACCGAATAGCACGAACAGCAGCACCGTGGACAGCAAAGGGTCGCCGTCCAGCGCGCCTGCTTCGGTGAGTTCGCGCATACGCTGCTGGCCGATGATCGCCATCTGGACCATCTTGTAGAGGCCTGCGGTGACGATCAGCAAGGCCGTGCACAGCAAAAAATCATAGAACACCGCAGCCAGACGCCTGCCGAGGCCGACCGGAGGGAAATCACCTTGGGGATGCAGCACAGGCTTGGACATGCAGAATAGCTCCATCACGCAAAGCCGCCATTCTACGGGCAAAAAAAAGCCCCTGCACTGAGCAGGGGCTTTTTTGGGGGTAACAAGGCTTATTCAGCTACCTGTACCTTGTCAGCCTGCATACCTTTCTGGCCTTGTACGGCTTCAAAAGTAACTTTCTGGCCTTCTTTCAGGCTCTTGAAGCCGTTGCCTTCGATGGCGCGGAAGTGCACGAAAAGATCAGCACCGCTTTCTGGGGTGATGAAGCCGAAACCTTTTTCGTCATTGAACCACTTGACGGTACCGTTCTGACGCTGAGACATGGTCTTATTTCCTATGAAACTTAGGTTTGGATGACAGTTTTCTTTCGCTTTCAAACAAGCAAAAGAGTACTGGGCTGGGTTGCAGGAAAGTAAGAGACGTCGAACGGGTTGTAGCAGATTGCGGCTACTGGCCCAGGTCACGAACTGTTGCGACCCATGCAAACACAGTGCGTTGACTCTACGCCAACTACCGAGCGAAAAACAAGCCTTGCAGCGGGTGTAAAAGTGACTGTTTTACAACCCTTGGTCAAATCGCCGAAAAGTGCATGGCGCCTGGCCTGGCGCCATGTTCGCAGTGGCGCGCGCCACGTTCGTAAACGAAGATACCGAGCACTGCCACGTCGTCGATGAAACTGCCTTAACCGCGATAGTAACGGGGCGCTACGAACGGCGTTTTACTGACTTTCAAGGCCACCTTCTTACCGCGCACAAGGGCATATAAAAGCGTGTCCAGGGCGGCATGTTCGGTGTCGACATACCCCATCGCCACAGGGGCGCTGAGTGTGGGCCCAAAGCCGCCACTGCAGATGGTGCCGACCAGGGTACCTTCTGCATCGACAATCTCGGCGCCTTCGCGCACAGGTGTACGTTCCTGGGGCAGCAAACCGACCCGCTTGCGTTTTACACCCTCACGTTGCTGGCCGAAGATGGCCTGCGCGCCCGGAAAGCCGCCGGCACGGGCACCATCGGCCCGGCGTGGCTTGGACATTGCCCACACCAGGTTGGCTTGCACGGGCGAGGTGTCGCCGCTCATGTCATGGCCATACAGGCACAGGCCAGCTTCCAGGCGCAACGAGTCACGGGCCCCTAGCCCGATCGGCTGGACCTCTGGCTGCTTGAGCAGCTCCCTGGCGAGCGTCTCTGCGCCCGCCACCGGCACGGAGATCTCATAACCATCCTCCCCGGTGTAACCCGACCGACTGACCCAGCACGGATGGCCCAGTAACGTGACAGGACGCACCTGCATGAACGTCATGTCAGCCACTTCATGCGCCAGACGCTGCAGAACCTTGACCGCTGCCGGCCCTTGCAAGGCGAGCAGGGCACGCTGGTCGAACAGCGGCTGGACCTCGCAACGTTGGCCGATATGCCGCTGCAGATGCGCCAGGTCCTGATCCTTGCAGGCGGCGTTCACCACCAGCAGCAGTGTTTCGTCACCCAGATTGGCGACCATCAGGTCGTCGAGGATGCCCCCGTGTTCGTTGGTGAACATGGCATAGCGCTGCATGCCAACGGGCAGGTCGATGATGTCGACCGGCACCAGCGTTTCCAGGGCACTGGCAGCGTCGCGACCTTTGAGCAGAACTTGCCCCATGTGCGAGACGTCGAACAACCCGGCTTGTTCACGGGTGTGCAGGTGCTCTTTGAGCACGCCCAGAGGGTACTGCACCGGCATGTCGTAGCCCGCGAAGGGCACCATGCGCGCACCCAGTTCCAGGTGCAGGGCATGCAGTGGGGTTTTGAGCAGTGTTTCGGACATCGATGACTCCTTGCATGGGTTTCGGTCAATGTCCGGGGACATTGACCGCCAGGCGAATGACACACTCAGGATCCGGCGCTGTCAGACGTCCTGGTAGCTTTCGATCGACGGGCAGGCACAGACCAGGTTGCGGTCGCCAAAGACGTTGTCGACCCGGCTCACAGGCGGCCAGTACTTGCTTTGCACCAGGCCAGGCAGCGGGTAGACCGCTTGCTCGCGGGAGTAGCCATGGGCCCATTCGCCCACCAGTTCCGCTGCGGTGTGCGGCGCGTTCTTGAGCGGGTTGTCGTCCTTGTCCAGCGTGCCGTCCTCTACCGCGCGGATTTCCTCGCGGATCTGGATCATGGCTTCGCAGAACCTGTCCAGCTCTTCCCGTGATTCGCTTTCGGTCGGCTCGATCATCAGTGTGCCTGCCACCGGGAACGACATGGTCGGGGCATGGAAGCCGTAGTCGATCAGGCGCTTGGCCACGTCGTCGACGCTGATGCCACTGCTGTCCTTGAGCGGGCGCAGGTCCAGGATGCACTCATGGGCGACCAGGCCATTGCTGCCGGTGTACAGCACCGGGTAGTGCTCCTCCAGGCGGCGAGCGATGTAGTTGGCATTGAGGATGGCCATCTGCGAAGCCCGCTTGAGCCCCGCGCCCCCCATCATGCGAATGTACATCCAGGTGATCGGCAGGATGCTGGCGCTGCCGAAGGGTGCGGCGCATACCGCGCCTTCGGCAGTGCCCAGGGCGGCATGGCCCGGCAGGAAGGGCGCCAGGTGCGATTTCACGCCGATCGGCCCTACGCCCGGCCCACCGCCGCCATGGGGAATGCAGAAGGTCTTGTGCAGGTTCAGGTGCGACACATCGCCCCCGAACTTGCCCGGCGCGCACAGGCCGACCATGGCGTTCATGTTGGCGCCGTCGATGTAAACCTGGCCGCCGTTGTCGTGGACGATGGCGCAAATCTCGCCGATCGCTTCCTCGAACACCCCATGGGTGGACGGGTAGGTGATCATCAGCGCCGCCAGGCGTTCGCGGTGCTCGATGGCCTTGGCACGCAGGTCGGCGACGTCAACGTTGCCGCGCGCGTCGCAGGCCGTGACCACCACCTGCATGCCGGCCATGTTGGCCGTTGCCGGGTTGGTGCCATGGGCTGAAGAAGGGATCAGGCAGATATCGCGATGCCCTTCGTTACGGCTGCGATGATAGGCGCGGATCGCCAATAGGCCCGCGTACTCGCCCTGAGAACCGGCGTTGGGTTGCAGCGATACGGCATCGTAGCCCGTGGCTGCGCAGAGCATGGCCTCCAACTCCGACGTCAATTGCAAGTAGCCCTGGCTCTGCTGCGCTGGGGCGAAGGGGTGCAGGTTGCCGAATTCTGCCCAGGTGACCGGGATCATTTCGCTGGCCGCGTTGAGCTTCATGGTGCACGAGCCCAGCGGGATCATGCTGCGGTCCAGGGCCAGGTCCTTGTCGGCCAGCTTGCGCAGGTAGCGCATCAACTCCGTTTCGCTGTGGTAGCGGTTGAACACGGGGTGTTCGAGGAACGTCGAACGACGCAGCAAGGCCTCGGGCAGTAGTGTACCGCTGCTGGCGGCCAGCGCCTGGAAGTCAGGCTGCGTTTGACCAGCGCCGAACAGCTGCCACAGCGCCTGCACATCGGCCGGAGTGGTGGTTTCGTCCAGCGATACACCTACATGGCCGGCATCGACCTGGCGCAGGTTGATGCCTTGGGCGCGCGCTTTCTCGTGCAGGCTGAGGGTGGCATCGCCGGTAGCCAGGGTCAGGGTATCGAATGCCGTGTCGCTCACGACCGGCACAGCCATTGCCCGCAGGCCCTGTGCCAGGATGGCGGTCAGGCTGTGGGTACGTTGGGCAATGCGCTTGAGGCCTTCAGGGCCGTGATAGACGGCGAACATGCTGGCAATATTGGCAAGCAGCACCTGGGCGGTGCAGATGTTGCTGGTGGCCTTTTCGCGGCGAATGTGCTGCTCACGTGTCTGCATGGCCAAGCGCAGGGCCGTCTTGCCGAAGCGGTCTATCGACACGCCGACCAGGCGCCCTGGCATGTCGCGCTTGAAGGCATCGCGGGTCGCGAAGTAGGCCGCATGCGGCCCGCCGAAGCCCAGGGGCACACCAAAGCGCTGGGCGCTGCCGATGGCCACGTCGGCCTCGAACTCGCCAGGTGGGGTCAACAGAGTCAAGGCCAGCAGGTCTGCCGCCACGGCCACCAACGCATTGGCGTGATGGAACCGCTGCACCACCTCCCGGTAATCGAAGATACCACCGGTGCTGGCGGGGTACTGCAGCAAAGCGCCGAAGAATGGGCTGGCATCATCGAGCGCCTGCTCGTCGCCCACCAGCACCTCGATGCCCAAGGGCTCTGCGCGGGTACGCAGTACATCGAGGGTCTGCGGGTGGCAATGCATCGAGGCAAAGAAGCGGTTGCTGGCCTTGTTCTTCGACAGGCGCTTGCAGAACGTCATGGCTTCGGCAGCCGCCGTGGCTTCATCGAGCAGCGAAGCATTGGCGATCGGTAACCCTGTGAGGTCGCTGATCAGGGTCTGGAAATTGAGCAAGGCTTCCAGCCGGCCCTGGGAAATTTCTGGCTGGTAGGGCGTGTACGCGGTGTACCAGGCCGGGTTTTCCAGCAGATTGCGCAGGATGGGCGCGGGCGTGTGGGTGTTGTAGTAACCCTGGCCTATGTAACTTTTGAAAAGCTGGTTCTTGCCGGCGATGGCCTTCAGGGCGGCGAGCGCATCCGCTTCGCTGTGCCCATCGTCCGTGCCCAGCACGCTGGTACCCTTGATGCTGGCGGGGATGACGGCGTCGGTCATGGCCTCCAGTGAATCGAAGCCCAGAGTGGCGAGCATGGCCTGCTCGTCTTCGCTGCGTGGCCCGATGTGACGGGCAATGAACTCATTGGCAGTGCCGAGGTTGATCGTCATGGCGTGGTTCCTCAGGCGTCGTCGTTGGCGTTGAGCAGGCGGTCGTAGGCACCCTGGTCGAGCAGGGCGCTCACAGCGCTGGCGTCGGCAGGCTTGAAGCGGAAGAACCAGCCTTCGCCCAGCGGGTCCTCGTTGACCAGCTCGGGGCTATCTTCAAGCTGGGCGTTGACCTCAATCACTTCGCCGGCCAGCGGCATGTACACGCCGCTGGCAGCCTTGACCGACTCGACGGTGGACGCTTCGCTGCCTTTTTCATAGTGACGCAGCTCCGGCAGCTGCACGAACACCACATCGCCCAGTGCATTCTGGGCATAGGCGGTGATCCCTACGGTGACGCTGCCATCGGCTTCTACGCGCAGCCATTCGTGGTCGTCGGTGAAACGCAACTCGCTCATGAAAAATCCTCGTGGACCGGGTGGCACGATTAGGTTCGCGCTCTGGTGGGTTTTCAGTAAGCAATAAGGTGGCCAACTGTGCATGGACCCATGAAAGCGGGGGAGGGAGTGCTGGCTCGCTGATTACCGAATAGGCTTCTGTAACGAAATCGATACGCTCAAGTCTTGGTTATCCCTTTGGGCGCCGTTCATCTCTCAGCGCGGCGTGGGATGGGCGGTGTACCGTTTTCGATACGGTGTATTGAATTTGATACGGCTGATTTCCTATTCTAACTTGAGAAATGCATGACGCTGCACAGCAATAGTCAAACATTAAAGCTGGCAAACAATAATCAGAGTTCCCTGACGGGGTCGGCAACGTTTTAGCAGCATCTACTTTCTGTATAACTTTGGTTGTCGGGAACTTTGACCCTCTCATTGTCCGCATCGATCGCCTGTGCGGTTCACGCGTGTTCCTCTACATGCCTGAGTGACAAATCAGGCGGATCGCTCATGACGACCGTCAGGCATATTCATGATGCCTGGCTTGTTTGTAAGCTTGATTAAGGATGATGTATGACACGCAAGCGCAGGCAAGTTGAATTACCTCCTACCTAAGTGGGAGGTACACCCTCAGGGCCCAATCTTCTTCCTCCCGGCTATTCAGGGCCATTGTTTCCCGCCGACCAGTATCACCCAGGCAGTACAATACTTGAACATTTCCGGTGTGTGATAAACAGTGGACCGCAGATTCTGGAAGCTGTAAATGACCATGCCAGTACAGTATTTACCCAAGCGCTGGGACGTGTGGCTCAGACCCTCGAGCATGATGTCGCTTTGGTAAAACAGACGCTAGGGCCGCCACCCGCGTCTACCGCCGGCATGCTCGCACACGACATTGCCGCGCGTAACCTGTTGATCGCGCGTAAAGTTGAAGACCGTCATGTTCAGACTGAAGTAGCAGACCGATATTTTGGATCGACGCCACTGGGCAAGACGCGAAAAGACTATATCGACGCCACCTACAGATGGTTTGAAAAAGGTGTCGTGCGAAAGGACGATTTGCGCACGCTGATCCAGGAATCGTTCACGGCTGCCTATCAAACGCAACTGCGCGATGCCGAAATTCAAATGCTCCAGGGTCAAATCGGCGCATTGCAGCACGCGCTTGCACAAGCCGAGGCGCAGGCGCTCGCTGACGCGCAGGCGCAGCGGATAGCCGAGGCTCAGGCACGCGCCCAGGCTGAGGCACAGGCACGTGCCGAGGCTCAAGCACGGGCACGTGCTGAGGCCCAAGCCCAGGCACGCGCTCAGGAGCAGGCCCTCAAACAAGCACAGGCCCTGGCAAAAGCAAAAGCCGAGGCCGAGGCTATTGCGCGTGAAGCCGCCAAAGCCGCCGCTGAAAAAGCCCTGGCCGAGCAAACCCTCAAACAGGCCAATACCTACCCAGTGCCGCTGGCCATCGCAAAGGCACAGGCGCATCTCAGCCTGTCCGCTGGCGCTACGCCGGTTAGCCTCGCTGCTGGCGTTTCGCTTGGAGCCGCTGTACGCGGTGCCATCTGCGCGTTGAACGCCGCCTCGTTGGAAGCGGTTGCCACCCCGTTCCTGATCGGCATTGCCGCACTGTTGCATGCGCCCAAGCTGGGTAACGGGGAGCGCAAGGCAAAGGTGTTGCCGCTTGGCAACTATCTGCTGAGTGTGCCCCTGACCGAATTGTCGATCGAGCTTGATTCAGCCGCTCAAACGCAGGCGGTCGAGCGGGCAGTGATCGACCTGCCGTTGCGCATGGGCGAGGTGCAGACGCTGGGCGAGCCAACCGAACTGTTCGTGGCCAATACCGATGGCCAGGTGATCCCTTCTGCAGTGCCCGTATTGAAGGCCGCTTACGACGCCCAGAGCGGTCAGTACACGGTCGTCACCGACGATGTGCCGCCCAGAACCCTGACCTGGACACCGGCGATCGAACCGACAGACAGTTCGACAAGCCTGCCACCTGCACCGCCGTCTCCTACCCACCTCATTGGCCCCATCCTCGAACCCCTTCAAGGGCGGTTGGACACGTATCCGGACTTGCCGGACTTCGGGTTCGATGACGTTGTCATCATATTCCCAAGCGACTCCGGGCTGCCACCGCTCTACGTGATGTTCAAGAGCCGTCGGAACATGCCGGGGGTGGTGAAAGGTAAAGGACAGCTGATCACAGGCACCTTTTTGACGGCGGGGAGCCGCGAGGGGGTGCCGATTCCGCAGCAAGTTGCCAGTAAATTGAGGGGTAAGAAGTTTAGCAGTTGGGCGGCGTTCAGGCGTCGCCTGTGGCAGACTATTGGCCGAAGCCCGTTGTTCGAAAATGAATTTACGCCAGCTGAACTACAGATCATGCGCAGGGGCCTTGCACCCTTTGCAGAGCTTGATGAGGTTGTCGGTAAAAATATCAAGTATGAAATTCATCACGTGATACGTATTGCTGATGGTGGAGATGTGTATGACGTTGATAACCTAAGAATAATATCTCCAAAATTCCATCGAGCCTTGCATAAGCGGAAATGAGACTAATGCCTAAAGAAATAACTGATTATACCGAGCAAGAGTTTTTTCAATTGGTGTATGCCTTGTATCACGGTGACCCGAAATACTTTCCGAATGATAAAGAGCATACGCGCGGCGTACTCGAATTTGATCGTTTGGCGCAGCATCCTGCAAAGTGGAACTTAATATATCGACCCCATAGAGTCGGAATTGCAAGCTCCCCTCAAGCGGTAGTTGACGAAGTGAAACGGTGGCGCGCTGAGCAGGGGCTTCCAGGTTTCAAGCCATCCTGAATCCAAAACAGACGACTCCCGCAGCTCATCGTGCGGGAGTCTTTCAGCTTACCGGTTCGGCAACGCCATCACAGGTTCATTATTGAAAAAACGGCAGCGCCAGATACACCTTGATCACCACCACATTGATCAAGTCAATGAAGAACGCCCCCACCATCGGCACCACCAGAAATGCCACGTGCGAAGGCCCGAACCGCTGGGTCACCGCTTGCATGTTCGCGATTGCGGTAGGCGTTGCACCCAGTCCGAAGCCGCAATGGCCGGCGGACAGGACAGCCGCGTCGTAGGTGCGGCCCATGACCCGGAAGGTGATGAAGATGGCAAACAGCGCCATCAGCAGGGTCTGCGCCGCCAGCAGCACAAAGAAAGGCAGTGCCAGTGCAGCCAGGTCCCACAGTTTCAACGACATCAACGCAATGGCCAGAAACAACGACAGGCTCACATTGCCCAGTACCGACACTTCCCGCTCGAACACCTGATAAAAGCCGAAGGCTGACAGGCCATTGCGCAGCAGTACGCCCACGAACAATACGCAGACGAAGTTTGGCAACTCGAAGGCAGTGCCCTTGAGCAGCTCATTTAGCACGGTACCGGTCAACAGGCTCACTGCAATCAGGGCAAGCGTCTCGATCACGGAAAACGAGGTGATCAGGCGTTCTTTCTCCGGCTGCTCGAAGCCTGAGGGCAACTGAGGCGTGTTGTTAGCCAAGCCAGGGGTCGCGACCCGCTTGATCAGTAGGCGGGCCACGGGGCCGCCAATCAAGCCGCCCAAGACCAGCCCGAACGTGGCGGAGGCCAATGCCAGCTCCGAGGCCGAGGCCAGGCCGAACTTTTCAGTGAAGGTGGCGCCCCACGCAGCACCGGTGCCATGGCCTCCCGACAGGGTGATCGAGCCGGCCAGCAGACCCATCAACGGGTCCAACCCCAGCGCCGTGGCCAGACCGATGCCCAAGGCGTTCTGCACCACCAGCAGGCCGGTCACCACCGCCAGGAACAGGACCACCGCACGCCCACCTTTTTTCAGGCTGGCAAAATCGGCGTTCAGGCCGATGGTGGCGAAGAATGCCAGCATCAAAGGTGTCTGCAGGGAGGTGTCGAAGTGAACTTGCACATCGAAGGTGCGCAGCACCAGCAGGGCAATCGCGACCACCAGGCCACCGGCGACCGGTTCAGGGATGTTGTAGGCACGCAGAAAACCTATGCGTGCGACCAGACCGCGACCTAGCAGCAGCACCAGGGAAGCGGCCACCAGCGTGCCGTAAAAATCGAGTTCGAACATCAGGTACTCTCGTTGAATCCATAACGGACCGCTGACCGCTCTGGGGCGGTCTGGCGGGGTGACAGGCAGGATTGCACTGGCACCATTCTACGAGGCGTGACGAAAGACGTATCCGGGGAACGCCTAGGACAAGTCTGCTAAAACAGAGGGAATTGTCGTCAACCTCAGGTTTTTCCAGGAATTCCGTATTTGCGCAGGCGTTGGGCAATGGCGGTATGTGAGGTCTGCAGCCGGGCCGCCAGCAATCGGGTCGAGGGGTAGCTGGTATACAGCCGTTGCAACAGCTCACGCTCGAAATCACCCACGGCCTGTTCCAGGCTGGCCACGTCGCCCTCATGGGTGCGACTGACAGACGTGCCAGCGATGTCCAAATCGCCGATGTCCACCAGGTTGCTTTCGCAGATAGCGGCGGCGCGAAAGATCACGTTCTGCAATTGCCGCACATTGCCCGGCCAAGGGTTAGCCAGCATGGCGCTGTGGGTGGCGGGGGTGAGCCTGCAGGCAGGCCGCTGGATCTGTGTGCAGGCCTGCTGCATGAAGAAGTGCGCGAGCATCAGGATGTCCTGGCCGCGGTCACGCAGGGGAGGGACTTGCAGGTTCAACACATTGAGGCGGTAAAACAGGTCCTCGCGGAACGTGCCCTCGGCCACCATCTGCTCCAGGTTACGGTGGGTCGCGCTGATGATACGCACGTTGACCTTCACTTCCCGGTCGCCCCCCACGCGGCGGAAACTGCCGTCACTGAGAAAACGCAGCAGCTTGGCTTGCAGGTAGGGGGACATCTCGCCGATCTCATCGAGAAACACCGTGCCCTGGTTGGCCAGCTCCATCAGCCCTGGCTTGCCGCCGCGCTGAGCGCCAGTGAAGGCGCCTGGTGCATAACCGAACAGTTCGCTCTCGGCCAGGCTTTCAGGCAAGGCAGCGCAGTTCAGGGCCAGAAAGGGGGCCGCGTGACGGCTGCTGATCGCGTGGCAGGCGCGGGCCACCAGTTCCTTGCCGGTGCCGGTCTCGCCATGCACCAACAGCGGTGCATCCAGGGTGGCCACGCGCAAGCCCCGAGCCTTCAGGGTACGGATGGCGGGTGATTCGCCCAACAGGGCGTCGAAACCCTCGGCATGATCGTGGCGCAGGGCTGATAGCCGCTCACCCAATCGCGTGGGCGGGTAAAGTGTCAGCAGGCCGCCGGTGTGGGTGATTGGCATGGCGTCGAGCAGCAGGCTCTGGCCATTGAGCTGCATTTCGCGCATGGGCAGGTGAAAGTTGCTGTCGAGCAACGCTTGCAGCAGGCCCGGGTCGCCAAACAACTCGCCTACGCAGCGCCCGGCCGACTCCCGACCACACAACGCCACCAGCGCAGGGTTGGCCAGCAACACCTTGCCGGCCCTGTCCACCGCCAGCACTGGGTCGCTCATGGCGGCCAGCAGTGCATCGAGCTGCAGGTGACGACGTTGCCCCGGCAGGATGTCGACCACCTCCACTGCCTTCACACCCTGTACGTCGAACAAGGCGTCATGCAGCTCTTCCAGCACGGCGGGGCTGAGGGTCGGTGCGTCGATGTAGACGTTCGGCGGCACCATCTCCACGGCATCGAGGTTGAGGTTGCGCGCACCGAGCAGCGCCAGGACTTCCTGAGTGATGCCGACGCGGTCGATGAAGCTGACATGGATACGCATGGGGCAATACGAAATGGCCGGGTAGGGCGCTAGTATGCCTCAAGCGGATCCTGCTCGTGACGGGTCGCGTCCTACTCCAGATGCTCAGGCTTGATGGGGTCACCGGACTTCACGTCCAGCTTGGCGCGGATGTCCTCGAACATCCAGTCGTAGATCCTGTGGGGTGAAGCCAGGCTTTCGAATTTCTTCGGTGGGGCCAGGTAAGCCTGGGCGCGGCGACTCAGTTGCATCAGAAAACTGGGCAGCACCTGATCCTTGGGCAGAAAGAAAGCCTCGTCGACAGGCTTGCCCTCGATACTGCCCTTCATGTGGAATTGAATACCCCTGCCCTCACGGGGGTCGGTAAAGGCCTCGTAGTCCACCTTGAGGTCATAGCTGTGGTCACTGCTGTTGAGCGCAGTGCGCTCGATGTGGACGTGACCGGGTTCATATTTGGCCATGGGCTCTCCTGTATGAGATTGAGCGGGCACATGGCCCGCCGACGGTATTCAACGGTAGCTGATCCCAGGGGCAGCGGTCGAAACCCGCGTGCCGGCGGTACCGGTCACGATGCGCTCGATATTGGCCAGCGAGCTGATCACCGCCACCTTGCCCGTGTGCCGGGCAAAGTCGCTGGCCGCCTGCACCTTGGGCCCCATCGAACCTGCCGCGAAACCTAGCGTGTCCAGCTCGTCAGGGTGGGCCTGGGCGATGGCGCGTTGGGTCGGCTTGCCAAAATCGATGTACGCCGCCTCCACATCGGTGGCAATGATCAGCAGGTCGGCCTCGAGCTGTTCGGCCAGCAGTGCAGAGCACAGGTCCTTGTCGATCACCGCCTCGATACCCTTGAGCTTACGGTGTTCATCGTAGAGGGTCGGGATGCCGCCGCCGCCGGCACAGATCACGATGCTGCCCTTTTCGAGCAGCCATTTGATAGGGCGGATTTCGAAGATGCGTTTGGGCCTGGGGCTTGCCACCACCCGGCGGTATTTGTCCCCGTCAGGCTTGACCACCCAGCCCTTTTCAGCGGCCAGGCGCTGGGCTTCATCCTTGCTGTAGACCGGGCCGATGAACTTGCTCGGGTCCTTGAACGCAGGGTCCTCGGCGTCCACTTCGACCTGGGTCAGCAGGGTGGCAAACGGCACGCCGACGTCCAGCAGGTTGCCCAGTTCCTGCTCGATCATGTAGCCGATCATGCCCTCGGTTTCGGCGCCCAACACGTCCAGCGGATAGGCCTCGTCGGGCTTGTACGACAGCCCTTGCAAGGCCAGCAGGCCCACTTGCGGGCCATTGCCATGGGCGATTACCAGCTCGTTACCGGGGTGGATCTTGGCAATCTGCTCGGCAGCGGTACGAATGTTGGCGCGCTGGTTTTGCGCGGTCATGGGCTCGCCACGGCGCAGCAGGGCATTGCCGCCTAGTGCAACAACGATACGCATGGAGAATGTCCTTTATCGAAAGTCGTGAGCGGCTGCAGGACGGCTAATGCGGCCCGCTAACAGCCGCAATGCCAAAGCAGGCGGCGATCTACAGATCGGCCAGTGTCGACACCAGAATCGCCTTGATCGTGTGCATGCGGTTTTCCGCTTGCTCGAACGCAATGCAGGCCGGGGACTCGAACACGTCATCGGTCACTTCGATGCCGTTAGTGAGGTCCGGGTACTGCTCGGCGATCTGCTTGCCCACCTTGGTCTCGCAGTTGTGAAACGCCGGCAGGCAGTGCATGAACTTGGTCCTGGGGTTGCCGCTGGCCTTCATCAGCTCGGCGTTGACCTGGTAGGGCTTGAGCAGCTTGATGCGTTCGCCCCAGGCTTCGATGGGTTCGCCCATCGATACCCACACGTCGGTATGAATGAAGTCCACGCCCTTGACGGCGGCCTTGGCATCTTCGGTGAGGGTGATGCGGGCACCGCTTTGCTCGGCGTACTGCTTGCAACGTTGCACCAGGTCATCGTGGGGCCAGAGGTCCTTGGGCGCAGCGATGCGCACGTCCATGCCCAGCTTGGCGCCGATCAACAGCAGCGAGTTGCCCATGTTGTTGCGCGCATCGCCCAGGTAGGCGTAGCTGATGTCATGCAGCGGCTTGTCGCTGTGTTCGCGCATGGTCAACACGTCGGCAATCATCTGGGTAGGGTGATATTCATCCGTCAGGCCATTGAATACTGGCACGCCGGCATACTTGGCCAGTTCTTCGACGATTTCCTGCTTGAAGCCGCGGTATTCGATTGCGTCGTACATGCGCCCGAGCACGCGAGCGGTGTCCTTCATGCTTTCCTTGTGGCCGATCTGCGAGGAGTTCGGGTCGATGTAGGTGACGTTGGCGCCTTGGTCGTAAGCGGCCACTTCGAAAGCACAACGGGTACGCGTGGAGGTTTTTTCAAAAATCAGCGCAATGTTGTTGCCCTTGAGGTGCTGCTGTTCGGTGCCGGTGTACTTGGCCCGCTTGAGGTCGCGGGACAGGTCCAGCAGGTAACGCAGCTCACGGGTGCTGTGGTGTTCCAGGCTGAGCAGGTTGCGGTTGTGGATGTTGAACGCCATGACTTTTCTCCTGGGTGTGGTGAACGCCGGGCCGCTACCGGGTAGGGGCGGCCTGGTTGATGGACGTCAGTAATCGATGGGGTCGCGAACGATAGGGCAGGTCATGCAGTGGCCTCCGCCGCGGCCGCGGCCCAGTTCGCCAGCACTGATGGTGATCACTTCGACCCCGGCCTTGCGCAGCAAGGTATTGGTGTAGGTGTTGCGGTCGTAACCAATGACCACGCCTGGCTCCAGCGCCACCACGTTGTTGCCGTCATCCCATTGCTCGCGTTCGGCGGCAAAGCTGTTGCCGCCGGTTTCGACCACCCGCAGGCGCACACCCAGCTGTTCGCCCACAACCTCGATGAACGACTTGTGCTCGCGGCGCACGTCCATGCCATAGGGCCGGCTTTCGTCGGGCTGGATGATGAACGGTACGATCTCGCTGACCACCTCGGGGAAGACCGTGACCAGGTCGCGGTCGCAGAAGCTGAACACGGTGTCCAGGTGCATGGCGGCGCGGGACTTGGGCAAGCCGGCGACGATGACCTTGTGCACGGCGCCCTTGGCGAACAGGCTCTGCGCCAACTGGCCGATGGCCTGGCGAGAGGTGCGCTCGCCCATGCCGATCAGCACGATGCCGTTGCCGATGGGCATGACATCACCGCCTTCGAGGGTGGACTGACCATGGTCCTTGTCCGGGTCACCGTACCAGACCTGGAAGTCGGCGCCTGTGAACTGCGGGTGGAACGTGTAGATGGCGGTGGTGAGCAGCGTTTCCTGGCGCCGTGCCGGCCAGTACATGGGGTTGAGCGTGACGCCCCCGTAGATCCAGCAGGTGGTGTCGCGGGTGAATTGGGTATTGGGCAACGGTGGCAGGATGAAACTGGAATGGCCCAGGTAGTCGTTGTACATCTTGACCACTTCGGCACCTTCGCTTTGCGGCAGATCCTGGCCAGCCACACCGCCAATCAAAAATTCAGCCAGGTGACGCGGCTCCATGCCTTCGAGCCAACTGCGCACCTCATTGGTCAGGCCTACCCCGACGGTGTCAGGGGTGATCTTGCGGTCCAGTATCCATTTGAGCGCTTCGGGTTGCTGCACGATGTCGGTCAGCAGGTTATGCATTTCCAGCACATCGACACCCCGCTCGCGCATCTTGGTGACGAAATCGAAGTGGTCACGCTTGGCCTGATCCACCCAGATCACATCGTCAAACAACAGCTCGTCGCAGTTGGTCGGGGTCAGGCGCTTGTGCGCGAGGCCCGGCGCGCACACCATGACCTTGCGCAGCTTGCCGGCTTCGGAATGCACACCGTATTTCTGTTTTTCAGCGGACATGGTTTCAATCCTCCATTGAGTCGAAGAGGGATCACAGCGTCAGGAAGCCGTCGTACAGGCCGAAGGCTGCCACCAGGGCACCGACGACCACGGCTGCGAAAATCAGTTTTTCCACGGGGGTGAAGACGGGTTGGCCGACTTCACGCTTGGCCTTTGCAAACAGGATGGCGCCAGGGGCATAAAGCAGCGCCGAGAGCAGCAGGTATTTCACTCCGCCGGCATACAGCAGCCAGATGGCATAGAGCAGGGCGACGCTGCCGATGAACAGGTCCTTGCGGCGTTCGGCCAGCGCTTGTTGGTAGGTTTCACTGCGCACCGCCAGCAACACGGCGTAGGCCGCCGACCACAGGTAGGGCACCAGGATCATCGAAGTGGCCAGGTAGATCAGCGACAGGTAGGTACTGTTGGAGAACAGCGTGATCACCAGGAAGATCTGCACCATGGCGTTGGTCAGCCACAAGGCGTTGGCAGGCACTTGGTTGGCGTTCTCGCGGCGCAGGAAGGCCGGCATGGTGTGGTCCTTGGCAGCGGCGAACATGATCTCGGCGCACAACAGCACCCAGGACAGCAGCGCACCGAGCAGCGAGATGATCAGGCCGACACTGATCAGCACGGCGCCCCAGTGGCCGACCACGTGCTCGAGCACGGCCGCCATCGAGGGGTTCTGCAACCCTGCCAGTTCAGGCTGGGTCATGATGCCCAGCGACAGCACATTGACCAGCACCAGGAACAACAGCACGGTGATGAAGCCGATGACGGTGGCCTTGCCCACATCGGAGCGTTTTTCCGCACGGGATGAGAAGATGCTCGCGCCTTCGATGCCGATGAACACCCACACCGTCACCAGCATCATGTTGCGCACCTGATTCATCACGCCGCCCAGTTCAGGTGTACCGGTGCCCCATATATCGGCGGTGAAGACGTCCAGCCGGAAGGCGAACAGGCAGATCAGCGCGAACAGCACCAACGGCACCACCTTGGCCACCGTGGTAACCAGGTTGATGAACGCCGCTTCACGGATGCCTCGCAGCACCAGAAAATGCACTGCCCACAGCAGGATCGAGGCGCCGATGATCGCGGCCGGCGTGTTGCCCTCGCCAAATACCGGGAAGAAGTAGCCCAGGGTACTGAACAACAGCACGAAATAGCCGACGTTCCCCAGCCAGGCACTGATCCAGTAGCCCCAGGCCGAAGAAAAGCCCATGTAATCGCCGAAACCGGCCTTGGCATACGCATAGACTCCGCCGTCAAGGTCAGGCTTGCGGTTGGCCAGCGTCTGGAATACGAAAGCCAGGGTCAGCATGCCCACGGCGGTGATAGCCCAGCCAATCAACACTGCGCCTACGCCGGCGCTGGCGGCCATGTTCTGCGGAAGGGAAAAGATGCCGCCACCGATCATCGAGCCGACGACCAGCGCAACTAACGCACCGAGTTTTAGTTTTGCGGGAGAATCAGACATTTAACAACTCCTGCCAGGAGGAAGTTGGCCACAGATTAAATCTGATGCCGTGGCCATACGCTGATATGGATCAGTGCATTGCAAGGTAAGGCCGTTGAATTACCTTACCGAACTCCTGGAGATTGCCGACTGCCATGGCTGCAGGCCTTGTACGCTGGCACCTCCATGTCTTGCTACGCTTCATCCCTCTAGCCTGCGAAGGTTGAAACTAGTCGCTTCTGGGCAGAGCGCAAATTTTTTACCGGTATTTATGCTTTTATCGAAATAGTGTGAACCGGTTGGCACTCTGGAGTTCTTAACAACCGCACGCTTAGACGTTAATGGCTTAGTGGCTAAATGAGAGTACGGCTGTAATTGAGGTCAGCCTCTATTAATAAACAGCGTCTTGTTACAACTGCAACACTGTCAGGAAATATTTGGAGACCTATGGGCGAACAAGGACAGAAACTGCGTCTAGGGGCATTGGTGGCGCTGGTCGTGGGTTCGATGATCGGAGGCGGCATTTTCTCCTTGCCCCAGAACATGGCGGCCCGTGCCCAGGCCGGGGCGGTGCTGATTGGCTGGGGGATCACTGCCGTGGGCATGCTGGCCCTGGCCTTCGTCTTCCAGACGCTGGCCAACCGCAAGCCTGAACTGGATTCAGGCGTGTATGCCTATGCCAAGGCTGGGTTCGGCGACTACATGGGCTTTTCCTCGGCGTGGGGCTACTGGATCAGTGCCTGGCTGGGGAATGTCGGTTATTTCGTGCTGTTGTTCAGCACCCTTGGGTTCTATTTCCCGGTGTTCGGTGAAGGCAATACCCCAGTGGCCATCGGGTGTGCCTCGGTGTTGCTGTGGGCGGTGCATTTTCTGGTATTGCGCGGGATTCGCGAGGCGGCGTTCATCAACCTGGTGACCACAGTGGCCAAAGTGGTGCCCCTGGTGCTGTTCGTCGTCATCGCGGCCTGCGCTTTTCGCCTGGATATCTTCACCCAGGACATCTGGGGGCTGGACAATCCGGCGTTCGGCAGCGTGCTCGAGCAAGTGCGCAACATGATGCTGGTAACGGTGTTCGTCTTCATCGGTATCGAAGGCGCCAGTGTGTACTCAGGCAGGGCTCGGCGGCGGGCCGACGTGGGCAGGGCCACGGTCATCGGCTTCGTGGGTGTGCTGGCACTGCTGGTACTGGTCAACGTCCTCTCCCTAGGGGTCATGACGCAACCGGAGCTGGCCGGTTTGCAGAACCCTTCGCTGGCGGCGGTCCTGGCCCACATCGTCGGCCCTTGGGGCGCGTTGCTGATCAGCCTGGGGCTGGCGGTTTCGTTGCTGGGGGCGTTACTGTCGTGGGCGCTGCTGTGTGCCGAGATTCTCTACGCCACGGCGCGCGACCAGACCATGCCCCGTTTCCTTGCCCAGGAGAACGCCAACCAGGTACCTGCCAATGCACTGTGGCTGACCAACGGCATGATCCAGGGTTTTTTACTGATCACGCTGGTGTCCGCCGGTACCTATACCAGCCTGATCTACCTGGCCTCGTCCATGATTCTGGCGCCGTACCTGTGGTCCGCCGCCTACGCCATGTCGCTGGCCGTGCGGGGAGAGACTTACGAAGGCCAACCGGCCCAGCGGCGCAAGGACCTGCTCGTGGCCGCGCTCGCGGTTGGGTACGCCGTCTGGCTGCTGTATGCCGGTGGCCTGAAGTATCTGCTGCTCTCGGCACTGTTGTACGCGCCGGGGGTGATCCTGTTTGCCCGAGCCAAACATGAGCAAGGGCTTAAGCTTTTCACGCTGACAGAGAAGCTGATCTTCGCCGCCGTGCTATCGGGTGCGGCGCTGGCAGGCTATGCCCTCTGGTCAGGGTTGCTGAGCCTGTGAGCCGGCTGTGAACGGCCGTTCCGGTCGCGACCAGATCCACAGGTTGCCCAGGCTCATACCGGCAATGGCCAGGAATACCGGCCAGTGATGCTCAAGAAACACCAGCATCAAAACCGCGCAGAGCAACATGCTGACCGTCGCACTGACCTTGGCCCGCCGCTGGATCACCTTGCCGTTGCGCCAGTTGTACAGGATAGGGCCAAACAACCGGTGGCTTTCGAGCCAGGCGGACAGGCGAGGCGAGCTTCGCGTGGCCGCCCACGCCGACAACAGGATGAATTCGGTGGTCGGCAAGCCCGGAACGACAATGGCGACCAGGCCTACCCCCAGGCTTGCGTAAGCCAGGATCGCATACAGCAGACGGGCAATTTTGGAGCGGGCAGGTTGGGTCATGGGCTCACTGCTAGAACGAACGGCCCCCGGTCAGAGGGCCTTGAAAGTGTTTCAAGCCTGCTCGGCATTCATGGCATAGGCCTGTTTGAGCAAGACGGTGAAGCGCTCGAACGCTGCGACGGCGCCGTGTTCGGCAGCCGCCTCTTCTTCAGCTGACAGTATCAGGCCATCGAGTGTTCGCGTGAACTGCTTCCAGCCTTCGGCGCGCCCACCGGCGGGCTCGCCCAGGTGACGGGCGCCGAAGGTCTCCGACAAGCCCAGCGCCGCGGCCCGCTTGATCAGAAACGCGGCGCCCAGTTTGGAGCCTTCGGACACGAAGATCCAGCCTAGTGCCTCTGCCATGCTTGGACGTTGCACCGCCCCCGGTAGCTCGGCAGGCGCCTGCATGTCCAGGTCCGCCAGGTCCTGACGCGCCTGACGGGCTCGACAGCGCTCGGCAAGGTCGGGTAGGAGGGCGATCAATTGCGGGTCGTTGTAAAGCGGCTGCAGTTCGGCCTGGAACAGGTACTGGGCAACCACGAAGCGGGCAAAACTTTCGCGGCTATCGAATGGCGCATGGGATTTGACCAAGGCGTCGAGTGCGGCATGGGGCGCCTGGGTCACCAGGTTCAGGCGTTGGGTAAGCGAAGAAGCGCGGTTGTTCATGATGCAGTCCTTGGAAAGCAAAGCGTTTCAATACAAGACGAATCAACAGGAGCGGGGGCGTAAAAAGCCTGCAGGAGCAGGCGTGGGTGCTGGGAGCCAAGCCGGGTGCACAGCGGCCCGGCCGGCCCCAGCTGCGCCAGCGCCTCAGATATCCCACACCACGTTGATGGCGAAGTTACGGCCCGGCATGCTCAGGCGGTCGATGTTGGCCGGCTGGGTCACCGCGGCCTCCCCCTGGCCGTCGTAGCTGCGCACCGAGTCCCACTGCCAGTATTTCTTGTCGGTGAGGTTGTACAGGCCAGCGTTCACCGTGATGTCATCGGTGACGTTGTAGAAGCCGGTCAGGTCCAGTACGCCATAGCCGGGCGTGCGGAACTTCGACGCCGAGCCATCGGGCGAATAGAAGGTGCTGTCGTCGACCCGCGTCTTGCGCTTGACCAGCGTCCAGCTCAGCAGCCCACCCATGTCGCCCTGCGTGTAGCCCAGGCCCACGACGCCCTTGAGCGGGTTGACGGTGTTGAGCGGCTGGCCGCTGTCGTCGTTGCGCCCGTAGGTGTACGCCAGGGAGCCTTGTGCATACAGCCCCGCTGGCGCGCCAAACCGGTCGAGTTCCAGCTGGCCTCTTACCTCGGCACCTTTGATGGTCGCGCGCTTGATGTTGTTGGCCTGGAATGTCTGCTCGAGGTTGGCGCCTTGCACGGCGTCTTCGTCAATGAAGTCGCGGTACTTGTTGTAGTAGACCGCCACATCGAAGCTGCCCGCGTCGAAGCGGCCGCGCAGGCCGGTTTCCAGGCCCTTGCTGCGCTCAGGCTGCAGGCCAGGGTTACCCTCCACGCGGTAGCCTTGCTCCAGGTTCACGAACTTGCCGTACATGGACTTGGCCGTGGGCGTGCGGAAGCCCTGGGCGTATTGCGCGTATCCGGTGTAGTGGTCGTTGAAGGCATAGGTCACCCCCAGCTTGGGCGACACGCGGTGCCACTTTTTGTCCGAATCATCCTGGAAAGCCGGGGCCGTACCGCTGGCGTCAAGCCCGCGCAGGAAGGCGTCGGTAAAGTGAGGCGCCATGCGTGTGTAGTCGTAGCGCGCACCTGGCAGGAACGTCCAGTTGCCCCAGCGAACCTCGTCCTGAACGAACAAACTGTAGGTATTGACGGTCGGGTCCGGGAAGTCGCTGACCAGCGCCTGGCCGTCGCGCGGGCTGTCCTGGCCGATACCCCGGCAAGTGCCGCCGATGTTCACGCACGTGCCAGTACCGCTGCGCGCCCCGGTGACGTTCTGGTGCTTGAGGGTGGTGCCATAGGTCAGCGAGTGATCGGTCTGGCCAAGGCTGAAGGCCTTCTCCAGCTGGGCATCGAAGATCCACTGGCGATCCTTGTAGGTGGTCTGGCGGTCGCGCAGTACCTGACGCCCCGACGCGACGTACAGCTCGTCGGTGCGCTGATCGGTCTTGGCGATCTGGTAGTTCAGGCTCCACTTGACCTCGTCCGCGAAAAGGCTGTCCAGGCCGAAACGGTGGTTCAGGCCGAAGCGCTCGCGGGTGATGGTGTCGTTGCCCTGGCGCATGCGGTACGAATTCCTGGCACCAAAACCCGGGATGAACGGCCCGCCTACTGCGCTGAGCAGGTTCTGGTCGCGGTCGTCCTTGAAGCGTTCGTAGGTCACGCCCAGCCGGGCGTCGTCGGCGTAGTCCCAGCCCAGCTTGGCCAGCACGTTGGTGGTGCGCGCATCCACCGGGTTGGCGCGGGTGCGTGCAAGGCCTACGCCGCCGTGATCGGCATGGCTCTGGGTTTCGTGACCGTTGCGCTGGCTCAGGTGCAGCAGGCCGTCCAGGCTGCCCTCACGACCAGCTACGGTGGCGGACGTCAGCCAACTGTCATCGGCTGAGCTGTAGCCGGTTTTCAGTCGTGCACCAGCGTCTCGGCCGGGCTTGATGATGTCTTCAGGATCAAGGGTGAAATAGCTCACCGCACCGCCGATGGCATTGCTGCCGTAGAGCACCGAGGCTGGGCCGCGCAGGATTTCCACACGCTTGATGATTTCCGGGTCGACGTAATTGCGCTGGGTCTGGGCGTAGGGCCCGTAGAAGAAGCTGTCCGGGATGGCCACACCGTCGATTTGGGTGAGTATCCGTTCGCCGTCGATGCCGCGAATGTTGTAGCCGTTCAGGCCGCTACGCTGCCCGGTCCCCGCCACCGAGACGCCCGGCTCGTAGCGCACCAGGTCCTGGAGGGTGTTGACGTTCTGCCGGTCGAGTTGTTCTCGGGTCTGCACGCTGACCGTACTGGGGACCTGGCTCACGTCCTGGGCGCTGCGGGTAGCGCTGACGGTCACCTGTTGCAGGGCTATGGCCCCGCGACCTGACTGGCGCTCGAGCACCACGTTGCCGCGGCTGATGGTGCGCGGGACCAGGCCAGTACCCTGTAGCAGGCGTTTGAGTGCCTGCTCCGGGGGCAGTGCACCTTGTATGCCGGGGGAGGCGACCCCTTCGGCCAGGCGGGCGTCGAAGCCCACCTGCCAGCCCGTGACCTGGCTGAACGCATTGATGGCCGATACCAGCGGCTGTTGGGCGATGCCGAAGTGGTAAGCGCCCACGCGCGAGGTGCTCACCGACGCTGGCTCGGCCGCCAGCGTGGGGAGGGAGTAGGCGCCTGTGGTGAGCAAGGCGAGTGATAACAGGGACAGTTGCCCCTTCAGGCGGGGACGTAGGGTCGAACGGATAGGACTGGTGGGCATCGAAAGCGCTCCCTGACGCGCGAACTGTTCATAGGGTGTGCGTTCTTGATTGAACAAGAATCAATTGCATTGGCTATGACGAGACGGACAGGGGGGCGCTATCGCGTAAAAATAAATCGCCTGCGCCCAGCTGGGCGTGTGGCGCGCTGCCGTGTGTGGACAGGCGCCTTAGTTCAGGATGACCAGCGCCGGATACTCATGCAGTTGTGCCGAGGTGATGTGGGCCAACGCACGTAGCGCCTCAAGCGGCTGGTCAAGGCGGTAGTTGCCGGTGACGGCGATCTTCTCCAGCCGCTCATTGCGATTGATGATCCAGCCGGGGTAATAGCGGCGCAGCTCGGCCAGCACCTGGCTCAAGGGGCAGTTTTCGAAGACCAGGCGCCCATCGACCCAGGCCAGGTCCTTGCGCATGTCCAGTTGCCTGCGTGCACCGAACCCGTCGGGCCCGACGCGAATACTCTCGCCGGCCTGCAAACGGATACGCTGATCGCGACCTCCTTGTACGTCGACGTCGCCGCGCTGCACCTTGACCCAAGCTTGGCCATCGAGCAGGCGGACGGCAAAATCAGTGTCGCGTGCCTGGGCGCGCAGAGGCCCGGCTTGCACCTCAAGCGGGGCCGGCGCGCCCTTGGGGACCTGGAAGTATGCCTCGCCTTGCAGCAGGCGGGCGACCTGTTGCCCGTCGCTGCGCTCGCTGGCAAACGCTGATTGGGTATTGAGCAGCACCCGGGCATCGCCCTGCAGTTCCACCCGGTGACGTTCACCCACGACCGTCAGGTGATCAGCTTGTAGGCGCACTGGCACGTTGCCGAACATGAACAGGCCTACCAGCAGCGCGGCGGCGGTGGCCAGTGGTTTCCAATGGCGACGCAGACGACCGGCGCGAGGGCGCGGTGTATGGCCCTGCAGCTGTGCAGCGGCCTGCTTGAGCGCTGCGCCGTTCCACAAGGCCTCGGCCTGCACGAACGCTTCAGCATTCTCAGGATTGGCGTGCAGCCAGGTTTCGAAGGCAAGGTGGTCGGCAGGCTCGGCGGTTTCAAGACGCACCAGCCACGCCAAGGCCTCGTCCGTGGCGCGACGACGCGCATCGGGCGTGGCAGGTGATGGAGGATGTTCGGGGCTGTCGGTCACGGTGAATCCTTGAGCGGGCGTGCGCAGATGATCAGGGCGCTGGCGTGATGTGGCAAGCAGGCCTCATCGCGGCGGCCCGTCAATCGTCCAGGCGCTGGGCAACACCCAGGCAGATACCCATGATCAACTTCAGTTCCTTTTGCACCGTGCTCGCAGAAACCCCCAGCTGCTGGGCGATTTCAAGATAGGTGGCGCCGTGCAGCCGGCTTAGCGTGAAGATCCTTTGCTGGCGCTGGGTCAGTTGCTTCAGGCTTTCGCTCAGGTGACGGAGCAGGTGCTCGGCATGCGCAGCCTCTTCGTTGCTGCTGGCGGGCACGGCGACATTGTTTACCACCTCGTCAGAGACGTCTTCGACCAGGGTTCGGGCCTGTACGCGGCGGGCACGCAAATGGTCGAGCGCAAGATTGCGCGCGGTCTGAAAGACGAAAGGTTCGATGTGCTGGACCGAACGCTCGCCCAGTGCGCGTGAGACGCGCAGGTAGGTTTCCTGGAGCAGGTCTTCGGCGGTACAACGGTTGCCGACCATGCGCTGGAGCGTGCGCAGCAAGATGGGCCTCTGGCTGAGGAATACGGAATTGAACCGGGACTGACTCACGGAGCGACCTGACCTGACAAGCGGCCAATGATAATGCTTATCATCCCTGCTTGAGGTCAAGCTGCACTATGTAGGCAAATCGTAACGGCGCCGCGGGTCTCGCCGAAGCCGCGAAGCGGCTACGACGATACGGGCTATATACCCCAGCATTGAGTGCCAGCCGTGTGGCCCATTCCAGTGGCCAGCGCGTGCTGGCACAGCCGTTACTGCGCGCGGCAGAGCGCCAGGCAGTTGTCCAGCATGCGGTTGGAGAAGCCCCACTCGTTGTCGTACCAGGCCAGCACCTTGAGCATGCGCCCATTGGCCCGCGTGTGATTGGCATCGAAGATCGACGACAGCGGGTTGTGGTTGAAGTCGCACGAGACCAGGGGCAGGGCGTTGTAGCCCAGTACCCGCGAATGCTTGCTGGCCTCCAGGAACAGCTGGTTGACCTGTTCGGCCGTGGCTTCGCGCTTGAGGTTGACGGTGAGGTCCACCAGCGACACGTTGATCACCGGTACCCGCACGGCCATGCCGGTGAGCTTGCCAGCCAGTTCCGGCAATACCAGGCCCACGGCTTCGGCGGCGCCGGTCTTGCTCGGGATCATCGACTGGGTGGCCGAACGGGCGCGATAAGGGTCGCTGTGGTACACGTCGGTCAGCACCTGGTCGTTGGTGTAGGCGTGGATGGTGGTCATCAGGCCTTGCTCGATACCGAACTCGCGGTGCAGCACCTGGGCAATGGGCGCCAGGCAGTTGGTGGTGCAGGAAGCGTTGGAGATGACCTGGTGCGAGGCGCGCAGCACGTCGTGGTTGACGCCATACACCACGGTGGCATCAGCGCCCTTGGCTGGCGCCGAGACGATCACCTTGCCTGCGCCGGCGGCGATGTGCGCAGCAGCCTTGTCGCGCTCGGTGAACAGCCCCGTACATTCGAAGACCACATCGATCGCCAGGGCTTTCCAGGGCAGTTCAGCCGGGTTGCGAATGGCGCTGACCGCGATGCGGTCGCCGTTGACGGTGAGGCTTTCGTGGTCGGCTTCGACGCTGGCCTCGAAGGTGCCGTGCACGCTGTCGTACTTGAGCAGGTGGGCGTTCATGGTGCTGTCGCCCAGGTCGTTGATGGCGACGACCTGCATGTCCTGGCGGTAGCCCTGGGTATAGAGTGCGCGCAGGACATTGCGCCCGATGCGGCCGAATCCGTTGATGGCGATGCGAAGGGTCATGGCGATACCTCTGGCAGTCCGAGTCAAACCTGTGGCACAAAGGTGCTTCACTGAAACGGTTTTGTTGTTGGAATTACAAGATTATTCAGTTGCAGATAGAAAACAAGCCTTTTTAGTGGCAGTATTTTGTTTAAAC
Organism: Pseudomonas sp. WSY_20; assembly: GCF_043104335.1. Lineage (NCBI taxonomy): Bacteria > Pseudomonadati > Pseudomonadota > Gammaproteobacteria > Pseudomonadales > Pseudomonadaceae > Pseudomonas > Pseudomonas sp. WSY_20. Next base: position 150,651 of record NZ_JBICKP010000014.1, read on the forward strand.
CTACAACGAGCGGTTCGATCGTGAGCCTTCCGAAGCAGTGCGCGCCTGTCCCTTTGAGCCTAGGCGGCAATCGGCAGGGCACGGTCACTTGGTAAACCGCCCTTACAATTAGCCTGGAGTCCAGTACATGCACCCGCGCATCCTTGAGGTCACCCAACGGCTGGTCGAGCGTAGTCGCGCCACCCGCGAACGCTACCTGCAGCTGATCCGCGGGGCCGCCAGCGAGGGCCCGATGCGTGCCAGCCTGCAATGCGCCAACTTCGCCCATGGCGTGGCCGGTTGCGGCAGCGAGGACAAACAGACCTTGCGCCTGATGAACGCGGCCAACGTGGCCATCGTCTCGGCCTACAACGACATGCTGTCGGCCCATCAGCCCTACCTGCATTTTCCCGAACAGATCAAGCGTGCCTTGCGCGAAGTCGGCTCGGTGGGCCAGTTCGCTGGCGGTGTGCCGGCCATGTGCGATGGCGTCACCCAGGGCGAGCCGGGCATGGAACTGGCCATCGCCAGCCGTGAAGTGATCGCCATGTCCACTGCCGTGGCGTTGTCCCACAACATGTTCGATGCGGCCCTGATGCTGGGCATTTGCGACAAGATCGTGCCAGGCCTGATGATGGGGGCCTTGCGCTTTGGCCACTTGCCCACGGTGTTCGTACCGGGCGGGCCGATGGTCTCGGGTATTTCCAACAAGCAGAAAGCCGATGTGCGCCAGCGTTATGCCGAAGGCAAGGCCAGCCGGGAGGAACTGCTGGAATCGGAAATGCAGTCCTACCACGGCCCTGGCACCTGCACCTTCTACGGCACGGCCAACACCAACCAGCTGGTGATGGAAGTGATGGGGCTGCACCTGCCGGGTGCCTCCTTCGTCAACCCCTACACGCCGCTGCGCGACGCACTGACCGCCGAGGCTGCACAACAGGTCACGCGCATGACGAAGGCCAGCGGCACCTTCATGCCCCTGGGCGAGATCGTCGACGAGAAGGCGCTGGTCAACTCGATCGTGGCCCTGCATGCCACAGGCGGCTCCACCAACCATACCCTGCACATTCCGGCCATCGCCCAGGCCGCCGGTATCCAACTGACCTGGCAGGACATGGCCGATCTGTCCGACGTGGTGCCGACCCTGTCCCACGTCTACCCCAACGGCAAGGCCGACATCAACCACTTCCAGGCCGCCGGCGGCATGGCCTTCCTGATCCGCGAGCTGCTCGATGCCGGCTTGCTGCACGAGGACGTCAACACCGTCGCCGGCCGCGGCCTGCGTCGTTATACCCAGGAGCCGTTCCTGGAGGACGGCAAGCTGGTCTGGCGCGAAGGGCCGCAGCAGAGCCTGGACGAAAGCATCCTGCGGCCCGTGGCGCGGCCATTCTCCGCCGAAGGTGGATTGCGGGTGATGGAAGGCAACCTGGGGCGTGGCGTGATGAAAGTCTCCGCCGTGGCACCGGAGCACCGTGTGGTCGAGGCGCCGGCGCGCATCTTCCACGATCAGCAGTCATTGGCCGATGCCTTCAAGGCAGGCGAGCTGGAGCGGGACTTCGTCGCGGTGGTGCGCTTCCAGGGCCCGCGCTGCAACGGCATGCCTGAACTGCACAAACTCACCCCATTCCTTGGCGTGTTGCAGGATCGCGGTTACAAGGTAGCCCTGGTGACCGATGGGCGCATGTCCGGTGCATCGGGCAAGATACCCGCCGCCATTCATGTGTGCCCCGAAGCCTATGATGGCGGCCCGCTGGCACGGCTGCGCGATGGTGATATCGTGCGGGTCGATGGCGCTGAAGGTACGTTGCGGGTGATGGTACCGGCCGACGAGCTGGCCCAGCGTGACCTGGCGACCGCGCCCCAGGGCAATGACCTGGGTTGCGGGCGCGAGCTGTTCGGTTTCATGCGCATGGCGTTCAGCCCGGCAGAGCAGGGCGCCAGCGCCTTTACCTCTGCCCTGGAGAACCTGAAATGAATGACCTGCTGGTTGGCGACATCGGCGGCACCAATGCCCGTTTTGCGTTATGGCGTGACAACCAGCTGCACGAGGTGAAGGTTTTCGCCACCGAGGACTACACAAGCCCCGAACAGGCCATCGAGGCGTATCTAGAAGCCCTGGCCATCCCCCGTGGTGGTATAGCCGCCGCTTGCCTGGCCGTAGCCGGCCCGGTCGATGGCGATGAGTTTCGCTTCACCAACAACCACTGGCGCCTGAGCCGGACCGCCTTTTGCCAGCGGTTACAGATCGGGCACCTGTTGCTGATCAATGACTTCACCGCAATGGCCCTTGGCATGACCCGCCTGCGCGAAGGTGAGTTTCGGGAAGTATGCCCAGGGCAGGCCGATCCGCTGCGCCCGGCGCTGGTCATCGGCCCGGGTACAGGCCTGGGTGTCGGCTCGCTGTTGCGCCTGGGGGGCAAGCACTGGCATGCCTTGCCAGGCGAGGGCGGGCACGTCGATCTGCCCGTGGGCAATGCCCGGGAGGCGGCGATCCATCAGTACATCCATGGCCAGATCGGCCATGTCAGTGCCGAGACGGTGCTCAGCGGCGGCGGGCTGGTGCGCCTGTATCAGGCCATCTGCGCCCTGGATGGCGAGACCCCGCGGCACACCTCACCGGCGCAGATCACCGATGCAGCCCTGGGCGGCGAGCCGCGGGCGCGAGCGGTTATCGAGCAGTTCTGCCGGTTCCTGGGGCGGGTGGCGGGCAACAACGTGCTTACCCTGGGCGCGCGCGGTGGGGTATATATCGTCGGCGGCGTGATCCCGCGTTTTGCCGAGCTGTTCCTGCGCAGCGGTTTCACCGCCAGCTTCGGCGACAAAGGCTGCATGAGCGGTTACTTCGAAGGCGTGCCCGTGTGGCTGGTGACGGCCGAGTTTTCCGGGCTGCTGGGCGCTGGTGTGGCCTTGCAGCAAGCCCTGGATCAAGGTTAACCGCCTGGGCACCCTGCAAGGCGACACAGGTCAGCGGGCAACAAGACCCGCCAGCACAAAAGGACATACCCTTGAGCACTGCCGGCAAATCCATCCTGATGGTTGACGACGATCAGGAAATTCGCGAATTGTTGCAAACCTACCTCAGCCGTTCGGGCTTTCAGGTCAATGCCCAGGCCGATGGTGCCGGGTTTCGTCATGCCCTTGACACCACAGCGTGTGACCTGGTGATCCTGGACGTCATGCTGCCGGACGAGGACGGTTTCAGCCTGTGCCGCTGGGTACGCCAGCACCCGCGCCAGGCGAGGGTACCCATCATCATGTTGACGGCAAGCTCGGACGAGACCGATCGGGTCATCGGGCTTGAGCTTGGCGCCGATGACTACCTGGGCAAGCCGTTCAGCCCGCGCGAGCTGCAGGCCCGCATCAAAGCCTTGCTACGCCGCGCCGAGTTCGGGCAGGCAGCGCCGGGCGGGGCGGTGCTGGCATTCGACGACTGGCGGCTCGACACGGTCAGCCATCGCCTGTTCCACCGCGATGGAGAGGAGGTGATTCTTTCGGGTGCGGACTTTGCGCTGCTCAAGCTATTCTTGGACCACCCCCAGCAGATTCTCGACCGCGATACCATCGGCAACGCCACCCGAGGGCGAGAGCCGATGCCACTGGACCGCATCGTGGACATGGCCGTCAGCCGTCTGCGCCAGCGCTTGCGCGACACCGAAAAGCCACCCCGGCTGATCCGCACCGTGCGCGGCAGCGGCTACCTGCTGGCGACCCATGTCTGCACTGCACCCTGAGCGGCGCTGGCGCCTGCTGCCACGCTCGCTGCTGGGGCGCATGCTGCTGCTGACCTTGCTGGTGGTTCTGCTGGCGCAAGGATTGTCGAGCATCATCTGGGTGGCCCAGCTGCGCGCCAGCCAGTTGCAAGGGCTGCGTGCCAGTGCCAGCAGCCTGGCCCACTCCATGAGCGCCAGCGTCAGTTACTTTCGTTCACTGCCCGTGGCTTACCGGCCGATGGTGCTCGACCAGTTGCGCAGCATGGGGGGCACGCGGTTTTTTGTTTCGCTGAACGCCAAGCCGTTGGATATGCAGGTACTGCCTGTCACGCCGCGCAAGCAGGCCGTGGTGGAGGTGTTCCAGCAGGTGCTGCATGAGCGTCTCGGGCCGCAGATGGACATCTCCGTCGAATTCGTCGACCCCGATGAACTGCGCATCTTCAACAGTGGGCTCAAGCTCGACGAGCTGCCAAGGTCATGGGCGCATTACTCACTCACCCTCGAACCGCTCAACCCGCCGGTGCTGGTCACCCAGATTCGTCTGGCCGAAGGCGAATGGCTGTACATCGCCTCGTTGTTGCCCGAGCCCTACACCAGCTTGGAAGCCGAGCGTCTGCCGCGTCAGCAGATCGGCTTCATCGTCCTGACCACGGCATTGTTGTTGCTGTTCATCGGGCTGCTGGTGCATTGGCAGAGCTGGCCGCTCAAGCGCCTGGCCCGTGCAGCGCGCGAGCTGTCACTGGGCGCCGATGTAGCGCCAGTGGCCGAAGGCGGCGGCAGCGAGGTGGTGGAGGTGGGCCGGGCCTTCAACAGCATGCGCGAACGCATCAGCCGTTACCTCACCGAGCGTAGCCAACTGTTCAGCGCCATCTCCCATGATCTGCGCACACCCATCACCCGGCTTCGCCTGCGTGTCGAGCTGCTTGAAGACGAACACCTGCAAGCCAAGTTCAGCCAGGACCTGGACGAACTGGAGCTGTTGGTAAAGGGCGCGCTGCAATGCGTGAAGGACACCGACATTCACGAGAACATCGAGCCGGTGGACCTCAATCAGGTCCTCGAACTGCTGGCTGAGCCGTACCTGCGAGACGGTCGAATCACCCTCGAAGGGCATGCCCTGGCGCCGTATCCAGGCAAGCCGCTGGCATTGCGGCGCTGCATCGGCAACCTGATCGACAACGCCATCAAGTACGGCGAGCGGGCGCGGCTGCGCATCATCGACGGTGCGGCAGGCTTCGTGCTGCAGGTCGATGATCAAGGGCCGGGGGTGCCGCAACAGCAGATGGAGCAGGTGTTCGAGCCCCATGTGCGGCTGGCTGGTCATCAGCAAGGCTACGGGCTGGGGTTGGGCATTGCCCGCAATATCGCCCACAGCCACGGCGGCGAGGTCAGCCTGCTCAACCTGCGCGAAGGCGGCTTGCGGGTGACCTTGTACCTGCCACGGGGCGTGGATTGACGCACCTGCACGCGTTGAACGTGCAACTGCGCGCAGATGGTCGAACGTCACAGGCACGTGACAATCATACCCGCGTTCGTGACATCCCCCGTGGCCTGGCTGGCTAGAATCGCCACACGACTGGCAAGGACCTCGCTGGCGATGAACAATGATCTTTCTTCACAGGTGTCCTGGCTCCAAGCGCCTGGGCACACTGCATGGCGCCTGGCCGAGGGGCAGCGGTTACTGGCCTTCGCCAGGGCTGCAAAGCTGGCAGAAGGGTTTGGTGACCTGGATGCGGCAGGCAGGCTTGCCGATGATGCAAGCGCCCAGACCCTGACCACTGCCCGGATGACCCACTGTTTCGCCCTGGCTCACCTTCAGGGCATACCGGGCTGTCTGGGGCTGGCTGCCCACGGTGTGACTGCCCTGCGTGGCCCCCTGAGGGATGCGCGCTACGGCGGCTGGTTTGCCAAGGCGGGCGGCTGCGAGGGAAGCGGCAAGGCAGCGTATCTGCATGCTTTCGTCGCCTTGGCGGCCAGCTCCGCCGTCGTGGCGGGCGTCGAGGGCGCCGAGGCATTGCTGACCGACGCCATCGGCGTCATCGAGCGGCATTTCTGGAGCGAAGAGGAAGGTGCGCTTCGCGAAGCCTATGATCGCGTCTGGCAGACGCCTGAGCCCTACCGCGGCGCCAACAGCAACATGCACGCGACCGAGGCGTTCCTGGCCCTGGCCGATGTAACCGGCAACCCTGTGTGGCTGCAACGCGCCCTGCGCATTGCCGAGCGCATCATCCATACCCACGCCGCTGCCAACGGCTATCGAGTGGTGGAACACTTCGACGTTGCCTGGCAGCCGCTCAAGGATTACAACCAAGCACACCCGGCCGACCACTTTCGCCCCTATGGCACGACGCCAGGGCATGCTTTCGAGTGGGCGAGGCTTTTGCTTCACCTGGAGGCCAGCCTGGCCCACTGCGGGCACGCGCCCCCGCCCTGGCTGGTCGACAGTGCCCGCACCCTGTTCGACACCGCCTGCGAACAGGCGTGGGGCGTTGATGGCCAGCCTGGCCTCGTCTACACCCTTGGCTGGGATGACCGGCCGCGGGTTCGCGCGCGGCTGCACTGGGTTCACGCTGAAGCCTGCGCATGCGCAGCGGCCCTGTTGCAGCGCACGGGGCAGGCGCGCTTCGAGCAGTGGTACCGGCGCTGCTGGGACTTCATATCCGAGCATTTCATCGACCTTGCAGGCGGCAGCTGGCACCACGAACTCGATGTCGACAACCGTCCAGCCGGCACGATCTGGCCCGGCAAGCCCGACCTGTACCATGCCTACCAGGCCCTGGTGCTACCCGGCCTGCCCTTGGCACGCAGCCTGGCGACCGGTGTGGCCTTGAATGTAACCAAACGATGACATTCGCGCATCGCTTCGTTACCTGGCGGTGCGCGCACGCTGTTTAGACTCCATGCAACGCAAGCGCACGACTTGCACGGCATAACAACAATAAGGTGTAGAAATGACTTCCTACCTTCGTCTCGCTGCCGCGATCTCCCTGGCTTCCCTGTTCCCCCTGACTGCGCACGCTGCCGATGCCAAGGGCACCGTCGAAGTGGTGCACTGGTGGACGTCCGGTGGTGAAAAAGCGGCCGTCGATGTGCTCAAGGCCCAGGTCGAGAAAGACGGTTTCACCTGGAAGGACGGGGCCGTGGCCGGCGGTGGCGGCGCTACCGCCATGACCGTGCTCAAAAGCCGAGCGGTGGCTGGCAATCCGCCAGGCGTCGCACAGATCAAAGGCCCCGATATCCAGGACTGGGCCGCGACCGGCCTGCTCGACAGCGACGTGCTCAAGGAGGTGGCCAAGCAGGAAAAGTGGGATGCACTGCTGGACAAGAAAGTCGCCGACACCGTGAAGTACGACGGCGACTATGTAGCCGTTCCCGTCAACATCCACCGTACCAACTGGCTGTGGATCAACCCGGAAGCCTTCAAGAAGGCCGGGATCGACAAGGCGCCCGCCACCCTCGATGAGTTCTATGCCGCTGCCGACAAGCTCAAGGCCGCAGGCATCATCCCGCTCGCCCACGGTGGCCAGCCGTGGCAGGACAGCACGGTCTTTGAAAGCGTCGTGCTGTCGGTGATGGGTGTCGACGGTTACAAGAAAGCCCTGGTCGACCTGGACAACGACGCCCTGACCGGCCCCGACATGATCAGGGCCCTGACCGAACTCAAGCGAGTCGCCACGTACATGGACCCTGATGGCAAAGGCCAGGACTGGAACCTGGAAGCTGCCAAGGTCATCAACGGCAAGGCCGGCATGCAGATCATGGGCGACTGGGCCAAGAGCGAATGGACCTTGGCCAAGAAAACCGCCGGCAAGGACTACCAGTGCGTGCCGTTCCCCGGCACCGAGAAGGCCTTCCTGTACAACATCGATTCGCTGGTGGTGTTCAAGCAGAGCAATGAGGGCACTGCTGCCGGCCAGCAGGATATCGCCCGCAAGGTGCTGGGTGAGGAGTTCCAAAAGGTGTTCAGCACCAACAAGGGCTCGATCCCGGTGCGCAACGACATGCTCGCCGACATGGGCAAGTATGGGTTCGATGCGTGTGCCCAGACCTCGGCCAAGGACTTCCTCGCCGACGCCAAGACCGGCGGGCTGCAACCGAGCATGGCGCACAACATGGCCACGACGCTGGCCGTGCAGGGCGCTTTCTTTGATGTGGTGACCAACTACATCAATGACCCCAAGGCCGATCCGGCTGACGCTGCGAAGAAGCTGGCAGCCGCCATCCGAGCAGCCAAATAGCCCACGGGCGGGCTAATGCGGCCCGGTGCCGGGCGTGCCTGACGGGGCGCTGCGCCATCGGGCCCTGCGTGAAACGCAGGCTTCGGGGGCCTTCGAATTGTGGCTGCGTCAAACTCGCGCAGCCACGCGACACGGCACCACGCAGCGCCCGAGGCGACCTTCAAACCTGAGCAAGACAGTCGCTGCCGCGCCATGCGCAGCAGCGCCTTCGAGGTGAACCATGACCACTACCACCGCCCGTCTGCGGGCCTCTCCCATGGATGCGCTACAGCGCTGGCTGCCCAAGCTGGTGCTGGCGCCGAGCATGTTCATCGTGCTGGTGGGCTTCTACGGCTACATCCTCTGGACCTTCGTGCTGTCCTTCACCACGTCCACATTCCTGCCCACCTACAAATGGGCGGGGCTGGCGCAGTACATGCGTTTGTTCGACAACGACCGCTGGTGGGTGGCGAGCAAGAACCTGCTGGTGTTCGGCGGGCTGTTCATCGCCATCAGCCTGGCGATCGGCGTGTTGCTGGCGGTGCTGCTGGACCAGCGCATTCGTCGCGAGGGGTTCATCCGCACCATCTATCTGTATCCCATGGCCCTGTCGATGATCGTGACCGGCACGGCCTGGAAGTGGCTGCTCAACCCAGGCATGGGGCTGGACAAACTGCTGCGTGACTGGGGCTGGGAGGGCTTTCGCCTGGACTGGCTGCTGGACCCGGACCGGGTGGTGTACTGCCTGGTGATCGCGGCGGTGTGGCAAGCATCGGGGTTCATCATGGCGATGTTCCTCGCCGGCCTGCGGGGCGTCGATCCATCGATCATCCGCGCCGCCCAGATCGACGGTGCCAGCCTGCCGCGCATCTACTGGCGCGTGGTGCTGCCCAGCTTGCGCCCGGTGTTCTTCAGCTCGGTGATGATCCTTTCGCACATTGCCATCAAGAGCTTCGACCTGGTCGCCGCGATGACGGCAGGCGGGCCTGGCTACTCGTCCGACCTGCCGGCGATGTTCATGTATGCCTTTACCTTCAGCCGAGGGCAAATGGGCATGGGCTCGGCCAGTGCCATCCTCATGCTGGGGGCGATCCTGGCCATCCTGGTGCCTTACCTGTATTCGGAGCTGCGGAGCAAACGCCATGCATAGCCCTGTCAACAAACCCGCGCTCAGCCCCAGCCGGCTTGCCATTCATGCCGTGCTGCTGATCGCCGTGGTGCTGTACCTGGTGCCACTGGTGGTCATGCTGCTGACCAGCTTCAAGACCCCCGAGGACATCAGTACCGGCAACCTGCTCAGCTGGCCGACAACGATCACCGCCATTGGCTGGGTCAAGGCCTGGGGCACCGTCAGCGGCTACTTCTGGAACTCGATTCTGATCACCGTGCCTGCGGTGCTGATTTCCACGGCCATTGGCGCGCTCAATGGCTACGTGCTGTCGATGTGGCGCTTTCGTGGCTCGCAGCTGTTCTTCGGTCTGCTGTTGTTCGGCTGCTTCCTGCCGTTCCAGACGGTGCTGCTGCCGGCCTCGTTCACCCTGGGCAAGCTGGGGCTGGCCAGTACCACCACTGGCCTTGTGCTGGTGCATGTGGTCTACGGCCTGGCCTTCACCACACTTTTCTTTCGCAACTTCTACGTCAGCATCCCCGATGCCCTGGTCAAGGCTGCACGGCTTGACGGGGCAGGGTTCTTCACCATCTTCCGGCGCATCATCCTGCCGATGTCCACGCCGATCATCATGGTCTGCCTGATCTGGCAGTTCACCCAGATCTGGAACGACTTCCTATTTGGCGTGGTGTTCTCCAGTGGCGACTCGCAACCGATCACGGTGGCCTTGAACAACCTGGTCAATACCAGCACCGGGGCCAAGGAATACAACGTCGACATGGCCGCTGCGATGATCGCTGGCCTGCCGACCCTGCTGGTGTACGTAGTGGCAGGCAAATATTTCGTGCGCGGGCTCACGGCCGGCGCGGTAAAGGGGTAACTCATGGCAACGCTCGAACTTCGCAACGTGAACAAAACCTACGGTGCCGGGCTGCCGGATACCCTCAAGGACATCCAGCTGTCGATCAAGGACGGTGAGTTCCTGATCCTGGTCGGCCCTTCGGGCTGCGGCAAGTCGACATTGATGAACTGCATCGCTGGCCTCGAGCAGATCACCGGCGGCGCTATTCTGATCGACCAGCAGGACGTCAGCGGCATGAGCCCCAAGGACCGTGACATCGCCATGGTGTTCCAGTCCTATGCGTTGTACCCGACCATGACCGTGCGCGAGAACATCGAATTTGGCCTGAAAATCCGCAAGATGCCCCAGGCCGCCATCGACGAGGAGGTGGCGCGGGTGGCCAAGCTGCTGCAGATCGAGCACCTGCTGGCGCGCAAGCCGGCGCAGCTGTCTGGCGGTCAGCAGCAGCGCGTGGCCATGGGCAGGGCGCTGGCGCGCCGGCCGAAGATCTACCTGTTCGATGAACCCTTGTCCAACCTCGATGCCAAACTGCGGGTCGAGATGCGGACCGAAATGAAACTGATGCACCAGCGCCTGAAAACCACCACTGTCTACGTCACCCATGACCAGATCGAGGCCATGACCCTGGGTGACAAGGTGGCGGTCATGAAGGACGGCATCATCCAGCAGTTCGGTACGCCACAGCAGATCTACAACGACCCGGCCAACCAGTTCGTCGCAAGCTTCATCGGCTCGCCGCCCATGAACTTCGTGCCGGCGCGGCTGGTTGCCCAGGGCGGTCAGCTGCATGCCGTGCTCGACAGTGGCCAGGCACGCTGCGAGCTCCCCCTGCCCGGCGCCGACCTGGGCCTGGAAGGGCGCGAAATCGTCCTGGGCATTCGTCCCGAGCAGATTGCCCTGGGCGCTGAGGGCGGCAACGGCGGGCCAAGCATTCGCGCCCAGGTACAGGTCACCGAGCCCACTGGTCCGGACATGCTGGTGTTCGTGACCCTCAACCAGACCAAAGTGTGCTGCCGACTGGCCCCTGACGTGGCCTGCCAGGTGGGTGACACCCTGGCCCTGCAATTGGACCCGGCGCGGGTGCTGCTGTTCGACGCCCAGAGCGGCGAGCGCCTGCATGCAAACCCTACTGCCTCTACCGTCAAGGACAACATGGCCGCCCTCGGTGGCCGATGAACCGTCTACACCATCAATAAGAAAAAGAGGACGCAACGCAATGGAACAGCGCAATCGTACTACCACCTGGGGCTCACTGGCGTTGCTTGCACCGCTGGCGATGGCCGCCAGCAGTGGCCTGCAGGCTGCCGAAGCTTTCTCCAGCGAGTCGAAATGGATGACCGGTGACTGGGGCGGTACCCGCACCGAGCTGCTGGAAAAAGGCTACGACTTCACCGTCGATTATGTCGGCGAAGTGGCCGGCAACCTTAAGGGTGGCTATAACCACGACAAGACCGCCCGCTACAGCGACCAGTTCGCCCTGGGCGCGCACCTGGACCTGCAGAAGATCTTCGGCTGGCACGATGCCGAATTCAAGCTGGCCATCACCGAGCGAAGCGGTCGCAACCTGTCCAACGACCGCATCAGCGACCCACGCGCCGGGCAGTTCAGTTCGGTGCAAGAAGTGTGGGGGCGTGGCCAGACCTGGCGCCTGACCCAGATGTGGTTCAAGCAGAAGTATTTCGACGGCGCGCTGGACGTGAAATTCGGCCGCTTCGGGCCAGGCGAGGACTTCAACAGTTTCCCCTGTGACTTCCAGAACCTGGCGTTCTGCGGCTCGCAAGTAGGTAACTGGGTGGGTGGCATCTGGTACAACTGGCCCGTCAGCCAGTGGGCAACGCGGGTCAAGTACAACGTCACCCCCGAATTCTATGTACAAGTCGGTGCCTATGAGCAGAACCCGTCCAACCTGGAAACCGGCAATGGCTTCAAGCTGAGCGGCAGCGGCACCAAGGGCGCGATCCTGCCGGTGGAAATGGTCTGGACGCCGAAGCTCAATGGCCTGCCGGGCGAATACCGCCTGGGCTACTACTACAGCACCGCCGATGCCGAGGATGTATACAAGGACGTCAACGGCAACGCCCAGGGGCTCAGTGGTTCGGGCTTCAAATCCCACTCCAGCAAGCATGGCTGGTGGGTGGTGGCGCAACAGCAGGTCACGGCCCAGGCAGGCGACGTCAACCGCGGGCTGAGCCTGTTCGCCAACTTCACGGTGCACGACAAGGCCACCAACGTAGTGGACAACTACCAGCAGGTGGGCATGGTCTACAAAGGTGCCTTCGACGCCCGGCCAAAGGATGACATCGGTTTCGGCATCGCCCGCATCCATGTCAATGACGATGTGCGCAAGCGTGCGCGCCAACTCAACGACATGAGCGGGATCAACGACTACGACAACCCAGGCTTCGTCCCGCTGCAACGTACTGAGTACAACGCCGAGCTGTACTATGGTTTCCACGTCACCAATTGGCTGACCGTGCGGCCGAACCTTCAGTACATCAAGAGCCCCGGCGGCGTGGATGAAGTGGACAATGCCCTGGTGGCGGGCTTGAAGATTCAGTCGTCTTTCTAAGCCCATTTGTTGTAAATTTACGCCAATCCCGTTTGGCGCCCGGCAACCACTGACCTGCAGTGGTTGCCGTGGACAGGCCAAGACAGCGCTATCTCAAACAACAAGAGCCCTGCACCATGCCTGAGCATCCGCTCCATCGCTTCTTCGCCGCACGGCGGCCCCGGCCGACGTTCGAATGGGAGCGCTACCAGCAGCGCGATGTGCTGATCATCGATCACCCTCTGTGCCAGGCGGCGTTCAGTCGCCAGGGCGCGCAGTTGCTGCATTTCCAACCCACAGGTGAGCGGCCCTGGCTGTGGTGCGCCGAACAATGGCCACAGGTGGGCGCCATTCGCGGCGGCGTGCCGGTCTGCTGGCCCTGGTACGGGCGCCATCCCAGCGAAGACCTGTGGCCTGCCCATGGTTGGGCCCGCCTGCTGGACTGGAAGCTGATGGACAGCCATGAAGACGCGCAGGGCGTGGTGCTCAAGTGGCGCCTGGAACTGTGCGACTGGCAGGTCGACCTGGAGGCGCGGCTCGGCAGCCGCATGGAGTTGAGCCTGAGCACCGAGCACCAGGACAGCGAACCGTGCCAGTTGAGTCACGCCTTGTTGGCCTACTGGCGCATCAGTGACGTCTCGGAGGTAGCGCTGTCTGGCCTTGAAGACATCGAGGGGTACGACCACCTCAACCGTCAGGCATGCCGCCAGGAAGGAGCGCTCAAGCCCAAGGGCGGCTGTCAGCGGGTCTATTCAGGCATTCCCGGTGTGCAACTGCATGATCCGGCCTGGCAGCGCCAACTATGTATCGACACCGGCGACAGCGACGACACGGTCGTGTGGCACCCCGGCAGCCGACCGCTACTGGGGGTTACCGGGCGCGAATGCCAGCGTTTCGTGTGTGTGGAGGCCGCCAGCGGCAGCGACGACGGCCTGAGCCTGGCACCGGGGCAGCGCGCGCATCTGAGTCTGCAGGCGCACCGGCTCAGCTGAGTTCGTCGTCCTCGATGGGGTAGCGACTGGCGTTGAGGCTTTCCTTGATCTTGCGCAGGTGTGGCTGGAAATCCACACCCCGGCGCAGGGTCATGCCGGTCGCCAGCACATCGAGCACGGTCAGCTGGATGATGCGCGAGGTCATCGGCATGTAGATATCGGTGTCTTCGGGCAGAGGAATGTGCAGGCTAAGGCTGCAGGCGTTGGCCAGCGGCGACCCGGCCGCTGTCAGACCCAGCACCGAGGCGCCGTTTTCCCTGGCCAGGCGAGCCACTTCCACCAGCTCGCGTGTACGCCCGGTGTAGGAAATGATCACGAACAGGTCGCCGGTATGGGCCACCGACGCCAGCATGCGTTGCATCAGTACGTCGGCGTGCGCTGACACGGCCAGGTTGAAGCGGAAGAACTTGTGCTGGGCATCCAGCGCTACCGGTGCAGAGGCGCCCAGGCCAAAGAAATGAATCTGGCGGGCCTGGATCATCATGTCGACCGCGCGGCTGACCTGCTGGGGGTCGAGCTGCTGGCAGGCACTGTCGAGCGAGGCGATGGCGCTGGCGAAGATCTTCTGGGTGTAGGCCGCCGGATCGTCGTCGGCCTCCACCGCGCGGCTCACGTAGGCCGCGCCGCTGGCCAGGCTCTGCGCCAGTTGCAGTTTCAGCTCTGGGTAACCGCTCACGCCGAAGGAGCGGCAGAAGCGGTTGACGGTCGGTTCGCTGACCTTGGCCGCCTGGGCCAGCGCCGCGATGCTGAAGCGTGTGGCTTGTTGCGGGTTGAGCAGGATGACTTCGGCGACTTTGCGTTCGGCCTTGTTCAGCTCGTCGAGGCGTCCCTGGATTTGTTCCAGGAGGTTTCTCACGCGGTCCATGGGGTGTCCTTGGGTCGGGAAGGCAGCCGGCTGAGGGAGCAGCAGGCCTGTTTACAGGGTCGTCTATCGTACTGGCGGCGCCGGTTGCGCACCACTTGTCTGTCATACATCCGACTAATGTTATGGTTTTTACTACATTTGTCCTTGAAAACCCTAACTGAAAACGGTATTTCTAAATCAACTTTAGGAAAGAACCAACATCATGGCTGCAATCAGTGTCGAACCTTGCACATTTGCCCTGTTTGGCGCCCTGGGCGACTTGGCCTTGCGCAAGCTGTTCCCTGCGCTCTACCAGCTCGACCGCGCCGGGCTATTGCACGCACAGACGCGCCTGCTGGCGCTGGCGCGGGAGGCCGGCAGTGCCCAGGAGCACCTGAATAGCATCGAGGCCCACTTGCGCAAGCATGTGCCCGAGGCTGACATCGAGGCTGCGGCCCTCGAGCGCTTCCTGGCAAGGCTCGATTACCAGCACTTGGATTTTCTGCAGCCAGAAGGCTACCAGGCACTGGCCGCGCAAGTGCCCGACGGGCACCCCCTGATCGCCTATTTCGCCACGGCCGCCGCCGTGTATGGTGCCATCAGCGAAAACCTCGACAAGGTGGGCCTGAGCGAGCGCACCCGTGTAGTGCTGGAAAAGCCGATCGGTCATGACCTTGAGTCTTCACGCCGGGTCAACGATGCCGTGGCGCGATTCTTTCCCGAAAGCCGCGTCTATCGCATCGACCACTACCTGGGCAAGGAGACGGTGCAGAACCTGATCGCCCTGCGCTTTGCCAACAGCCTGTTCGAAACCCAATGGAACCAGAACTCCATCTCCCACGTGGAAATCACGGTGGCGGAGAAGGTGGGTATCGAGGGTCGCTGGGGCTACTTCGACAAGGCCGGTCAGTTGCGCGACATGATCCAGAACCACCTGTTGCAGTTGCTGTGCCTGATTGCCATGGACCCGCCGAGCGAGCTGTCGGCCGACGCCATCCGCGACGAGAAGGTCAAGGTACTCAAGGCGCTGGCCCCGATCACCGGAGACGGGCTGAGCACGCGGGTGGTGCGCGGGCAGTACATTGCCGGCTACAGCGATGGCAAGCCGGTTCCGGGTTACCTTGAAGAAGACAATGCCAATAGCCAGAGCGACACCGAGACCTTCGTCGCCCTGCGCGCCGACATCCGCAACTGGCGCTGGTCGGGTGTGCCTTTCTACTTGCGCACCGGCAAGCGCATGCCGCAAAAGCTGTCGCAGATCGTCATTCACTTCAAGGAAACGCCGCATTACATCTTTGCCCCGGAACAGCGTCTGCAAGTGGGCAACAAGCTGATCATTCGCCTGCAGCCGGACGAAGGTATCTCCTTGCGCGTGATGACCAAGGAGCAAGGCCTGGACAAGGGCATGCAACTGCGCAGTGGCCCGCTGCAACTGAATTTTTCCGACGCCTGGCGTAGCGCGCGGATTCCGGATGCCTATGAACGCTTGCTGCTCGAAGTGATGCGGGGCAACCAGAACCTGTTCGTGCGCAAGGACGAAATCGAGTACGCCTGGAAGTGGTGTGACCAGCTGATTGCCGGTTGGCGCAACACGGGCGACGCCCCCAAGCCCTATGCTGCGGGCAGCTGGGGGCCAATGAGCTCGATTGCATTGATCACCCGCGATGGGAGGGCCTGGTATGGCGACATCTGAAGCATTGTCCGAATTGCAGTTTCCGGCGAGCACCGAGGTGCATCAACTGCCCGATGCCAGCACGTTGGCTGGCACATTGGCCAAGGATGTGAGTGAGCGCCTGCGTGCAGCCATCGACGATAAAGGCCAGGCCTGCGTCGTGCTGTCCGGTGGGCGCAGCCCGGTGCCTTTTCTCGAGCAACTGGCCAAGCAGGACCTGGACTGGAGCAAGGTGACGGTCAGTCTTGCCGATGAGCGCTGGGTGCCGGTGGAGCACGCCGACAGCAATGCCGGTCTGTTGGCTCAGCATCTGCTCAAAGGGCAGGCCGCCAAGGCGCGTTTCATCGGGTTGTACCAGCAGGCGCCTTCGCTGAAAGAGGCCGCCGAAGAAGCTGACCGCGCCCTGGCCGATCTGCCGCCCATCGACGTGCTGGTACTGGGCATGGGTGACGATGGCCACACGGCCTCACTGTTCCCAGCCAGTCCTAACCTGGCCGAGGGCCTGGATCCGAACACGCCTCGCCGTTGCCTACCGCTAATGGCGCCAACCGTTCCCCATCAGCGCCTTTCCATGACCCGAGCGCTGCTGGCCACCGCAGGGTTCACCGCATTGTCCGTGCAAGGGCCAGGCAAACTCGCTACTCTGCGCGCCGCGCTGGCGGATGACGACCTCGCCGAAATGCCCATTCGCGCTTTTCTTCACGCACCCCTGGACATCTACTGGTGCCCATGAGCCAAGGATCCACAGCAATGATCACCCTCGAACGTCCACAGCCCAAGCTCTCGATGGCCGACAAGGCCGCCCGGGTCGACGCCATCTGCGAAGCGGCGCGCATCCTGCCGGTGATCACCATCGCCCGCGAACAGGACATCCTGCCCCTGGCCGACGCCCTGGCGGCCGGCGGCATCCGCACGCTGGAAGTGACCCTGCGTTCACAGCATGGCCTGAAGGCCATTGAAGTGCTGCGTGAGCAGCGCCCCGAGCTGTGCGTAGGCGCCGGGACAGTGCTCGACCGCACCATGTTCGCAGCCGTCGAGGCCGCAGGCGCCCAGTTCGTCGTCACACCCGGCATTACCCAGGATGTGCTGCAAGCGGGCGTGGAGAGCGAGATCCCCTTGCTGCCGGGTATCAGCACCCCATCCGAAATCATGATGGGCTACGCGCTGGGTTACCGCCGTTTCAAGCTGTTCCCCGCCGAAATCAGCGGAGGCGTGGCGGCGATCAAAGCGTTTGCTGGCCCGTTCGGCGACATCCGTTTCTGCCCAACCGGCGGCGTCAACCCGGCCAACGTGCGCAACTACATGGCACTGGCCAATGTGATGTGTGTAGGGGGCACCTGGATGCTCGACAGCAGCTGGATCAAGAATGGCGACTGGGCCCGCATCGAGGCCTGCAGTGCCGAGGCCATGGCGCTGGTGGACGGTCACTGAATTTCGTTGTGTGCTTTACGGCTTTTTGGGCGCTTGGTCGGCGCCCATTTTTTTGCCTGGTGATTGGCGTTTGCGGGTTATGTGCGCGTATACGAAGGGTAAGCGCGCCCTTAGGTCGTTGGGGCCGCAAGGCGGCCCCAACAATCTCAAGTCAACAGCATCAGCTAAAGAGGCCGCTTTCTCCCTAACGGTACTCAGGCCGCCTTGGCCTCTTGCTGGCTCAGCGAACGGTTCAGCGCACTGAACAGGGCCTTGAAGCTGGCTGTGGTGATGTTTTCATCGATGCCCACACCATGCACAGGACGCCCGCCGGCTACACGCAGTTCGATATAGGCCGCTGCCTTGGCGTTGGTGCCCGCGCCGATGGCGTGTTCGTTGTAGTCCATGATTTCGACGGCAATCGGCAGGCCGGCCACCAGGGCTTCCAGGGCGCCATTGCCCTTGCCGCGCCAGTGCAGCGTGGTCTCGCCTTCGCCGGCTACTTCCACTTCTACGGCACTGTGACCGTTTTCTTCCTGCAGGCGATGGCTGACCAGCGCGTACGGTGCGTTGGCTTGCAGGTATTCCTTGTGCAGCAAGCTGTAGATCTGCTGGGCAGTCATTTCCAGGCCCAGGCGGTCGGTTTCGCCCTGTACGACCTGGCTGAATTCGATTTGCATGCGGCGCGGCAGGCTGATGCCGTATTCCTGCTCGAGCAGGTAGGTGATGCCGCCTTTGCCGGACTGGCTGTTGACGCGAATCACGGCCTCGTAGCTGCGGCCGATGTCGGCCGGGTCGATCGGCAGGTACGGCACTTCCCACAACTCGCCTTCCTGCTGCTTGGCCAGGCCCTTACGAATGGCATCCTGGTGCGAGCCGGAGAAGGCTGTGTGTACCAAGTCACCTACGTACGGGTGGCGCGGGTGCACCGGCAGCTGATTGCATTCTTCGACGACCTTGCGCACACCGTCTATGTCGGAGAAATCCAGGCCCGGGTCGATGCCCTGGGTGTACAGGTTCAGCGCCAGGGTCACCAGGTCGACGTTGCCGGTGCGCTCACCATTGCCGAACAGGCAGCCCTCTGCACGGTCGGCGCCGGCCATCAGGCCCAGCTCGGTCGCGGCGATGCCGGTTCCCCGGTCGTTGTGGCAGTGCAGGCTGATGATCACGCTGTCACGGCGATTGATGTTACGGCAGAACCATTCGATCTGGTCGGCGTACACGTTGGGCGTGGCGACCTCGACGGTGGCCGGCAGGTTGAGGATGATCTTGTGTTCGGGCGTTGGGTTCCACACCTCGATCACCGCATCGCACACTTCCTTGGCGAATTCCATCTCGGTAGCGCTGAAGGTTTCGGGCGAGTACTGGAATGTCCAGTGCGTATCGGGCTGCTGTGCGGCGTATTTGACGAACAGCTTGGCTGCATTGACCGCGATGTCCTTGACGCCCTGCTTGTCCTGGTTGAAGACGATGCGGCGGAAGGCCGGGCAGGTGGCGTTGTACAGGTGAACGATGGCCTTCTTGGCCCCGCGCAGGGACTCGAAGGTCCGGGCGATCAGGTCTTCACGCGCCTGGGTCAGCACCTGGATGGTGGTGTCCTCTGGAATATGACCGTCTTCGATCAAGGTGCGGACAAAGTCGAAGTCGGTTTGCGAGGCCGAAGGGAAGGAGGCTTCGATTTCCTTCACGCCCACTTGCACCAAGGTCTTCCAGAACCGCAGCTTCTTCTGCGCATCCATCGGCTCAATCAGCGACTGGTTGCCGTCACGCAGGTCCGAGCTGCACCAGATCGGCGCCTCGGTAATGGTCTTGGACGGCCAGGTACGGTCAGGCAGATCGATGGTAGGGAAGGCGCGGTATTTCTTCGACGGGTCTTTGAGCATGGTCATGGAAGCAATCCTTTTATGTGCGGCCGAGATCGGGCCTGCCGAGCAGTAACGAGGTAGGGGCGAGGCGACGCGATTCAGCCTGGTAGTCGAGCGCTGACCAGGCAGAGGCTGCGATGTTGTCGGAGCAAGATGAGGGTGCTGAAGGTTTTCATGGCCTCAACCCTAACCAGTGGACTGTGGGTTGGCAAGCGTTGAAAAAAAATTGAGAGGAATGCTTAAAAAAAGTGATATGGCGAGATCTGCTTGTTGATACCAGTAAAATACTTAGGTTTTGTTGCGCGGTATTTTTCTTTGGCGCAATGGTGTGTCAGTCGCGTGAGGACCTCCTGGGCCCTGCGTTGTGGCAAGCGCCGCCCGTATTGCGGGGCGGCTCAAACGTCACTCAACGAAGTGTCAACCCTGCCTCAGGGCTGAAAGGCACCGATGAAGATCGCCGGGTCAACACGCGCATCGTTCAAGCTGACGTTCCAGTGCATGTGCGGCCCGGTAGCGCGCCCCGTTGAGCCCACGCGCCCGACCACTTCACCACGGCGCAGCGACTGCCCGTTCTGCACGTCGATACGGGACATATGGCAGAACATGCTGATAAAGCCCTGCCCGTGATCAACGAACACCGTGCGGCCATTGAAGAAGTAATCGCCCACCAGAATCACCTTGCCGTTGGCAGGCGTCTTGATCGGCGTCCCCGCCGGTACGGCAAAATCCAGCCCCGCATGGGGGTTGCGTTCCTCGCCATTGAAGAACCGGCGCACGCCGAACTTGCTCGACAGCGGCCCGTTGACCGGCTTGTCGAGGATCAGGTTGCTCGGCAATGCCGGGCTGAAGCTGCGGTAGGCCTTGATCTGCTCGGCCAGTTCGCGATCGATGCGCTTGAGGTCGGCCGGATTGGGGTTGACCTGGCGGGTGTTCTTCAAGGTGATGCGCTGTTCGGGGTACTGCTTGTGCCCCACGGTGAAAGGCAGGCTTCGGCTGCCTTGTTGCACCACCGCCTGCCCAGGCTTCTGGGTCAGGGGGATGCCAACGATGGCCAGCCAGTTGTCCTGTTCCTTGACCACCAGCACGGGCTTGCCATCGAAGCGTGCGCTGGGAGCACTGGCTGCCGGCCCCAGGTCGACCACGGCAACGCCGCCAGGCACCGGTTTGTTCAGCGTGCGCGTGATGTAGCTGGCCTGGGCTGTGGCGCTCAGGACGGTGAAGGCGAGGGCGAGCAGTGACGCGAGCAAGCGGGGCATGTGTCAATCCAGAAGTGAGAGCGTGACCGGAGTCAGGTGATTGTCTTCGACCCGCACCTGCAGTTCGCCTTCGTTCAGGCGTGCAGTCAGGCGCTGGCCGTTGCGCGTCTGTTCGGCGCTGCGGATGGCCTGGCCTTGTTCGTCGAGCAGGATGCTGTAGCCGCGCGCCAGCGTCGCCAGCGGGCTGACGATCTGCAGGGTCTGCAACTGGGCCTGGAAGCGCTGGCGCCGGTCCTTGAGCACGTCACGCATGGCCCGGGGCAGTCGCTCGGCCAGGCTGTCCAGGCGCTGGCCCAGCAAAGCCAGAGTACGCCCGGGATGTTGCGCGGCCAGACGTGTCTCCAGGCGCACCAGGCGCTCGCGGCGTTGATTGAGGTTATGCAGGAAGGCACGGCGCAGGCGCATGTCCAGGTCATCCAGGCGCTGAGCCTGCTGACGCAGGCGCTCGCCCGGATGGCGCAGGCGGCGAATCAGGGACTCCAGGCGCAGGCGATCATGCACCAACCGGTTCTGCATGCGCAGGGTCAGGCGCCGTTGCAGGCCGTCCAGGCGATGCTGCAGGCCGCTGCTGTCGGGCGCAAGCAACTCGGCCGCAGCAGACGGGGTCGGGGCACGCACATCGGCCACGAAGTCGCTGATCGACACGTCGGTTTCATGGCCCACGGCGCTCACGATCGGCGTCTTGCACGCGGCCACGGCACGCGCCACGGCTTCCTCGTTGAAGCACCACAGGTCCTCCAGTGAACCGCCGCCGCGGGCCAGTATCAAGGCGTCGAAACCGCGGCTGTCGGCCAGGCGAATGGCCCGCACGATCTGGGCGATGGCTTCGCGGCCCTGCACGGCGGTGGGGATCAGGTTCAACTCCACCTGGGGCGCGCGGCGGGCGAACACACTGATGATGTCGCGGATCACGGCCCCGGTCGGGGAGGTGATGATGCCGATACGCTGGGGATGTGCAGGCAGCGCTCGCTTGCTGTCGGTGTTGAACAGGCCCTCGGCGCCAAGCTTTTCCTTGAGCGCCTCGAAGGCCAGGCGCAGCGCACCATCGCCGGCGGGCTCCACGGTATCGAGGATCAGCTGGTAGTCGCCACGGCCTTCGAACAGGGACACCTTGCCGCGCACCCGTACCGCCAGGCCGTCACGCAGTGCCTGGCGCACCCGCGTGGCGCTCTGCCGGAAGAGGGCGCAGCGCACCTGGGCACCGCTGTCCTTGAGGGTGAAGTACATGTGGCCGGAGGCCGGCCGGGCCAGGTTGGAAATCTCGCCCTCCACCCATACGCTGCGGAACACGTCTTCCAGCAGCACCCGGGCGCGGCCATTGAGTTGGCTGACGGTGAGCACATCACGGTCAAGGCCGAGGCGTTCGAAAGGGTCTTTGATCATGGGCAGGCACTATAAAGGATGAGGGGGCCGGGTGTCGTGCCCGGTCGATCAGGAGCTGGCCTGGGTCGCCGGTGCCTGCCCTGGCGTACCGATTGCCGACGCTGCGCAGGTCATGTGCTCGATGAACTGACTCACCAGTGGCCCGGCATCGCGGCGGTGGGCGATGGCGACGGTGCTGACGCAGCCGGGGTCCATCAGCGGGATGAACCGCAGCGCCGCAGGGGCGATGTCCTGCATGCAGCGTGGCAGCAAGGCCACCCCGAACCCCGCCTGGATCAGCTGCAACTGGGTGGTCTTGCGCGACACCACCCGCGCAGGCTGGGGAAAGAACCCCGCCGCCATGCACAGCTCGGCAGACAGGTAGCTCAGGCCACCGCGTTGGTGGTGGGGAATGGAGATGAACGGCTGGCTGGAAAGCTCCGCCAAGGCAATGCAATCACGCTCCGCCAGTTCATGGGTAGGGGCAAGCGCCAACAGCAGGGGCTCTTCGAACAACGGCTCGATGCTCAACCCATCGTGCTGGCGCAGCACCGGCAGCCTCAGCAGCCCGATGTCCAGGCGACCTTCGGCCAGTGCTGCAAGCTGCCCTTCGGAGGACAACTGGGCGATCTCCATGCTCACATCAGGGTTTGTCCGCAGGTAATCACCCAGGTGCTCGAGCAGCCGACCGGTCAGCGGCACCGTGCTGGAGTGGCTGATGTTCAGGCTGCCGCACAGGCCCTGGCCGACGGCTCGGGCCAACTCGCCAGCCTTGTCCAGGTCCAGCAGCAGGTTGCGCGCGCGCGGCAGGAACGCCCGGCCCGCATCGGTCAGGCGAGGCAACCTGGCCGTGCGCTCGAACAACGCGGTGTCCAGCTGCAGTTCGAGCTCGCGCACCTGGCGACTGAGGGCGGACTGGGCGACATACAGTCGTTCGGCGGCGGCGCTGAAGCTGCCACATTCGGCGATTTCCACGAAGTAACGCAGCTGGCGGGTCGAGATCATGAGCGATGCCATTTCGAGATGGATCAGGGCGAGATTGCATATTAGCCGGGATAGCGCGGGTTTGGTTATGGTGCGCTGAACCTTCAAGGACAATGCGCCAATGCTCGCTGACCTCGCTATACCGTTCTCGGGGCTTGACTGGCTACCCATCGTGTTGGGTACCGCGGCGGCCTATGTGGTGTTCGGCATCGCCGGCTTCGGCACGGCGTTGGTGGCAGGCCCGGTGCTGATCCATTTCATGCCGCTGTCGCAGATCATTCCCTTGCTGGTGTTACTCGATTTCGTAGCGGCGTTCGGCAACCTGTTGCCCTCACGGCGCGATGTGGTACGGGGCGAACTGCTGCGCCTGCTGCCGTTCATGGCGCTGGGGTGCACCCTGGGCGTTGCGTTCCTGCTGCAGCTCAAGTCGGACCTGCTGATGCTGCTGATGGGCCTGTTCATCACGGCCTATGCCCTCTATAGCCTGGCGCTGAAGGTACGCCCGGCGTCGCTTGCCGGGTGGTGGGCGGCACCGATGGGTACCGTGGGCGGGTTGTTCGGCGCCTTGTTCGGCAGCGGCGGGTTTCTCTACGCCCTTTACCTGAGCGCTCGCCTGCCCGACAAGGAGCAGGTACGCGCCACCCAGAGCGCGTTGATCAGTTGCAGCACCTTGGTGCGCCTGACGCTGTTCCTTGTTGCCGGTGTCTACGCCGATCGACAACTGCTGCTGATGGCGGCCTGCCTGCTGCCGGTGATGGTCATCGGTCTATGGGCTGGGCGCAGGCTCACGCACAGGCTGTCACGCGAGGCCTTCGTCCGGTTGGTCACCTGGTTGGTGTTGGCCAGCGGCCTGGCGCTCATCGCTCGCTATGTGAGCGCTTGAGCAGGGGTTAGAATTGGCCGACTACCCGATCCAAGGCTTGTCCGCTCATGAATACCCAAAGCATCATCGTTCCCAGGCAGTCCACCGTCCCGGTGCACGAGGCCCGCGCCCGCGCCATCCTGCGCTGGCTGGTCCGCGAAAAGATCGTGCAAGAGCAGCTGACCACCTGCGGGCGTACCGGCAACCGTATGGCCCATGCCCTTGGGCCAGGTGCCCGCCAGGTGGCGCTGCACCCCGAAAAACTGCCCTTCGATACGCCGGTCAACGGCCTTGAGGTGATGCTCAAGCGCTGCATCTATACGCCCACCGAAGGCTTCAAGGAAGAGGCGGGCTGCCCGCAGTGCCGGCGGGAAGTGGGCGAGCCGTTGTTCGATAGCCTGGAAGAGTGGATGCCCGGGGTCAGTGACAACTTCACCTGCCCGCTGTGCGGGTTCGAAGACGACATCAACGGTTTTTTGTTCCTGCAACCCTGCGCCTTCTCCAACCTGGGCTTCATCTTCAACAACTGGGGCGATGCCGGGTTCACCCAGGCCTTCATCGACAGCTTCGCCGACTGGCTGGACCAACCAGTGGCCGTGGTGCAGGTCCGGCTCGCCTGACGAGGGCTGAGCAGGGCTTTGGTGCGCAGGGCGGCAACGGCCACTTGTAACTTCAGGCTTGATTTACATTGAGTGGCAGGGCACGCATGAGTATAATGGCGCGCTTCCATTTTTCCCGCCCGGGAGCCCCCGCGATGTTGCGTATCAGCCAAGAAGCCCTGACCTTCGACGATATTCTCCTTGTACCTGGTTATTCCGAGGTACTGCCCAATGAAGTCAGTCTCAAGACCCGTTTGACCCGTGGCATCGAGCTGAACATCCCGCTGGTCTCCGCTGCCATGGACACCGTCACCGAAGCGCGCCTGGCCATCGCCATGGCTCAGGAAGGCGGCATCGGCATCATCCACAAGAACATGACCATCGAGCAGCAGGCCGGCGAAGTGCGCAAGGTCAAGAAGTTCGAGGCTGGCGTGGTCAAGGACCCGATCACCATCGAGGCCGACGCCACCGTGCGCGACCTGTTCGACCTGACGCGCCTGAACAACATTTCCGGCGTGCCCGTGCTGGAAAACGGTGACCTGGTCGGTATCGTGACCTCCCGCGACGTGCGCTTCGAAAGCCGCCTGGACGCCAAGGTCCGCGAAGTGATGACGCCCAAGGAACGCCTGGTCACCGTCCGCGAGGGCGCGGACAAGAACGAGGTGCGCGAGCTGCTGCACAAGCACCGCCTCGAGAAAGTGCTGATCGTCGACGAGCACTTCAGCCTCAAGGGCATGATGACCGTCAAGGACATCGAGAAGGCCAAGGCCTACCCACTGGCCAGCAAGGACGACCAGGGTCGTCTGCGCGTTGGCGCAGCGGTCGGCACCGGCAAGGACACCGGCGAGCGTGTTGCCGCCCTGGTAGCCGCTGGCGTTGACGTGGTCGTGGTCGACACCGCTCACGGGCACTCCAAAGGCGTGATCGAGCGCGTGCGCTGGGTCAAGCAAACCTACCCGCAGGTGCAGGTGATTGGCGGCAACATCGCCACCGGCGCTGCTGCCAAGGCCTTGGCCGAGGCGGGCGCTGATGCGGTCAAGGTCGGTATCGGCCCTGGCTCGATCTGCACCACCCGTATCGTAGCCGGCGTCGGCGTGCCGCAGATCAGCGCCATCGCCAACGTCGCCGCTGCCCTGGAAGGCACCGGTGTGCCACTGATCGCCGACGGCGGTATCCGCTTCTCTGGTGACCTGTCCAAGGCCATCGTCGCCGGTGCCAGTTGCGTGATGATGGGTTCGATGTTCGCCGGTACCGAAGAAGCCCCGGGCGAAGTCGAACTGTTCCAGGGCCGCTCCTACAAGGCCTACCGTGGCATGGGTTCGCTGGGCGCCATGGCGCAGTCGCAAGGCTCTTCCGACCGTTACTTCCAGGACTCCTCGGCCGGTGCCGAGAAGCTGGTCCCCGAAGGTATCGAAGGCCGTGTGCCGTACAAAGGCGCACTGGCTGCGATCATTCACCAGCTGATGGGCGGCCTGCGTTCGTCCATGGGCTACACCGGCAGTGCCACCATCGACGAGATGCGCACCAAGCCGGAGTTCGTGCGCATCACGGGCGCCGGCATGGCCGAATCCCACGTTCACGACGTGCAGATCACCAAAGAAGCCCCCAACTACCGGGTTGGCTGATAGCTCAGCGGTAAGCTCCAGACGGTGGCTGCGTTCGCGCAGCCACTGCGTTTTCCCCGATCAACTTGCAGCTTGCAGCTTCAAGCTCGCAGCTGAATCAGAGATTCCCCATGGCCCTCGATATTCACGCTCACCGGATCCTCATCCTCGATTTCGGCTCCCAGTACACCCAGCTGATCGCCCGCCGCGTGCGCGAGATCGGCGTGTACTGCGAACTGCACCCGTTCGACATGGACGATGAAGCGATCCGCGAATTCAACCCGCGCGGCATCATCCTCGCCGGTGGCCCCGAGTCGGTTCACGAAGCCAACAGCCCCCGTGCACCCCAGGCCGTGTTCGACCTGAATGTGCCTGTGCTGGGCATCTGCTACGGCATGCAGACCATGTCCGAACAGATGGGCGGCAAGGTCGAAGGGTCGGACCTGCGTGAGTTCGGATATGCCCGCGTTGACGTGGTCGGCAAGAGCCGCCTGCTCGACGGCATCGAGGACCATATCGACGCTGACGGCGTACTGGGCCTGGACGTGTGGATGAGCCACGGTGACAAGGTCACCCAGCTGCCGACCGGTTTCCACGTACTGGCCAGCACCCCGAGCTGCCCGATCGCCGGCATGTTCGATGACACCCGCGGCTACTACGGCGTGCAGTTCCACCCGGAAGTGACCCACACCAAGCAGGGCGGTCGCATCCTGTCCCGTTTCGTGCAGGACATCTGCGGCTGTGAAGCCCTGTGGACCCCGTCCAACATCGTCGAGGACGCCATCGCCCAAGTGCGTGAGCAAGTGGGTTCGGCCAACGTCCTGCTGGGCCTCTCCGGCGGCGTGGACAGCTCGGTGGTCGCGGCCCTCTTGCACCGGGCCATCGGCGACCAGCTGACCTGCGTCTTCGTCGACAACGGCCTGCTGCGCCTGCACGAGGGTGACCAGGTGATGGCCATGTTCAAGGAGAACATGGGCGTCAAGGTGATCCGTGCCGACGCTGAAAAGCAGTTCCTCGACAACCTGGCCGGCGAAGCCGACCCGGAGAAGAAGCGCAAGATCATCGGCCGCACCTTCATCGACATCTTCGATGCCGAGGCCAGCAAGCTGCCGAACATCCAGTTCCTCGCCCAGGGCACCATCTACCCGGACGTGATCGAATCGGCCGGCGCCAAGAGCGGCAAGGCCCACGTGATCAAGTCCCACCACAACGTCGGTGGCCTGCCGGAGGAAATGAACCTCAAGCTGGTCGAACCGCTGCGTGAGCTGTTCAAGGACGAAGTGCGCAAGATCGGTCTGGAGCTCGGCCTGCCTTACGACATGGTCTACCGCCACCCGTTCCCAGGCCCGGGCCTGGGTGTGCGCATCCTGGGTGAAGTGAAGAAAGAGTACGCCGACATCCTGCGTCGCGCGGACCACATCTTCATCGAAGAACTGCGCAAGGCTGATTGGTACCACAAGACCAGCCAGGCCTTCGTGGTGTTCCAGCCGGTCAAGTCGGTTGGCGTCGTGGGCGACGGCCGTCGCTATGCATGGGTTGTGGCCCTGCGTGCTGTCGAGACCGTGGACTTCATGACCGCTCGTTGGGCTCATCTGCCTTACGAACTGCTGGAAACCGTCAGTGGCCGGATCATCAACGAGATTGACGGTATCTCGCGGGTGACCTACGACGTGTCGAGCAAGCCGCCGGCGACGATTGAGTGGGAGTGAGCCTACGCCCGCTATGGGGCCTGCGCTAACTAACAGAAACGCCCGCTAAGTTGCGGGCGTTTTGCATTCGTCACCGCCCTAAATTGGCACATGCGTGTAAAGGCTGCCCAACACGGTCGCAGCCTCAAGGCTAAGATGCGAGGCATTTTTTGAATCTATTGGTGAAACCACCAGGCCGGATCAGGCTGGGCTAGCTGATGGGCAAGCGCCGCACACGCAATAGGCAGCTCGGTGTATCTTGCCTTCCAGTGCGCTACCGTAAGGGCAGAAGATAATCGAACCGTTTGGGGTACTAAAGTCATGAGCCACAAGCTGGACATCTATGGCGTATCCATAGTAAAGAGGCCTAAAGTTAAAGCTATCAAGAAGCTGGACTTGGGTGGCGACTTGGGTAAGCAGATCGTTTATTCAGAAACCAAACTCGTTCTCAGGACTCACAAGAAGACCTTTCAGAAGTTGGCTGATATGTAATGGAATTGATCTTCTTTCCATTTGAGCGTGTTATTGAAATAAATACTCAAATCTTGACTGCCGAGCCCGACATGAAGGGGGGCGGTGAATATTCCGATTTTGCAAGGCGCGCTGGCAAGAATCGATAATGCTATCGCGTATAATGGCCTTGACGATGTGTTTGAAATTGCCGCCAAGTACACTGCCAGCATCGCGCAAGGCCACGCACTGCCTGATGCGAACAAGCGCACCGGGCTTGCAGTCGGCTTGGAGTACCTTTCGCTCAACGCTTGGTAGGAGCAAGGACCTCTTCTTCAACGTCTTCGTCGACAGCTTCGGAGGCGTTTTCGGCCTCGTTGAAAAGGGCCAATTGTGGCGTTGCTGGATCAGCTGTTTGCTCGGACTTGCCCAAACAATCACTGGCGCAGCAGCGCGTTTTCCTCCTCGAGAAAACCGACCCGCGACTGCATCTTCGCAAGCATTTGCTTGAGTAGTTGAGGGTCGTCAGGGAGGTTTTCGGGCACGGAATCCATGCCCTGGATTATACCAAATCAGGTCACAAAGCGCGGCGTCAAAACCTGATGAGGACGGTTACGCCAAAGGTCAAAACCGTCGAGCATCCAGTTGAGCTCCTGGACGGTCAGGACAATCGCCTCGTCCGTCACCTCAGGCGATGTTTTGAATCGTTCGGACTCCAGGCGCTTGAGCCAAAGGCAGAAGCCGTTGCGTTCCCAATACAGAATTTTCACGCAATTACGTGACTTGTTGAGGAAGACAAAAAGCACCGGGTCGAATACTGCAACCTTGATGTCCAGCTCAACCAGTGCAGCCAGGCCGTCAATGGATTTTCGGAAGTCGACAGGCTTGGGGTACAGATACACTTTTTCGACTTTTGCGTCGGGTCGCATCATGACTACTGGGCTCCTGAGAAATCGGGAGCACAGCATCGGGCATCAGTTGGGCGCTTTGAATGGGGGCTTCATGGAGCGCTTACGGTCAAGCAATGCTGGATTGGCGTCAGTACGAGATTGCGAATTACGTGCCAAATTGCCAAGGCTTTTCGATCAGCAAGGATTATGATGGAAACTCTGGGAGCTCGGTCGGTGAAGGATCATTGATGGATCACCTCAGAGGATTTTCTGTCGACTTTCTGTTAACTGGGCCTGCCCCGTGAAAACGGACGACAAGAAGCGATACTTACATCGCTCTCATGGAGGTTGTCAGGTACGGGCTTTAATTTCTGGGTATTGGACAAGTATCTGAACTGAGAGTACGTCCTCATGAGCTAATGCGAGCGCCTTTGCTTCGATTGTGACTGCTCAAAAAAAGCCCGCCTAACGGCGGGCTCAAAACGAAGAGGACAATTGGGCTGGCATAGTTGCTGGCCTTGATGGCTCAGAGCTTCAGCTCATCAAGGACGCTGAGCACAGCTTCGTGTGCGATGCTGATGATGCGATCCACTTCCTGCTCGGTCGTGACCAGGGGAGGAGCAAAGCCCAGGATCTCACCGTGAGGCATGGCACGAGCAATCAGGTTGCGATCACGGGCTGCTTTCGAAATCCGTGCACCAACCTTGAGGGCTGGGTCGAATCGCTTCTTGGTAGCTGGATCAGCTACGAATTCAATGGCGGCCATCATGCCTACACCGCGCACTTCGCCGACGATTGGCAGCGAGGAGAAGGTTTCCTGCATCGACTTTTGGAAATACTGACCAACCTTGTCGACGTGAGCTGGAATGTTTTCGCCCTCGACGATATCGAGCACCGCGTTTGCTGCCGCGACACCGATAGGGTGGCCAGAGTAGGTGTAACCGTGGGAGAACGCACCTACACGATCAGCGCCTTCTTCCATCACTTTGTACACCTTCTCACCAACAATCGAAGCCGACAGCGGTGCGTAGGCAGAAGTCAGCCCTTTCGCTACAGTGATCAGGTCAGGCTCGATACCGTACTTGTCGCAGCCAAACATGGCACCAGTACGACCAAATCCGGTAATTACTTCGTCAGCGATCAGCAGGATGTCGTACTTTTTCAGCACAGGCTGAACAGCAGCCCAGTAGCCTTCTGGCGGAGGGGTAATACCGCCGGTTCCGAGCACAGGCTCAGCAATGAATGCGCCGATGGTGTCTGGGCCTTCGCGCAGGATGAGCTCTTCGAGTTCACGTGCACGGCGGGCAGAGAATTCCAGCTCAGTCTCACCTAGCTCGGCGCCCCAGTAGTAGTGAGGAGCACCAGTACGCAGGATCCCTGCAATCGGCAGATCCATGTGGTCATGGTAGAAGGACATGCCGGTCATGGAACCAGAAACTACCGAGCAACCGTGATAGCCGCGCTCACGAGCAATGATTTTCTTCTTGTTCGGCTTACCGCGCAGATTGTTGTAGTACCAGACCAGTTTGGCTTGGGTCTCGTTGGCATCCGAACCGGACATGCCGTAGAAGACCTTGCTCATGTTGCCCGGAGCCATCTTCACCAGGCGGTCAGAAAGGCGAGCGAGCTCTTCCGTGGTATGCGCAGCGTAGGTGTGATAGTACGCCAGCTTGTGGGCTTGTTTGGAGATCGCCTCGGCGACTTCGGTACGGCCATAGCCGACGTTCATGCAGTACAGGCCAGCGAAACCATCGATGTACTCACGGCCAGTCGCGTCGGTGATAGTGATCCCTTTCGCGGTTTCGATGATTGTTGGATCACCTGCCTTCCCAGAGGCAAAGTCTTTAAGCTGGGTGAATGGGTGAAGCACTGCACCGCGATCTTGTTGGGAGATCAAATCTTGCTTTTGCTTATCCATGTTTCAATCCTCTTGTGATATTTACAGACCGCCGATGCAGACGTATTTCAGTTCCATGTACTCAGCCAATCCGTGCTTCGAGCCTTCACGGCCCAAGCCCGATTGCTTCCAACCGCCAAACGGAATTGGCGCGCCTGTGAACTTCGGAGTGTTGAGTGCGACCATGCCGTACTCGAGTCGGTCAGAAACTCGGCAGGCACGACGAAGGTCGTTGGTGTACACGTAGGCAGCGAGGCCGAACTCGGTGTTGTTGGCCCTGGTCACTACTTCATCTTCGGAATCGAAGGGCAGGATTGCCGCCACGGGGCCGAAGGTCTCTTCGAAAGCGATGTCCATTTTGTCCGTGACGTCAGCCAGAACAGTCGGAAGGACGAAGCTGCTACCCAAGTGATTGTCGATACCGCCGCAGGTGAGTTTTGCACCCAGCGAGAGAGCATTCGAAATCTGCTCTCGGCACTTGTTGGCAACCGTTACCCTAGTCATTGGGCCGATATCGACGCCCTCTTCAAGGCCATGGCCAACGCGTAACTTCTCGGTGGCCTTGGTGAATTCCTCTACGAATTGACCGTAGATGTTGCGATGCACATAGATGCGATTCGCGCCCAGGCAATCTTGACCTGAGGTTGCGAACTTGGCGCCAATGCAGCCTTCGACAGCCTCAGCAATCGAGGCATCATCGAAGACAATGAACGGAGCATGGCCACCCAGTTCAAGGGATACTTTCTTGACCGTATCCGCAGACTGACGCAGCAGAATCCGACCAACCTCTGTGGAACCGGTGAAACTGAACGCACGGACTGCGGAGGCGGCCAAGAGACGAGCCGACATCTTCGGTGCACCCCCGGTCAGCACCTGGAACACACCACCAGGAATACCAGCATCTTCAGCCAACCGGGCGAGAGCCAGGGCAGACAGCGGAGTTTCAGGCGCCGGCTTGACGATCATCGGGCATCCAGCCGCCAGTGCAGCAGCAGCCTTGCGGGTGATCATGGCGCTGGGGAAGTTCCAGGGCGTGATGGCCACGGTTACACCAATCGGCTGCAGCTTAGTGACCAACTGGCTGTTCGGGAGATGACTTGGAATTGTCTCGCCGTAGCAACGCTCACCTTCTGCCGCAAACCACTCGACAAAGTTCGCGCCGTAATTGATCTCTCCGCGTGATTCGCTGAGCGGCTTACCTTGCTCGCAGGTCATGATGACCGCCAAATCTTCTTGGTTCTCACGCATCAGTGCTGCCCATTTACGAAGGACTGCACCACGCTGTGCCGGCAAGGTGTTCCGCCAACCATCGAAGGCACGCGAAGCGGCTTCGACGGCCAGATCTACCCAGGACTCGTCGCAATGGGCTACCTGCGCGATCACCTGGTCATTAGCTGGATCCGTGACGTCGAGCGAGCCCTCGCCAGTAACCCAGCGCCCATCAATGTAAGCCCGAGTTTCAAGCAGGTCATTTCGACGAAGCTTATTGAGGGCGGAGGGCGCAAGATCTTTCATTTTTATATGCCTCGAAGAGATAAAGCTGATGTTCGATGAGGATCATTCTATGTCTGGCTTGACGCTGGAAATATGAGTAATCCAGCCGGCGTGCGCAGTAATACTGTGATGTTTTCACAGTTGCGCAGCTTTCCTGCGTCATTTATCAGAGATGCGATTTCAGGTCTGTAGGTGCATAAGAAATGATTGGAACAAAACCAATTAGGTGTAGAAAAACAAAAAAGGCTGCACTTGGCAGCCTTGTTGAAGGGGCAGATGTTTAAGAGATTTTCTCAGCCAGAACTGCGATTGTGTCACCGCACTGCACAAGCCCCGGGAAGTGACGGCAGGCAAGAAGGCCGTCACGTTGGGCCTTGTATTCGGTAGGTGCCACACCTGTTCTTGTGACGTCGTACACTCGAGCAATCACATCGCCTTTGGAGACCTGATCGCCCAGATTGAAGCAGTATTCAATGAGCCCGGCATGCTCGCTTGCAATGAAGCAATTGTCGTCAGGCATATCCAAGAAGATGCTGTCCTGTGCAATATCAAGATCACCCATGACCGCCCCTGCATGAACCAGGAAATTTCGTACCCCGCGCTCTGCAATTTTAATAGTGGTGGAGCTGGCTGTACCCCCACCACCAAGCTCGGTAGTCACAAAGATTTTGCCGGCTTCTTCGACAGCCGTATCAAACATGCCCACGCTATCGATTTCCAGCATTTTCATGCTGTAGGGAGCCGCGAAAGCATCCATTGCCCGTTCGCCTTTCTGCTGTTGCAGCTTGTCCGGCAGAATATGAACAGCGGCAAATGGAATGAAGTCCAGAGTCTTGCCGCCAGAGTGGATATCAAGGACGTAATCCGCCAATGGCAACAAGTGTCGCTGGATATAATCAGCAATTTTTTCCGTAACTGTCCCGTCAGCCTTACCTGGGAAGGTACGATTCATATTCCCGCGATCAATCGGAGAGGTTCTGGAGGCGTTTTTAAAAGCAGGATAGTTCATGAAGGGCAAAATAATGATTCGCCCTCTGACTGTTTCGATGTCCAGTTGATTGGCCAGCTTGGTGAGTGCAATCGGGCCTTCATACTCGTCGCCATGATTGCCGCCAGTGAGGAGCACAGTCGGGCCGATCCCGTTTTTCATGACGGTGATAGGAATCATGATCGCACCCCACGCAGAGTCATCACGTGAGTAAGGCAGCTTCAAGAACCCGTGTGACACCCCTTGTTGGTCGAAATCGATAGTTGGCTTGATGGGACTAGGTTTCATTGCATATTCCTTATTTGTTTGTCGTTCAAGTAGGCTAAGGCTCAGCGCAGCGGCTATGACTCGACCCAACAGGTGTAACCAGTGCGTAGGGGTGGTGCACTACTAGCATTGGCATTTAGCTTTGTTGGCTGACGTATCTGATGTACACTCAGCTAACGCAACTGACACATTTTCATCAAGTATTAGTAGGGGTGAGAAACTCATGGAGCTTGATAGGATTGACTTACGAATTTTAAGTGCCTTGCAAGTCAACAATAGGCTCACCTCTGAAGAGCTTGGTGATTTGGTCGGTTTATCTTCCACGGCGTGCCAGCGCAGGCTTAAGCGCCTGCGCAGTGAAGGGGTCATCGAGAGCGACGTCTCCATTATCAACCCTAAAGCGGTTGGAAGACATGTCACCATGCTGGTGCTGGTCACTTTGGAACGAGAGCGCTCAGACATTATCGATAAGTTCAAGCAGGCCATTAAAAATACTCCTGAGGTCATGAGCGGATCCTATGTCACGGGTGATGCTGACTTTGTACTCCTCGTAACCTCAAAGGATATGGAGGACTACGAGAACTTCACCCGAAGGTTCTTCTACGAAAACAATGACATCAAGAGTTTCAAAACAATGGTCGTGATGGATCGGGTAAAGGCCGGATTCACACTTCCAATTGATGATGCTTAGCACCTCTTGGCTCTTCAGGAGGGCTACTCCTGAAGAGCTAGCAGAAATCCTTAATTTGCCTCTCTAACGGCGCTCAGAAAACTGCGGGTACGCTCTTCCTGGGGGGTCTCGAACAGTTGGCCTGGAGCACCTTGTTCATGAATTCGACCCTTGTAGAAGAAGCAAACGCGATCCGCAAACTCCCGAGCAAAGCCCATTTGGTGAGTAACCATAAGCATGGTCAGCTTATGCTCGCTTCCAAGTCGACGGATGACGTTAAGGACTTCACCGCAGAGTTCCGGGTCGAGCGCCGAGGTGACCTCGTCGAAAAGCATGACCTTTGGTCTCATAGCTAGGGCCCGTGCTATCGCGACCCGCTGCTGCTGGCCACCAGACAGTTGCGAAGGGTAATGATCGAGCTTGGCACCCAGTCCAACCATTTCCAGCAACTGCACGGCGCGATCCCTGGCTTCGGCTGGTTTTACACCCAGGACATGGACGGGGGCCTCAGTGACATTTTGCAGCGCAGTACGGTGGGGAAAGAGGTTGAACCCTTGGAATACCATTCCTATTTTGCCCCGGACAGCACGCACGTGCTTCGCGTCGGCTGGAACCAGCTTTCCATTCCTTCCTTGCATGTGAGTCAGCGACTCGCCTTCGACCAGAATGCTCCCCTCATCGATTCCCTCGAGGGTCATCAGCACTCGGAGCAACGTCGATTTACCTGATCCGCTGGGGCCAATGATGGCGACTTTTTCGCCTGCCGAAACATCCAGTTCCAGGCCGTCCAAAACAGTGAAGTTGCCATATCGCTTAGTTACGCTGCGGAAGCTAACCATGGGCTTGCCAATGGCCGGGGACGAAATGGCGCCTGAACTGACACCTGTCAAAATTCCGCTTGGAGCTATCTGAATGTTGGAAACTGGAGAGGTGGTCATTATTTTTGCTCCAAGCGCGCTTCAACGCGGCGTACCAAATAAGCCAGAACAATACTCAGAACAAGGAAGAACACGCCTACCATGGTGATGGGCTCAAGATATCGGAACGTCTCAGAGCCGATGTTCTTTGCTTGCTGCATGATCTCAACGACAGTGATAGCTGAAAGCACAGGTGTATCTTTCAGCATCGCAACCAGGTAGTTCCCAACCGGTGGCAAAATCGGACGGAGAGCTTGGGGTAAAATGATGTTTCGATAGGCAAGCGAAGGACTCATGTTGAGTGCTGTCACTGCTTCCCATTGGCCTCGCGGAACCGCATCAAGGCCGCTTCGATATACCTCTGCCAGATAGCAGGCGTAGTGTAGACCAATGCCTAACACGCCTACTTGCATTGCTGTCAGGCTAACGCCGTAGTTAGGCAGAACGTAATAAAGAAAATAAACTTGGATCAGTAAAGGTGTACTGCGGATAAATTCGATCACCCCACCTATTGGCCAAGAGATCCATATTCTTGCGCTGCGTCTGCCAATGGCGAGGAACAGTCCAAGAACGATAGCGATTGCAAAGCCCAGCAACGTGACGCCGATTGTGTTAAGAGCTGCCCGGAACAATTCGGGCATGAGCTGTATCGCATAGTTCCAGTCGAAGAAATTCATCACAGGCTCCCTTGGACACGACCACGGGCCAGATGTCGTTCTAAACGCCGCATTGCCAAGTTAATCGCTTGGGCCATTACGAAGTACATGAGCAGCGCTAGGGCGAAGACCTTGAGAGTCTCGAATGTAGCCTGATCGAGTTGGCGCGCCCTGAAGCTCAAATCTGCAAGCGTTATAAGGGAAACAAGGGATGTGTTTTTCAACAGCTCGATCAGCAGATTAGTTCCAGGCCCCATCGCTGCGAGCAGGGCTTGCGGCAAAATGATGCGACGAAAGCGTGTGAATGGGCCAAAGTTAAGTGCTGTGCAAGCTTCATATTGACCTTTAGCTACCGAATTAATCGCGCCGCGCATTATCTCTGCACCATAAGCGCCAATATGTAGCCCAAGGCCAACGATTGCGACGGTGTAGGGGCTCAGCTCGAGATTGAATGGAGGAAGCGGAAGGACGAAGAAGAGCCAGAACAATTGAACGAGCAGCGACGTACCCCGAAAGATCTCAATGTAGACGACGCAAAACCAGCGGAGCGGTCTCCATGTCGACATTTTGCCGAGTGCCGCCAGGGTCGCTGCAACGATGGCCAGGAGAGATCCGAAGAAGGTGACCTGCAGGGTAACCCATGCGCCCTGGAGCATAAGTGGTAGTAAATCTGCCATTTGACTCTACCTCACGTTAAATCAGCCAAGGGCGCGGCAGTGGGTTTGACGCGCCGATTTGGATGCAGTGTTACTGCCCGCAGAGCTCCGCAGCTGTTTTCGTAGTGAGGTTGCTCTTGTCGAATCCGAATGGCGCCACTGTTTTCAGGTGTTCTTCACTACCGAGCCATTTCTTGAGCTGGGCATTGACCTGGTCACGAAGCTCCTTGTCTTCCGGTCTGAAGGCCAAGGCACCGTAGCCGATATGGGAAGGGTCATCTTTGAAGTCGGTCATGGCCTCTACCGAATCACCGCCTTTGGCCGCGAGCCCTTTCATCGTGAGCTGTGTGCCTACAGCAGCATCTGCCCGCTTGGCACGAACTGCCTGCAGCTGAGCCGTGGTATCTGGAACCTGGAGGATTTGTTCGTCTTTCACGCCAGAGTCACGGGCGTACTGGAGCTCCACGGTGCCCGCCATAATGGCCAGCTTCACTTCTGGGTTCTTTGCGACATCTTCGTAGCTGAACAGCTCCTTGGGATTGCCTTTCGGCACCAGGAGCGCGTCAGGGAGCTGGTAGTGAGGGTCGGTGAACAAGACCTGCTTGCAGCGGGCTGGAGTGATGTACATGCCGGCTGCGATAGCATCGAAACGACCAGCTCGCAGGCCAGGAATCAGCGATCCCCATTCGGTGAGTACACCATTGACGTCCTTGATCCCCAACTGCTTGAAAATCGCGGTGGCGATTTCAGGCGACTCGCCCGTGACTTTTCCATCGGTTCCGGTATAGGCGAAAGGCGTTTCGTTGGCATAGCCAATCCGAACACTGCCCTGCTCTTTGAGAGAGTCGAGGGTTGTAGCTGCGTGTGCGGATACGGCGATGCTCGCAATGGCACACGCCAGGGTCAGGCGTTGAGCGACTGCGGAAAGCGAAGTGACCAAGTTCATCAAAAATCTCCCTCTATTGTAATTGGCCCGCGTGGCGCGGAGTTTTGGGCAGATAGAAGATCACGCTGCAGCGCCGCTATTTTTGGAATTGATAGCGGTAGCTTGAAGAAGACCCAAGCCTTCCTCGGAAGCGTGAGATGAGCATACAAAAGGCTTTCCGTGACGAGCATTGCACTAGGACAATTGATCTCGATATGTTGTAACGTCCATGCTGTAGGCCGTGGCTTAGGAGCAAGCATAGCGATGATGGAAAAATGGCGGGAAGCGGTTGAGCACGCCCGTGGCGGCGAGTCCAAGTACAAGATTCTTGTCCAAGCGATCAGCTCGGACATCGAGCAGCATAAGCTGGCGGATGATCAGCGCCTGCCACCTCAACGGCAGGTTGCCGATGCCTTGGGGATCAGTGTCCAAACCGTGACAAACGCCTACAAGGAACTCGAGCGCCAAGGGCTAGTAAGGTGCGAAGTGGGTCGCGGGAGTTTCGTTTCTCGGCGAATGAGTGACCGTGTAGCAAGCTACATTCTCGATGCTCCCGAGCGCGCACTCGTCGATCTATCCACCGCCCGAATCATTCACACCCCAGAGCATGACAGGTACTGGCGAGAAACATGCGCCGAGCTTGCTAATGAGGTCGATCAAAGCTGGATCCGATTGTGCCGACCTGTAGCGGGCTTCGATGCTCATCGTGATGCCGCCTGCCATTGGCTTGGGCGTCTTGGCTTGCCAGGGCTGGCTCGAGAAGATGTGTTGATCACAAATGGGGCGGCCCACGGGCTATTCCTGGCGCTGGCCTCCCTTGCAGGCCCTGATGACCTGGTGCTCTGTGAAGGCATGACCGATCACGGTGTCATTGGGAACTCTCAAGTCCTCGGCTTCAATCTGAAAGGCCTAGACACTGATCGTGACGGGATTGATCCCGAGCACTTTGAGGACATCTGCGGCAACGAGCGCGTTACGGCCCTGGTATGCACGCCGAACCTTAATAACCCGACCAGCGCGTTGATGCCCAATAGCCGTAGGAAAGAGATAGCCTCCATCGCTCGTCGCTTCGGTGTCCACATTATTGAGGATGACGTCTACGGCCCCCTGCTTAACCAATACGAAGGCCCTCCAATCAGCTCATATGCCCCCGAGCTCTCGTTTTACTGCACCAGCATGACGAAGTCAGTTCTGACTGGGCTACGAATCGGGTTCCTTAAAGTACCTAAACGACTGGCGCTGCGAACAGAAAGCATCCTTCGCGTGACGAGCTGGATGGCAGCCCCCATGCTTGCCGAGGTTGCCGCACGGTGGATTATGGATGGGAGGGCCGACACATTGATCCAACTGCAGCGAAGGCTCCTAGAGACACGCCAGAAGCTGGTAGCAGACGAGATGGGGGACTACCTCTATTGCCATCGCCCTCATTCGTTAAACGCTTGGCTGAATGTGCCAACACATTGGGATGTTTCCAGCCTGGTGCGCACACTACGACAACAGCATATTGCGGTTACGTCACCGGAGCCGTTCACCGTTCGGGGGGTGACCCCAGCACGCGGCATCCGGCTTTGCATCGGCGCTGAAACGAGTGAAAGCGAGCTATCCCAGGCCCTGAAAACCATGCGGATGACTTTTGAACAATACCCAGGAGTCCATGACTTCTGACCGTTTGAAGCAAATCTGAAAAAACGCCACCGGATTGCCCTAGTACATTCATTATGACAATCAGCGGCTCGTAGACTCCGAAAAAACAATCGTTCGGTGGTCTACCATGCCGGCAGTGACAGTTCGAGAGGCCCTCATCGCCCGGGATCGCACTAAGCACCTGGTGCGCGAAACGCGAATGGAGCTCTCTCCAAGCCTCTCCGACTTCATGAAAGTGCCCGTGTACCTCAAGCTGGAATGCCACCAGGCGACTGGTAGCTTCAAACTGAGAGGGGCCACGAACGCGATTGCGGGCCTTACCTCTCAACAGCGTGCTCTGGGAGTAGTAACCGCTTCAACGGGCAATCATGGTCGTGCCCTTTCCTATGCCGCAGCTGCCGCCGGCGTTCGCGCTACCGTGTGCCTTTCAAGGCTTGTCCCATCCAACAAGGTGGCGGCGATTCGTGCGCTGGGCGCCGCCGTGCAGGTGGTTGGTAACTCTCAAGACGATGCTCAGTTCGAAGCTGCCCGTCTTGCTCAAGAAGAGGGCCTTACCTTCATACCTCCTTTCGATCACCAGGACGTAATTGCAGGCCAAGCCACTTTGGGTCTGGAGATCGCTGAGCAACTCCCTTCCGTTTCGCAGGTACTCATACCGCTTTCGGGTGGAGGGCTTTTCTCCGGCGTGTCCTTGGCGCTCAAAGCACTACTTCCTCAGGTGAAAACCCATGGTGTAAGCATGAGGCTTGGCGCAGCAATGGCACAGAGCCTCGAGGCTGGAAAGCCCGTGAATGTTGAGGAAGTAGCCACGCTGGCCGACTCGCTCGGTGGCGGAATTGGTCTGCGAAACCAATACACATTTGAACTTACCCGTCGATTCATCGACCGAGTGATTTTGCTCAATGAAGACTCAATCGCGGATGCGATGCTACATGCCTACTTAGAAGAACGGCTCGTCATTGAGGGAGCGGGAGCGGTAGGTATCGCAGCTCTGCTTACCAGGCAGGTTGAAGCTCAAGGGCCAATCGTGATCGTCGTGAGCGGTGGGAATGTCGACATGGCTCAACACCAACGCATCATCCTGGAAGCTGTGCGCGACCGCCGCCCAGCACGTGCTTAAAGAGGTGCCATGTGAGCGAAGTCCTTCTGCTTAACCAACGCGAAATCCGTGAGTGCGTAACACTCGATACAGACAGTATCGATGTAGTGGAAAACGCATTTGCATCGCTGGCCAGAGGCAAAGTGGTCATGCCGCCAATCCTCCGGTTAGACATCTCCGAGCACAATGGCGAGGTGGACGTCAAAACCGCTTACCTGCCAGACCTTGATAATTTCGCTATCAAGGTCAGTCCAGGCTTCTTCAACAATCCTGGTCTAGGCCTACCAAGTTTGAACGGCATGATGATGCTGCTCTCTGGACGCACTGGACTTCTCCAGGCGCTCCTACTCGACAACGGATACCTCACTGCCGTTAGGACAGCAGCTGCTGGGGCTGTGGCTGCACGTTGGCTCGCCCGCCAGGACAGTGAAGAGGTTGCCCTTCTTGGTGCAGGAGAACAGGCCGAGCTTCAACTCAAAGCGCTCCTTCTTGTGCGGGATATCAAGCGAGTTCGGGTATGGGCTAGGAGTTCCGCAAAAGCGCAGCAACTGGCCTTGCAGCTATCGAGCCTCTACGGCCTGGAA
Source organism: Pseudomonas sp. WSY_20 (assembly GCF_043104335.1). NCBI lineage: Bacteria > Pseudomonadati > Pseudomonadota > Gammaproteobacteria > Pseudomonadales > Pseudomonadaceae > Pseudomonas > Pseudomonas sp. WSY_20. The sequence goes on from NZ_JBICKP010000014.1 coordinate 191,350, forward strand.
GCCACTGCCGCAGAGTCGGTCGATGAAGCAATGTCGAGCGCTGACATTGCAGTCACCTGCACGCCAAGCAATCAACCAATTTTACATCGCAGGCACTTGCGGCCCGGTCTCCATATCACGGCTATGGGGGCAGACACTGAACACAAAAACGAGGTTGCTCCTGAGGTAATAGCAGCAGTCGATCACTACGTTGCGGATCGAGTCAGCCAGACGGCAACACTTGGAGAGCTCCATCACGCGATCAACGCTGGTGTTGCACAAGACCTTCGTGTGTACGCCGAACTGGGTCAGGTGATCCTTGGAGATCGCGTCGGAAGGTTGACTCCAACCGACGTAACTCTTTGCGATCTCACCGGCACAGGCGTTCAGGACACAGCGATTGCGAACCTGGCTTTTTCCAGAGCAATCAGCACAGGCAAAGGCTTGCTCTACAACAACTGAATCACCAGGCAACACAATAAAACCATACCCCAATCATGAGGGATCGATCATGTCTGAAATTGTTGTGAACCTTCCGTTTACACGGGAGGAGTACGCCCAGCGTATCGCCAAAGTTCGTGCAGAAATGCAGGCTAGGAACATTGAGCTGCTGCTGGTTACTGACCCTTCGAACATGGCTTGGCTGACCGGCTACGACGGTTGGTCGTTCTACGTCCACCAGTGCGTACTGCTGGCCATGGAAGGTGAGCCTGTTTGGTATGGCCGCAACCAAGACGCTAACGGCGCTCGACGTACTGTCTTCATGAAGCAAGACAACATTGTCGGCTACCCCGATATCTACGTTCAGTCGACTGAACGGCACCCAATGGACTACCTCTGCAAAGAGGTGATCCAGGCGCGTGGCTGGGATTCGCTCACTATCGGCGTTGAGCTGGACAACTACTACTTCAGCGCTGCGGCATACCTGGCACTGCAGCAGCATCTGCCCAAGGCCAAGTTCGTCAACGCGAACGCGCTCGTAAACTGGCAGCGTGCGGTGAAGTCCCAGCAAGAAATTTCCTACATGCGTGTGGCTGCTCGAATCGTCGAAAAGATGCATGACCGCATCTTGGAACGCATTGAGCCCGGCATGCGGAAGAACGAGCTGGTTGCTGACATCTATGCCAGTGGCATTCTCGGTGTCGATGGCTATGGCGGGGACTACCCGGCCATCGTGCCGCTGCTTCCTACCGGAGCAGACGCTAGCGCCCCACACCTGACCTGGGATGACTCTCCATTCAAGGTCGGCGCCGGCACCTTCTTCGAAATCGCCGGCTGCTACAAGCGCTATCACTGCCCGCTGTCCCGAACTGTTTACCTGGGCAAGCCACCGCAGCATTTCATCGACGGCGAGAAAGCAGTCGTCGAAGGTATCGCTGCCGGCCTCGAGGCCGCCAAGCCTGGCAACACCACTGGTGATATCGCACGTGCCTTCTTCGGCGTGCTTGAGAAGTTCGATATCCACAAGGACAGCCGTTGCGGTTACCCGATCGGTATCAGCTATCCACCAGATTGGGGCGAGCGCACCATGAGCCTGCGCCCGAGCGACAACAGCGTGCTCAAACCTGGTATGACCTTCCACTTCATGCCTGGCCTATGGATGGATGATTGGGGGCTCGAGATTACCGAGAGCATCCTGATCACTGATACTGGGGTCGAGACGTTCTGCTCGACTCCTCGCAAGCTCTTCGTCAAGGACTGACGAAAAGTTTGCAAGTCGCTGGAGTTATAGTGTCACGGCTATCTTCAGCGACAATGTGATGGTGCCTTAAAGCACCATCACTCCAGCCACTCCTTTGTTTTACAAAAAAAGCACGCAGCCTTGAAGAGGTCGAAAGTTGATTGTTCCCCAGGGAGCGAGTCAACCTGTGCCTAACGCCTGAAACTTATCAAGGACGACGCTGAATAGAAGTAATACCCCCGACTGGGCTGGTGGCGTAGACCTCCTGCTCAAGCGCTAAAAGACAGATAACAAAAAAAGGTGACAACATGCCCTACAGCGACTTCTTGCATAACTGCCAACTATTATCGAAATCAAAAATCGGCTTCGCGATAAAGCGCAGATCAGCAGTTGGTCATTTGGCCATGTGCATTCAAGCCTGACTAGCCAGTTCGTCTTACCTAAGAAAAGTGGTAAATTATGTCTATTAGTACGCATCCAGCTTCAACCATTTCTTCGAGCACAATAAAAAGCTCGAACATGAGCATGCCTCGCAAAGCCGTGGTCGCAGCTGCATTAGGCAACGCGACGGAATGGTTCGATTACGGAATCTATGCTTACGGGCTCACCTTCATCTCAGCCGCCTTGTTTCCTGGCTCTCAATCTGAAGCCCTTTACTTCGGCCTGGCAACATTCGCTATCTCGTTCCTCATTCGACCCCTTGGCGGGATGTTTTGGGGGCCGCTAGGTGACCGAATTGGCCGCAAGCGTGTGCTAGCCATGACTGTCCTAATGATGTCTGTAGCAACATTTATTATTGGCATCCTGCCTACTTATCAATCGGTAGGTTGGATAGCACCTGTAGCGCTTATCGCGCTGAGGCTCATCCAAGGTTTCTCAACTGGCGGTGAGTACGGTGGAGCAGCTACTTTTCTAGCGGAATACGCGCCTGACAAGCGGCGAGGTTTTTACGGTAGCTTCCTGGAGTTTGGCTCCCTCGCAGGTTTTTCACTCGGTGCTTTGGTGACCTTGAGCGTATCGGTCGTCATTGGAGATGCCGCCATGTACGAGTGGGGGTGGCGCGTTCCATTCCTGATCGCAGCTCCTCTGGGCGTCATCGCGGTCTATTTGCGCACCAGGATCGAAGACACCCCTGTGTTTCTAGAGCTCGAAAAGAAGATGGCAAGCGAGCCTGTTCGACCGAAGACTTCTATTGCTGAAATTTTTGGGAAATGCAAAAAGGCAGCATTGTCGCTAGGGGTTTTGGTAGCAGCACTGAACATAACTTATTATATCCTGCTGGCATACATGCCGACCTACATGCACAAAGAAGTTGGGGCGAGCGAGAACATGTCATTGCTTGCGCCTCTGGTTGGAATGTTGGCCATGATGATGTTCATACCATTTGCGGGGCGAATCTCAGATGTGGTTGGCTTCAAAAAGATGTGGTACTTCTCGCTAATAGGTCTTTTCATTTTAGCGATCCCCATGTTCAAGCTCATGTCCACAGGGCTGACGGGATCGATGATAGGATTTGCAGTGCTGGGAGCGTTCTTTGTTCCTCAACTTGCCACCATTTCCGCCATGTTTCCGGCAATGTTCCCAACGCAAATCCGGTACGCGGCGCTGGCCATTGTCTACAATATTTCGGCCTCTATTTTTGGCGGAACAACACCACTGGTATGCGATCAAATTATTAAATTCCTCGGTTCACCTGACGCACCTGCCTACTACATCATGATTGCATCAGCACTTGGGATTATTGCGTTGTTCTTTGTGATCGAGACTAAAGGTTGCTCGATTCGCGGGGATGGAATCCCTGGGGCAAAATAACCTAATAGGCAGATGGTATAGAGCCTGGGTGCAAATCAGCACCCAGGCTGTCGCGAAGCTACAATCCTCCGGGCAAACCGACCGGCTACGTCCATCTAAGCAGCAGCGCTTTACCCTTCCTTTTTATTCTTATCTCACCGCTTGGCATCTGGCCCTGATATCAGTGTCTTCGTTATCTCTTGCCCTTAATCGAAGCCGTGCGGTTTAACGCAGTTTACCAACGAGAAAATCCAAAAGCGCGCAGGAATTGAGCGTTAATGCCCTCTTTTTCGCGTCATAACGCAGCATTTCATCAATCATGTAGTTGCCGGCAACACAAACCACTGGATTGGCAAAAAAGCATCCGAAAGATTGCTTATGTTCTTCAGCGATTTTAAGATTTTTAGCTGAGCTACGTTACTTATTCAGCGAAATTCACTTCTGGTATCTAGTTACACTGGCCGCATCGCGCACTGCGAGAAGAACAAAGAATTTCTAAATTACGAGGTGCCTGGAAATGCGTGTACTGATACTCGGTAGCGGCGTCGTCGGAACTGTCAGTGCCTACTACCTCGCGCGAGAGGGTTTTGAAGTTGTCGTGGTAGATCGCCAGGACGGCCCCGGGATGGAAACAAGCTTCGCAAACGCAGGGCAGGTCTCTCCGGGGTATGCCTCACCTTGGGCCGCACCTGGAGTGCCATTGAAGGCCATTAAATGGATGCTTCAGCAACACGCACCTTTAGCGATCAAGCCTACGTCTAGCCTGGATCAGTATCGTTGGATGATCCAGATGTTGCGCAACTGTAATCCGGCAAGCTATGCCGTCAACAAAGAGCGGATGGTTCGGATTTCCGAATATAGCCGAGACTGCCTGGATGAACTCAGGGCTGAGACTGGTATATCTTACGATGCTCGCCAGCTCGGAACTACGCAACTGTTCCGCACTCAAGCTCAAGTAGATAATGCTGCTAAGGATATAGCTATCCTGAAACAGTCAGGCGTGCCTTTCGAGTTACTTGATCGCGACGGAATTGCTAAAGCTGAGCCGGCGCTCGCAAGTGTGCGCGATAAGTTGGCAGGGGCTCTTCGCCTACCAAATGATCAGACCGGTGACTGCCAGATGTTTACGCGGAAGCTGGCAAAAATGGCTGAAGAGCTTGGCGTAGAATTTCGTTTTGGATGCAATATTGATCGCCTCGAGTGTTCTGGAGATATCATTTCCGGCGTATGGATCAATGGGAAACTCGAAGTAGCCGACCAGTATGTGCTGGCACTGGGAAGTTACAGCCCCCAGATGTTGAAGCCACTGGGCATCCAGGCACCTATTTACCCGCTGAAGGGATACTCACTTACGATTCCCATCACGGATGCAAGTATGGCTCCGTCATCCACCATTCTTGATGAAACCTACAAGGTTGCTATCACACGCTTCGATGATCGAATCCGTGTTGGTGGCATGGCTGAAATCGCAGGCTTCGATCTGTCACTGAACGCTCGCCGCCGAGACACGCTTGAGCTTGTTGTAGGCGACCTTTATCCAAAAGGTGGGGATCTCACCAAAGCTACGTTTTGGACAGGGCTACGCCCAGCAACACCTGACGGAACTCCAATTGTTGGTAAAACAAAATACCGCAACCTGTTCCTCAATACCGGCCACGGGACTCTAGGCTGGACGATGTCTTGCGGCTCAGGTCGGTTGTTGGTCGATTTGATGGCAGGAAAAAAGCCAAAGATCAGCGCCAAAGGCCTTGATATCTCCCGTTACTCCAACCAAAAGGAAGCCCATAATCATGGCAATCCAGCGGCTGCACTCTAATAAGCGCCTGAGCAACACCGTTATTCACAACGGCATCGTCTATCTCGCAGGCCAGCTGGCGAACAACCACGATGCCGACATTCGCACTCAAACTGCCGAGACCCTGGCGAACATCGACAGGCTTCTTGAAGAGGCCGGTAGTCACAAGTCGAAAATCCTCACAGTGACTATCTATCTGAAAGACATCACCACCGACTTCGCTGCCATGAACGAGGTTTGGGAAGAGTGGGTCGCGGAAGGTCAGGCTCCTGCGCGAGCTTGCGTTGAGGCGGCTATGTTCAAGCCAAGCCTGCTCGTTGAGATGTCCGTAATAGCCGCAATCGCCTGACGCTTTCAAGCGTACCCGGCAAGCCGCCTAGCCTGCCTGGCAACAGGTCAGCGCCGCTCGCCGGGCATCGCTAAATCGATCCAGGAACAAACTCATGAACCACGTGCTAGCCGAAATTAAAGAGTCGAACGAGAGCTCATCGCGGTCAGTCGCAACATCCACAGACAAGATTGCTAATGGCTAGCAGTTCATCACATGCCTTGAAGCCATGATTTAATCCTCGGTTGGTGAGGCTGGTGTCTCCAATATCCGTTGGTAAAAACCCAGATCCAGCCACTGACCGAACTTGAATGCAGCCTGCTTGATCACCCCAGCCTCAACGAAACCGAGCCGCTCATGCAGTACGATGCTGCCTCGGTTGGTGGTATCGATCCCTCGTAAGCGCTCCATAAAACCCACGGCTTCAAAGTGGATGGCGCGTTCAGCTAGGCAATGCCGGCGAGCAGTTCCAAGGCAACAGGGCTTCGTAATCTTCGACCGATGAAGCCGCCGGCAGGCGCTCAAGTGCGTGGCGCAGCCACGCATAGGGCTCTTGGCCGTTGGCTTTGGCAGTCTCGACCAAGCTGTAAAGTTGAGCGCTGGCCGTCGCGCCCTTGGGGGCACTGCCCGGTACGATCTAGCAAAAAATGCCCTGAAGCCCGCGTAATTGCGGGCTTTTGGCTTTTTGGGTCTGGCAAGTACAGGCAATGTTTCCCAGCATCAGCATGATTTTTTGGCATGGTGCGGGTACCAGCTGGATCCGGCGTAATTAAGA